>CALEGD010000048.1 GCA_937877075.1 uncultured Acholeplasmatales bacterium
TCAGGGTCAGCTATACCCGCAAAGTTAGCTTTTATTTCTACTTCTGTTTCTGCACTCCACTCTAAATCTTCCATTTTTACGGTACCAAGAACTATTGCTAGCCGACGAGCAGAGTTTGTATCATCGTCTTCCAAAACTTCGCCTTTAACCGTATCAAAATCAGCACCCTTGTCTAAAATTGCTCTAAACTCGGTGATTGTGACTTCCAAAGTTTTCGGAGTTTCTTCCTCATCTTCAATAATTTCCGTTAGTTTGATGGAAATATTAGGGACATTGGCTTCGTTAATCTCTTTTCTTAGCGTGGCATCTCCTCCGGTGTAAAGATCGCGAATATTTTGATATTGAACATCGTATATTAAAAATAAAAACTGTACTCGGTCTTCTTCAACAAAGTCGTCTCCGCTTTCACTTTTCACAGAGGCTTTATAGATTGTCCGGTATATATCTAATTGAAAAAGATTTTTCCCTTCTACTTGAAGTGTTTGACTGAAAACAGGCGTTTCCCCATATACATAATATTGGGGATTGATTCCATACTTTAAATATTTATCAATCTTGTTCGCTGTTGTTTCTTCTTCTGAAAAGGATAGATATTCTTCTTTGTATTCGTTTTTCCATGCCCCTTGACCAAATTTTTCGGAATTATAACCATAAGAACCAATCAAAAAAGTAGCCAATAGTGGTATGAGGATGACGAAAAACAATATTATATATTTCTTCATCTGCCTATTCATAATTGTCCTCCTTGTGACCTTAACTTGTATTATAACATAATGACATTTCTATTTCAATTATTTTTTTATTTCTTTCTTTTACATTTTAATTTCTTTCTTATACAGATGTTTTATGATATAATGAATTTGATCGAAGCCTTTGTTTTCGGTAAATAAAGCTCTTTTTTATTCTTCGCTTTAGTTCATTCCTTTATCCATCTTGATAAGATAAATCTTTTAAAATATTTTTTAATATTTCCTTGAATTTTTTTGAATTCACGCATATAATAGTAGCGAAAGGAGAATATTATGAATATAAAATGGTTTCCTAAAACATCTCAAGGGACTGTAAGTATCTATGAAACCAATATTACTTTGAATAAGGTGGCAAGTGCTTACTTTAAGGATTCGTACAAAACTCTAGTTGGTTATGATAAAGGTAATGAAGTTTTATTGATCAAAGCCTTAAATAAGGAAGAAGCAATGCTTTCTAAATACAGCAACAACGACTTGCACGATATCTCTATCAAACCTAGTTACGGTAGGATTAATGGTAAAGGAATTGTTCAAAACCTGGCAGAGTTTCATCCTTTAGACTTTTCAAAGAAGAGCCTTTACAAATACAAATGTGATTGGGAGGCATCACAGAAAATGTTGAAAGTATATTTAGAGAGGGAGGTAAACTAATGTTATTCCTATTAAAAACTCTCAGTCCTCTTGACTGGGTTATGATTGTTTCCTGGGGTGTTATTTTTGTAGTCACATTGATTATAGAACTCGAGACTATGGATTTAATTACCATCTGGTTTAGTTTCAGTGCCCTGGTAACATTGATCTGTGGTGTGTTATTTTTGAAACCCCTGCATCAAATAATATTTTTCGTCGGATTATCAATTATATTAATATTACTGACAAAACCGCTAGCGAAAAAGAAAATGCGTGGCACTTTCGTTAAGACCAACACTGATAGATTAATCGGGATGTTAGCTGTAGTTACAAAAGAAATCGTCCCCAATGAAATTGGGGAAGTGAGAGTTGAAAGCCAGCTTTGGAGAGCAGTCAATTATGAAGAACTAAATTTTGCTGTCGGTGAAAAAGTTCTAATTGATGCCATATCAGGCATTAAATTGGTCGTCTCAAAAATTGAAAATGCTGGGAATATTGAAATACTAAGAAAATAATAGCGAGTAGGAGGAGATTAACATGCTATTAAATTTATTTTTAGAATTACCACCGGGTGCAATTATTGCAATTGTTGTCGTAATTTTTTTTCTTGTCATTGTGGTTGCCACAAGCTTTAAAATTGTCCCACAAGCAAATGCTTATATTATTGAAAGACTTGGGACTTATCATGATACATGGAATACCGGAATTCACTTTTTGGTTCCGTTCGTTGATAGAATTGCGAAAAAGGTGTCATTAAAAGAACAAGTTCTTGACTACGATCCACAAGCTGTGATTACTAAAGATAATGTCACCATGCAAATTGATACTGTTGTTTTCTTTACTATTACCGATCCAAAATTGTATTGCTACGGAGTAGACTATCCACTTCTTGCAATTGAAAAACTAACAGCAACCACATTAAGGAATCTGATTGGTGAAATTGATCTTGACGGAACATTAACTAGCCGCGAAATTATTAATGCGAAAATGCGGGATATTCTTGATGAGGCAACCGATCCTTGGGGAATCAAAGTTAACCGTATCGAGCTTAAAAACATTCTACCGCCAAAAGATATCCGTGATGCTATGGAAAAACAAATGCGGGCTGAACGCGAAAGAAGAGAAGCAATTCTCAGGGCTGAAGGTGAAAAAAGATCAGCAATCCTTCAAGCTGAAGGATTTAAAGAAGCTAAAATCCTTGAAGCCGAAGCTAAACGCCAAGCATTAATCAATGAAGCTGAAGGTGCTAAACAATCTCAAATTTTGCGCGCCGAGGGTGAGGCTCAAGCTTTATTAGAAGTTCAGGAAGCTCATGCTAAGGGAATTGAACTTGTTAAGGCAGCCGGAGCTGACCAAGCGGTCCTCTCAATAAAAGCTTATGAAGCTTTAGTTGAAATGGCTAAAGGGCAAGCAACAAAAATCATTATCCCTTCAAACATTCAAAATCTTGCCGGCCTTGCCACTTCTCTTGCTGAAATAGTAAAAGATGAAAAAAAGAATAAGTAAACAGACTAACAAACCCGAAATATCCTTGGGTTTGTTTTTTTAACTTTACATTTTCTAGGTAAGAGTATAAAATAGAAACCGTAAATATAGGAGGTCTCTATGAATGCTTTTGAAATAAAAATCATCAATGATATTAGGGAAACTATTACTCCCTTCCTTGATAAGATATTCGAAATAATCACAATTTTAGGTGAACAAAGTATCCTCATTCTTTTACTTCTCGGAATTTATTTTATCTATTCAAAAAGAGAAGGGCAAAAGATTGCCTTTTCTATCTTCACTTCCTTACTTCTTAATAATGCGTTAAAAATTGCCATTCAAAGAATCCGCCCTTTCGAACATCCGGGTCATAACTATGAGGCTACCAGGTTAGATACAGCAACCGGATATTCCTTTCCAAGCGGTCATACTCAAAATTCCGCAGTCAGTTATACCGCTATCGGTCTTTCTGTTAAGAAAAAATGGTTGTGGATTACCATTATTGTTCTCATTACTTTAATTGGTATATCTAGGGTCGCCCTCGGAGTGCACTACCCCACTGATGTCATAGCCGGTGCTGCTCTTGGAATCGGTTGTGCCTTCCTTGGAAGATATCTCTTTGAAAAATGTGAAAAAAGTTATACGAAAGAACTCATTCTTTATGGGATCACCATTCTTATCTTCCTTCCTTTTGTTTTTATCTATTGGAAGAAAGCAATGACAAACCCAGATAAGTTTAAAGACTTTTATACCTCATTTTCATTCTTTATCGGTTTTGTTGCAGCCATTATCTTAGAACGCAAGTTCGTTGGTTTTGAATGTAATTGTTGCCTGAAATTAAGGATTGTTCGTTTTCTTATCGCCTTAGTGATAGTTGTTGCTATCCAGTTTGGTCTCGGCGTCCTTCTGCCAGAAGGATTAATTTTCTCAATGTTACGATATTTCCTGCTTTCATATATCACTTTAGGAATTTATCCAATTCTTACGAAAAAGTGGTTATTCCCTAAAAAATAAACAGAGCTGCCTTTGGCAGCTCATTTATTTTCCTAAACAAAAGTTTGCAAACAATTCATCAACAATCGAATCAGAATGCACTTCTCCAATAATTTCACCAAGAAAACCCCAAGCCCGACGCAAGTCAATATTAATTATATCAATCGGGTATTTCTCAAGAATACTCTGGTAGGCATCTGATAAAGCTTCGGAGCTTTGTTTAAGTTTGGCTATCTGGCGGGCATTTCCGATATATGTATAATCCATATCGGAAAGCTCACTTAAATGGTATATTTCTTTAATTTGATTTTTAAGTTTGTCAATATCTTCTTCATTAAAAGTTGACATCAAAAGATAATCTTCAAAAATATTCAAATCGAGTTTCTTCTCTAAATCCTGCTTATTAATGACAATAATCCTAGTCTTTATCTTAGTTATCTGTAATAGCTCTAAATCTATTTCTGTTAAAGGTGAACTATAATCAAAAACAAGAATCACTAGATCGGCCTTTACAATCATTTGTTTGGATTTTTCAACACCAATCCGCTCAACCACATCTTCGGTTTGACGCACTCCAGCAGTATCCACCAAATTTAACACAACTCCACCGATGTTCATTTTCCCTTCAACAACATCCCGTGTTGTTCCGGCAATTTCAGTTACAATAGCTTTATCTTCTTGAAGCAAAGCATTCAACAAACTTGACTTTCCGACATTAGGTCTGCCGATTATGGCTGTAGAAATACCTTCTCTTAAGAGCGTTGATGTCTCACTCTTCGCCAGTATCTTTTCATATCTTTTTATCAGGTTTTCAGTTACTGGTTTAAGATATTCGGAAGTTATTAATTCTTCATCCTCGTATTCCGGATAATCGATATTTACTTCAATTTTCAGAATCATCGAAAGAATTTCCTTACGAAAATCTTCGACCATTTTCCGAACATCTCCCTTCAAACCGAAACTTGCCAGTTTAAGGCTGTTTGTAGTCTTTGCTTCGATAACGTCCATCACCGATTCGGCTTGAGTCAGATCGATCCTTCCGTTTAAGAAAGCTCGCTTTGTAAACTCTCCCGGTTCTGCAGGTCGACAGCCCTTTCTAATTAGCAGTTCTAAAACCTTATTAGTAACAAAGATCCCACCGTGACAATTTATTTCTACAACATCTTCGCCGGTATAAGTTTTTGGTGAACGAAATACGCTGACTAAAACCTCATCCAACATTTCTTCACCGTCATATATATGTCCGTAATTTATCGTGTTAGTATTAGCTTTATTTAAATTAATCCCTTTATAAACGTCACTTACAATAGCTATTGCCTCCGGACCGCTAATCCTGACAATGGAAATTGCACTTTTCCCGAGTGCGGTTGAAATTGCAACAATAGTATCTTCCATATTGACTCCTGTTAGTCCAGATAATAAATATTATATCTTTCAATTCCGTTTTCAATCACAACCTCACGGATAAAAAATATATAGACATTTTCACTTATAAGAATATCAGTGCCGGTAGTAGCCAGGAAATCATAATTAACATTTACTCCTCCCGCTGATGCTGCCCTACTGACAATATCTGTACAATAAAAAGAATTTGCCCGATTAAAAAGGAAAGAATAATTATAATGATAGCCGAGTTTTGACTTCGCATATTCAATCATTCGGTCCCGCTGTTCCGAAGTAGTATCCTTAATTCTGAGCCCGATAATCATTGGAGAAGAATAATCGCCATATTCTTCTTTGGTAAGCCAATCGTTATTACCTTCGCGAACAATATTATTTTCCCAGGCACTGTTTCCGATTGTTTCGATTAACCTAGACCCGTCTTCGGTACTGTTTATACTGGTGTGACCGAGATACAAATATTTCGCAAACGGTCCAACCAATTTAGACAAAAAAGGATAGTCTCGTAGCGGATTGCGATTACTGGTGATAATATCAGCTTTTGCTCCAATTATTCTCTTATTAAAATTAAAAATATTTCGGGAAATATCTTCCCCTTCACGGGAAGGGACCCGATAATAATAAGTGTTATCAATTAAAGGATCGGCAACAGGTTCCTCAGTTGCTCTAGATTTAAATTCGAAAATTCGATCCTGAACAACAAAGTGTTCAAAAACACCGTTGATCAGGAAGATAAAAAAACAAATTAGAATGATGAGCAAGAATCGGTTTAATATTTTGATTATTTTCATTATTATTCGCATATTTAATCACTCTTATGTAATTATAACATATTAAGTTATTTTTGTCTTGATTTCAAAAAGTTTTATATATATATCTTTATTATTAACTCTCGGTATGATATAATGAAATAAATAAAAAGGAGGTAACGAATGCTTGATTTGCCTTTGAACAGGATGCAAGAACTTGCATCCGAAAAATTCGACCTGAATAATATCCATCCAAATTTTATTAAAGATTTTGTTTTTAACTCTTTATCTTTTGAAACAGATTTTATCAGTCCTGAAGATGTAGAAGCGGTGCTCCGGGATGAAACGGAAGGCATCGAAGAAAAAAGACTTTGTTTAATCAGAAACCATATCAATGCTTTTGCTTTTGTTGTTGCTATGGTCAAATCTAATTCTGAATTTAATGAAAACAAACTAAAAGATTTACATGAGGTTTTAATGAATGAACTTGATATCGGCGGTCTCTATCGAAATGTTGATATCTCGATTAAAGGATCAAATCATACTCCGCCGAGTCATTTTAAAGTCTATGACCGCATGAAAAAATATTTTGATATCCTTAATGATCCCCATAAAGACGTCTTGGAGAAAATTGCTTTCAGCCATGTACAACTTGCAAAAATCCATCCTTTTCTTGATGGAAACGGTCGTTGTGCACGTTTAGTCTTGAATTATCATTTAATGAAATATGGTTTGGCTCCGATTATCATTTCTTACCAGGACAGAACTCGTTATTTTGAAGCTCTAGAAAATTTTAAAGTTAAGAAAGACATCCGGCCCTTTATCGAATATTTGATAGAAAAGGAAAAGGAAATTCTTGAACTATAGACCCTATGGGTCTATTTGTTTTATTTATTGAAAATCATTTTAAATAATGATAGAATTATTAAGAGGTGTTAGAATGTTTGGAAAAAGAAGCGATGGTATAAGAATCAAAACAATCGATCCTGTTTTTAAGTTGATCCCCCATGTTATGTTTGAGCGGCACGATGCTTCTAACTCGATGGCCATCAAAGTTAACTGCGATCCCCTTGATCTATATATTTCTAAAAAAAGAAAAGAAAATATAAGCATCAATTATATGCATATTGTTATTGCCTCAATTGTTCGGGTTTTTGCCTTAAAACCGCATTTGAACCGTTTTGTTATGAATGGAAGATTATACAAAAGAAAACGGATTTTTGTTTCCTTTTCTGTCAAGAAAAGATTAAATGAGGAAGCAGAAGAAACAACCATCAAATTAGAGTTTAGGGGAACCGAAAACCTTATGGAAATAAAACAAATGGTTGATGAAAGCATCAGATTGAATTGTGGAAATGACGAAAAAAACCGCACAGATAAAACTGCAAAGGCATTTTCTTTTATGCCAAATTCTATACTAAAATATAGTGTCAAGTTTGTAAAATTTCTTGACCGACACGGTATGCTTCCGAAGGCAATCATTAAAGTCAGTCCTTTCCATACATCCTGTTTTTTAACAAATTTGAAATCACTCCATATGGATTTTATTTATCATCATCTTTATGATTTCGGTACAACCGGAATGTTTGTCAGTATGGGAAAAGAGAAGAAGGAGCCGATTGTTAACAGAGACGGCGAAATTGTCCCGGCAAAAATAATGAATTTGGGAATTGTAGCCGATGAAAGATTATGTGATGGACTTTATCACGCAAACTCGCTTAAACTTTTTAAAAGAGTTATTGAAAATCCAGAAATTCTAGAAGCAGGGCTTGAAAGTATAACCCCAGACATTGATTAATATTATGTATAGAAAAAGAGCGTTTTATGATCGCTCTTTTTTGTTCTTTGGTTCGATTACCAAAAATCGGTTTGGCTCTTCTCCGACAGAAAAAGTGGTAACGTCTTTCCAGGAGGCCAATTTATTGTGAATTATTTTTCTTTCATAGGAATTAAGGTAATCAAGTTGGATCTTTTGTTTTGATCTAGCGACTTGTTTTCCAAATTGAACTGCCATGTTTTCCAGGTTTTTTTCGCGACGACGCTTATATCCGCCCACATCAACAAAAACAGTTTTCAATTCTTCGCCTTCATAATAATTATTTACAACAATACCGACGAGAATCTGCAGTGCGATCAGGTTTCTGGCGTTTTTTCCGATCAGATTTCCGTTAAAATCTCCGGCTTCAATATTGAACTCAACATTGTTTCCGCGCACTTTCTTTTCAATGAAGCCCTGAATGCCGTTGTTATCCAAAAGTGTCTGAATATATTCTTTACCTTTAGTAATACCGTCAGCATCAATCACAGCTTCAACTTCGATTTTGCTACCGATTCCTAAAAACCCTTTTTTCTCATTAACGACTGTAAAGGTTAAATCAGATTCTTTAACTCCGAAATCAGCAACGGCTAACTTCTTAGCTTCTTCAAGCGTTTTTACTTCATATAATTTTCTGCGCATTCGTTTCTCCTTATCCGATTCTTGTTTTCAGTTTTTCCATACGTCTTTTATTCGTCTTTGCTGACATATGTGCTTGTAGTGTTGAGTAAACATTACCAACAAGCCAATATAGGCCAAGAGCGGCCGTACTTGAATAAACGAAGAAAACCATCATTGCGGTCATACCATACATCATAATTTTCATCGTCATTTCTGTTTGTTTCTGAACATCCGTGGATTGTGTTTGCCGATAAGCAGGTACATTTCCTTGAGCATCCGCTTTAGTTTTTTTCTGTCTTTTTGTAGCCAAAATCTGACTTAAAATTTGAGTAATACCTACCAAAGCTGCAAGAATAATAATTCCCCAAGTTTGATAAGTGGTTACCGGTTCGTCTAAACGGCTTCTAAATAAATCAATTCCAAAGAAATTTCCATTTAGGAATGAGAAATCCAATTTATATTGAGGATCTCTGGTAACAGGAACTCTTTGTAAAGTTTGGTAGAAAGCAATAAAGATTGGGAATTGAACAAACGGTAAGAGACATCCCCCAAATCCTACTCCGTATTTCTTATAAAGCTGCATCATTTCCATTTGTTTTCTCTGATTACTCTCGGGATCGGTTTTACCTGCATACTTAGCTTCCAGCTTTGCTTGGTCCGGAGCCATCAATTGCATTTTTAAAGTCATATCATTAGTTTTCGCATAAATCGGCCAAGCCAATGTTCTGACAATGATTGTTGCGACGATAATGACCAAGCCATAATAGCCAAAACCAATTGTCTTTCCGATTGCCCACATAAGAGAAGCTATCGGCCAAACAAGGACATCTATGATGCCGTTCCAACCCGAAATCGGCTTATATTCTTGGACGCCTCCGCCGCCACAACTGCTAAGTAAAAATAAACTAATTATGGCAATCGCGATTAAAAGGTATTTTCTTCTTTGCGTATTCATGTTTTCTCCTTTTTTATTTTATTCAATAAAAATATTATTTGTTCTTTTTTTTGAGCAAAGTCCAATTCTCTGACGGTTGGTTTAATAACCAATAGTAGTTTTAATCCGGACAAGTTTGGAATTATTGGTCGCAATATCTCTTTCGAAACTCTTTTTTCATAATTCCTCTCAACTGCGGTTTTGAATCTCTTTGAAGGCGAAACCGCAACCTTAAATCCATCAGTCTTTTGATAATAAATAGCATAATACTTATTACCCACACTTTGTTTAGCTTTAACGATCTTTTCAATTTCAACATTGGATTTCAAACTGTATATACGGTTCATATTATCACCTTCTTCAAAAAGTACAAAAAAGGACCACAAAAAATATAAGCGACATGCTAGTGGTCCGAGTCTGTTGTTCTATGCAGTTAATTTGTATCTACCTTTTTGACGACGGCGGGAAAGGACTCTTCTGCCGCCAACAGTAGCCATACGCGCTCTGAAACCATGGGTTTTGCTGCGTTTACGTTTATTAGGCTGAAAGGTTCTCTTTTGTTTCATCTTGCTAACCTCCTATATTAACCATATTGTTATATTATAATATAGTCGCGGCGATAAGTCAAGAAGCATAATCTCATCCGTACTATATTTATTTTTTGTTTTTTGTTATTTTTTATACAAAACAATTATCTTAATTCTCTAACAAATTCCCAATTGCTTCCTTATAATATATACGGGATATATTCCCGTCCAAATCACGGCACTCCAACTTTGCATATATATAATCCACGTTCAGATTTTTGTAGATAGTTGACTGATAACTTGGATTGAATTTTGCTTGATGGGAATAATTATATAAACCTAAGAAAGGATAAATCTTTCCGTCCTTTGTAACTAGCCACGATTGCAGGTTTATATGATATTTAGCTTCTTTATCTAGCGGATCAACTGTGATGAAACCTTCGTATTTATCTTCGTTGATATCCTTAATCTTAAAACTTAAATCAACTTCCGAATTATTAAAGGCTTCGTCATTTAATTCCTTTTTTCCAAGAGTTAATACCTCTTCGGAAATTCTCAAAACTTTTGAAACATTGTCTTCATCTAAAATTTGATTATAGATGACTTTGATGAAGTATTTTGAAAAGCCGACACTTTTAAAATTTGTAACAGTTGTGTGGTGAGTAAGAGGTATAGAGTAGCCACTTTTCGATGCTTCAAAGAAATATCTCATAATTCCGTCACGATCTAATGCACTACAAGAATAACGAACATTAGTTGGTTTATTAGCACTCACCGGTCTAATATAAGCATATAATGAATAATTAACTTCTATTTCATTATCTTCTGTCTTTTCGGGAGTACCCCTTACAAAAAGATAGGGATTAATGTCTTCATTATATTCCCCGGCGGGATAATCAAGTCGAACATGATAATCAATCTTCGGAAGAGCCAAATTTGTAATTAAGGCTATGATTAAGGAATAAACAACAATAATTAAAAAACCGGTCAGGAGATTGATTCTATCGGGGAATCCAAAGAAACTATTTATGCCTTTATTCTTTGTTTTCATATGTTTCAAAACACTTCCCTTCTTCTTGAATATATATCACTTAGTATTTTATCATAAACCTTTGATTTTTGAAAGATATTTTTTCTTTTTGTATTTTCCACATTCTTCTTGTGAAGAATTTGGTATAATATATATAGAAAGAGTTATCCAAGTTATACACATTTCAAAATGTGCAAAAAATGTTGAAAATTATCAACAAATTTTCCATAAGTTATCCATGTGGAAAAGAGGAAAACTCAGATAATAGACTTTTTTTGATTTTACTATTTATTAATTTTGTATTTTGTGTTATTATTTAAAGGTAAGTTGTTAAGGAGGGACCTATGGAAGACGGTATGAATCTTTGGAAACAAACACTTGATATTTTAAAAAAAGATATAGATGAAACAGATTTTTCAGTTTTGTTTTCTGAAGTTAATGAAATATACAAGGTCGAATCCAATTATATATATTTAATTGTTCCCAATGCCTTAACAAAATTTCGTATTGAAAAATTTTATATCAATAGGTTAAATGAGATATTAACGAACTTAACAAATTCTTTAGTAAAGTTTAAATTTATATTAAAAGATGAAATTAGTTTCAGTGATGATACACCCTTAACCAAAAAGGATCAACCTTATAAACGACCACTTAAGGCCGAATATACCTTCAGTAATTTCGAAACCGGGGAAAGCAACCGTTTTGCTTTCATCTCGGCTATGAAGGTGGCGGAAACTCCGGAATCGCTCTATAATCCTTTATATATCTTCGGGGATGTCGGACTCGGAAAAACCCACCTTATGATGGCCATCGGTCATTATATTCTCGATAATAAGATTGACACTAATGTAGTTTACACTTCCGCTCAGGAATTCACAGAAGATTTCTTTTTAGCCGTCTCTACAAAAAAAGGAAAAGAAAATATAGAAGATTTTTATCATAAATACCGGGACGCTGATGTTCTTTTAGTTGATGATATTCAGTTCCTTGAAGGTAAACAATCGACTCAGGAAGAGTTCTTCAAGGTGTTTGAGCACCTCCATGGTTTAAACAAACAGATTGTCATTACCTCAGACCGATCAGCAAACGAACTAAAAAATATGATGGCGAGGTTGAAATCACGTTTCAATTGGGGGTTATCGGTTGATATAAAAGCTCCTGATAAACCTTTACGTGTAAATATTTTGAAAAGAAAGCTCTCATATTTAATTGAAAACCCAAAGGATGTCCCCCTTGAAGTATTAGATGTGATTGCAGATATCTTTCCGAAGAATGCACGCGATCTTGAAGGTGGGCTAAGAAGATACGTTACCTATTGTGTATCTTTAAACTATCCTTTCACCGTTGAAAATGTTTATACAGCTTTAGACAGCTTAATTCCTCAAAAAGAAGATGAGAAACACCAAAACACCAAGAATTTTGATTCTGTGAAACGTGAGGTCGCTGGATACTTTAAAGTAACGGTCGCCGATTTGGAATCTTCCAGCCGGAAACAACAAGTTACTTATGCTCGGCAAATGGCAATTTTCCTGATAAAAGAGCTTTATGGACCGTCTTTGAAGGCAATCGGTGAGTTGTTCGGAAATCGTGATCATGCGACTGTCTCGCATTCATGTGATAAAATCAACAATCTAATCAAAACCAACCCTCTGGTAAAAGGAGATTATGATTTGTTGATGAAAAAGATTAATTCTTGAAGTTATCCACTTATCCACAGTCCTTAATAATAATAATAATTTAACATAGATTAATTTATAGAGGAGATAAAAAATGAAGTTTACAATCAATAGAGATTTGCTTTTACTAAATCTGATGAATGTGAGTCGGGCTCTTTCTACAAAAGCACCGATGCCGATTTTAACCGGGATCAAGATTGAAGCTCGGGATAATAGTTTGTTTCTAACCGCATCCAATAATGAGATTTCAATTCAATCTTTAATCCAAGACAGAAGACTTTTAAAAATCGAAGAAGAAGGAGTAATTGTAGTTCCAGGAAAATATTTTATAGAGATTGTTCGAAAAACCGAATCGAAAGATATTGACTTTGCAGTGTTTGAAGAAAATATTGTAAAAATCCTTGCGGATCGGAGTAACTTCTCATTAAACGCTCTCGAAAAAGATAATTTTCCGATTATTTCTTTCAATGATTCAGAAACAGTTATAAAAATGGATGTCGGAAACCTCCGACAAATAATTCGAAAAACCACTTTTGCTACTTCGCTTTCGGAATCCCGAGTTATTTTAACCGGTGTTTCCTTTTCCGTTGACGGACGCAAACTTGAAGTCGTGGCTACGGATAGTTTCCGCCTAGCAAAGAAATTCATGTTTTTGGAAAACGAGTTTTTTGTAAGTGTTGTTATTCCAAGTAAGAGTTTGGATGATCTGAACCGTATTGTTGATGAAGTTGATAATATGGTAGAGATGCATTTCTCACCAACGAAAGCACTATTCAAATATAAGAATTTGCTTTTCCAAACCCGCCTTATTGACGGAACCTTCCCGAATACAAGCAACTTAATTCCGACAGATTTTCTTACCAGCGTTAAGTTTAATAAAAACGAACTTATTTCATCTATCGAAAGAGCATCATTATTCACTAATTATGATGTCGCAAACATCATTAAACTGACAATCCACAATGATAAAACGGTTGAAATCGCCTCAACAAATAATGAAATTGGTGCTGTTAAAGAAGAGATTAATCTTTTGGAATGCAGTAAAGCACTTGATTTCCAAATTGCTTTTAGTTCGAAATATTTTCTTGATGCGCTAAAATCCTTTGATTCCACTGAAGTGACCGTTCATTTTACGGGAGAAATCAAACCATTTATCATTACAGGTGAAT
This sequence comes from uncultured Acholeplasmatales bacterium, assembly GCA_937877075.1. Lineage (GTDB taxonomy): Bacteria > Bacillota_I > Bacilli_A > ML615J-28 > CAG-698 > DTU067. The sequence continues at coordinate 13,784 of CALEGD010000048.1, forward strand.
ATGATGTTAATTTAACTCAGCTTATTCTGCCGGTCAGAGTATCATAAAAATAAAAAAAGAGGTTTATCCTCTTTTTTTCATTCTATATTTATATGTTTAAATAGTTCTGTTAGATCGCTCGCTAATATTTCTTTTTGATTTTGATCGTAACTCGGTAATTTAGTTACGTCAAAAGGGCTGATTCCATCGGCTTGCAAGTTCTTTATGATTGATTTCTCTTGTAAAGCTGGAATTACATAGGCTTTTGGGGTAAATTCTTTAGCCTGTTCCATAAGGATATCAAGAGATATTTTTGGAGCCCGGCGGTTTTTACTGTACCCGTTCGGAACAATGTATTTAATATTATCCATATTTAAGTCATTATCGATGAAATATTGAATCGTATTTACAAAACCTCCTAATCCCAAACTATCCAGACCGACAACAATTAATATCTCATCGCTTAAATCTAAGAGAACTTCCGATAAGCGGCTACTTGAGGGCGGGAAGTCGATCAGAATATAATCAAAATATGTAGCATATTCACTGATCATCTTCTTAACTGCTTTCTCTTGATTACGTTCTAAAGTTAGTTTCATCGATAGCTTGTCTGTATTTAGTGTTTTAATCAGATAGAGATTTTCTCTAGCTTCGATAAGAATATCGCCCAACTCAACATGGCCGGCTAACAAAAACTCCAGATAATCATCATTCTTTTCGAATATTTTATCCTCAACACCAAAGCATTTAAAAATACTGTTCTGATCGTCAACGCTGATAATCAGGACTTTTTTTCCTAATGTAGCGTAATGATGGCCTAAAAAACCAATGAATGTCGTCTTTCCGACGCCTCCCTTTTTACAAAACGTGGATACAACTGGCATTTTAATAGCCCTCTCTTTCAAGTTTTTCGATCACTGCTTCTTCAATATATTGTGAGAACACAATTCCCTTTTCTACAGCTGCAATCTTTACTTTTTTTCTCAGGGCACGATCCATTGTGGCGGTGTATTTTTCACGCGGGCCATTTTCGACTGCTGTAGAATTTTGGTTGTTCGAAGCCAACGGATTTTCACGTTTCCTGAATGGCAATGTTTTATTCATGACACTCCTCCTCTTTAAATAATTCTTAACCATTTATACATAAATACATAGATAAGCACATCAATATAAACATACTTACATATATACATATATACATAAAAAATATTTTGTGTTTAAATCCAAAAAAACGACCGTCTTTTTTCAAAATGTCGTTAAGTTGTAAAAATTGACGAAACAGGGTTTTTTAGAAAACTGCCCCTTAAATCGTTTTTTGAAATATTTTTTATTCAATTCAAAAAACTTGTCCAAAAGCCACTACAAATCTGATAAAATTTTGAGTCTAAATCAATTTTCGGATATTTTGGGTAAAGTTACTTTACCCCCCCGTCTAAAATCAAATAAAACGAAATTTAAGGGTTGTTTAAAATAGTGCAAAATTACTTATTTTTCCCTGTTTTTTTGATTTTATTCATTTTATATTTTTTTGATCAAAAATCTCATCGAAATTTATCAAAATTATTTTTATGTAAATACTTATTTACATAAAAGAATAAATACTTAAATAAATAAAAACATAAATACATACAGTTGTAGTGGTTTCTGTTTTGTGCCGCCGGAAGTAATTATTTTCAAAAAAACAAACAAAGGATTTTTCGGCCTCTTGCACTGATTATATTATACAATTTTTTACCGTTTTTTTCAATACATATTTACATATTTATGTACAATGTTTTTTAGACATTTTCTCAATCCTGATCAAAAGAGAATCTCCTAATGTTTTGAAAAAACAAGCAAAAAGATACAACTCGAAATTACTCTAATAATAAATAAATTACTTGAGAATTTTATTTTATTTTCTTTTTCAAAATAAAAGATACATTTATAGGCTGTTTTAAAGATTGAAGAAAAATGGATATCTTTTGAAGTTGATGTATATAAGTATATATGCAAATACATAATTAAGTAAATATGGTTTTATTTATATTACAAGTTTGAACCTAACGTATTGTATAATCAAAACTTTTATTCTATATAGGGATATGTGTAAAAATATAATTATGTAAGTGCTCAGTTAATTTTAATTCCAGTTTAAAACTGAATGTGTTGTTTGATTAAAGAGAACTTCTGTATACTGTATATAAGCATATATGTATATAAGTATATGTGTAAAAACATAATTATGTATTTGCTGTGTTAATTTCTAATTCCTGTTTAAACCTGGTGTCTTTTTTGATCAAAGAGAACTTCTGTATATAAGTATATAGGTATATAAGTATATATGTACATTTTGACTTTTCCTTTTAATTGTCCTTATATTTAATGCTTTGGGTTAATTTATTATAGTGATTCGAGACGCCTGTATAATATCTGTTTATTAACCAGCAGCTGAATAATTTTCTTTTGCTATATTGTAATTATAAATATTAAGAAAGGAATCAATTACGAAAAACATCTGAGTGTTTGATTTTCTGATTCGTTTAATACAAATACTTATATAAGTATATATGTGGATACATATCTGTTTTAGATCAAGTGATGGAATAAAAATATGAATAGTAATTTGTTTCTGTTTGTTATACATATTTATGTATATAAGTAAAAACGCAACATTTTGATCCTCATTACCTGAGGAGATAATTTAGTGCAGAGATATTTAATATATTAAAGGTGCAAGCAAAACATTTCAAAATTGATTAAGCGGGGACAAATATTTATGTATATAATGAAATACCTAAATACATAAATACATAAAAACAAAGGGATCCGGTAACAAGTTTAAGGTTTTGGATAACTGAGGAGCCCATATGTTATCCACATCCGTTTGTGGATAACTTATAGTTATCCAAAGAGTTTTCCACAATCTTTAATGATTAAAATCTCAAAACTAATAATTGTTTTTTTGTTCATAACAGGTTTTTTTAAAAAAACAAAGAATAAAGCTAATATTTACGAAATTCTTTTAAAAAACGGAGTTTTTTGAAATATGACCATTTGTCCAACAAAAGGCAAGTAGGGCCGTAATTTTAAGCGTAAAACTCGAAAATAATATTAGTTTTCAAAATTTGAAAAAAGAACAAATAAGGCTGGTAAAATCAAAGGAAATATGTTATAATAAATATAATTTAAAAGGTAAGAAAATAATGTAGAAAAGACTGTTTTACCGATAATTTGTTGAGGCAATTATGAAAATTGAAATTTCAACCAAATATATTACTTTAGGTCAATTCTTGAAATATGCTGGTTTTATTGGAAGCGGAGCTTTGGCCAAGCAGTATTTACTTGATAACCAAATATTTGTAAATGGAGAACTTGAAACCAGGAGGGGAAGGAAACTTTATCCCGATTATATAGTAAGAATAGACAATTCTGAATATCAGATTGGGAAAAGTATATGATTCGTCTGCAAGATTTGAAGTTAACTAATTTTCGTTGTTATAAGAAAGATCAATTTGTTTTCTCGCCGACACTTAATATTCTTGTCGGAGCAAACGCAAGCGGGAAGACGACGATTGCTGAGGCAATTCATTGTTTGAGTTTTTTGAAATCACATAAAGCATCTTCCGACGGGGAAATGATTAAACGTGGAGAAGATTTTGCTGTCGTAATGGCAAATGTTCTTAAAGCTGGGAAAAAGAGTGAGGTTGTCCTTTCTTTTACATCTCAGGGAAAAAGGATTCAGGTTAATCACAAAGCCTATCACAAGTTAAGTGAATACCTCGGTTATCTTCATGTCGTGTTTTTCTGTCCTGAGGATTTAGAGATCATTAAGGGGTCTCCTTCAATCAGAAGAAAGTTTCTTGACAGTAACCTTTGTCTCGTTAGCGAGGTATATATGAAAAGCCTTATATTATATAGAAAGCTTTTGAAACAAAGAAATGAAGTTTTGAAAAATTTAGCCGAGAATCAAAAATATAATCGAGATCTTTTGGAAATTCTGACAAAATCAATGATGCCTGAAGCAAACGCTATAATAAAGGAAAGAGAAAAGTTTATTGAAGATTTAAATCCTCTGATTCAAGAGAAGTCACTTCACATCAGCGGCGGGAAAGAAAAAGCGTCACTAGTCTATCAACCGAGCTTTAAAGCTGAGTCAAAAGAGTTGCTTTCAAATATTAAAACTGATTTGTTTTCGAAAACAACTACTTCAGGTCCCCATCGTGATGACTTTTTATTTGAAATAAATGGTTATAGGGCTTCGGCCTTTGCTTCCCAAGGACAACAAAGGACTGCCGCTTTATCCTTAAAATTAGCCTTCGCTGACTTTTTAAAGAAAAAGACAGAAAATATTATTATTATTTTAGATGATGTTTTTAGCGAGCTTGATTCGGAAAGACAAAATGAAATTCTCAAACTTTTAAATTCCGAATATCAGATATTTATCACCACGACTTCGGTGAATAATCTGTCATCGGAAATTCTTAAGGAAAGCAAAATAATTACAATTAGTAGAAAGGAAAGAGAATATGACTGAGAAGAAGACAAACTATGATGCGTCAAATATACAGATATTAGAAGGTTTAGATGCGGTTCGAAAAAGGCCCGGTATGTATATCGGATCAACAGGGCCGAGAGGGTTACATCATTTGGTCTGGGAGATTGTCGACAATTCAATTGATGAAGCTCTAGCAGGCTATTGTACCCATATTGATGTCAAGGTACTTCCCGAAAATGTCATTCAAGTAACTGATAATGGACGAGGAATACCGGTTGATATAGTTTCTAAAACCGGTGAATCAGCTGTCGAAGCCGTATTTACAATCCTTCATGCCGGTGGAAAGTTTGACGGGAAATCATATAAGGTTTCCGGCGGACTCCATGGTGTTGGGGCCAGTGTTGTTAATGCTCTAAGTGAATTCTTAAAGGTTGAAATCAAGAAAAACGGAAAGGTTTACCAACAAGAATACAGTCGCGGAAAAAGACTCCATAATCTTCAAGAAGTAGGGGTTACAGAAGAAACTGGGACTAAAGTCACTTTCAAGCCTGATACTACGATTTTTACTGAAACCATATCCTTTGATTATGAGGTTTTACGAGTCCACCTCCAACAATGTGCTTTTTTAACTCGTGGGTTGAGAATCAGCTTTTCCGATTCACGTGATCCTGAGAAGATAAAATCCGTCTCTTATTGTTACGAAGGCGGAATTAAAGAATATGTTTCTTATTTAAATAAAAACAAAACACCGATTCATAGCAGTATTATTTATGTAAATGGTGAAGCTGAAAATATTGAAGTTGAAATTTCGATGCAATATACTGAAGATTATAGCAGTAATATCTTCTCCTTTATAAATAATATCTACACTCCGGAAGGCGGTACTCATGAAGAAGGATTTCGCACCAGTTTAACAAGAGTCCTTAATAATTATGGTAAAGCGAATAATCTTTTCCGAAAAGACGAATCATTCGGAGGTGAAGATGTCAGAGAAGGATTAACTGCCATTATCAGTGCCCGTCACCCCAATCCGCAATTTGAAGGACAAACAAAAGCGAAACTTGGAAATACGGAAGTAAGGAGAATAACCTCCCAGATTCTTCTTGAAGGGATGGAAATCTTTTTAAATGAGAATCCAAATCAATCCAGAGCGATTATTGAAAAAGCTCTTCTGGCTTCTAGGGCAAGGCTGGCTGCTAAGAAAGCTCGTGAAGCGACTCGGAGGAAGAACCCGTTAGAAACTTTGGGATTTGCTTCAAAGTTAGCGGATTGTCGTAGTAAAGACCCAAGCAGAAGCGAAATTTACATTGTCGAGGGTGATTCGGCTGGCGGAAGCGCCAAGCAAGGCCGCGACAGTGAATTCCAGGCAATTCTACCATTACGAGGGAAGGTGTTAAATGTAGAAAAGGCAAGATTTGATAAAGTTCTTGGGAATAAGGAAATTCTTTCGATGATTCAAGCGTTTGGTACCGGAATCGGAGACGAATTTAATATCGACTCTGCCCGTTATCATAAAATAGTAATAATGACCGATGCTGACGTTGATGGTGCGCATATTAGAACCTTGCTTCTGACATTCTTCTATCGTTATATGCGTCCACTTCTAGAAAACGGTTATATTTATATTGCTCAACCGCCTTTATATAAAATCACTTTTAATAAAAGACTGGAGTATGCTTATAGCGACGGAGAGTTGCAGAAGATTTTGGAGACCTTCCCGAAATCAGCCAAACCTAATCTTCAAAGATATAAGGGTTTGGGTGAGATGAATCCTGACCAGCTTTGGGAAACAACGATGGATCCAAAGAAGAGAACTCTTTTACAGGTCAATCTTGATGATGCGATTGAGGCTGACGCCGTCTTCAGAATGCTTATGGGGGACGATGTTGAGCCGCGCCGCGAATTTATTGAAGAAAATGCGGTCTATGTTGAGAACTTAGACATTTAAGGAGGAAAACTTTGGATAAAGAAAAAGATACAATTTTCGAGAATCAAGAATCTGACACAAATCTAGAAAACCCAGTAGAAAAACAAGCTGATTCCGATATTCAATATGAAATCGATGAAAACGGACATCATATAAATGCGATTAAAGAAATAGATCTGACTAAAGAAATGAAAACCTCCTTCCTTAGTTATGCGATGAGTGTTATTGTATCTCGGGCTATTCCTGATGTGCGTGATGGGATGAAGCCGGTTCATCGACGAATCTTATATGCTATGAATGATCTCGGCATGTATTCCGATAAACCGTTTAAGAAATCCGCCCGTATCGTCGGAGAGGTCATGGGTAAGTATCACCCCCACGGCGACTCGGCAATTTATGACTCTATGGTACGTATGGCTCAGGACTTCAGTTATCGTTATCCCCTTGTAGAAGGACATGGTAACTTTGGCTCAATTGACGGAGACGGCGCTGCGGCGATGCGTTATACCGAGGCCAGAATGAGTAAGATTTCCATGGAGATGCTCCGGGATTTAAATAAAAACACAATCGACTATCTTGACAACTATGATGGATCGGAGAAAGAACCGAGCGTTTTACCCTGTAAGTTTCCTAATCTTTTGGTAAACGGCGCAACTGGAATTGCTGTCGGTATGGCGACTAATATTCCTCCCCATAATCTTACTGAGGTTATTGACGGTTTACTTGCATTAATTAAGAATCCTGAAATTTCTATTGAAGGATTGATGAATTATGTAAAAGGTCCGGATTTTCCGACCGGTGGTCTTATTATGGGAGTCAGTCAGCTTAGGAAAGCCTTTCTGACTGGTAATGGTGCGATTTCCGTCCGGGCAAAAACTGAAATTCAAGAACTGGAAAACGGGAAAACAGCCATCATCATTACTGAGATCCCTTATCAGGTGAATAAGACTCGCTTGATTGAAAGAATAGCCGATACAGTTAAGAATAAAATTATTGACGGTATTACAGGCTTACAAGACGAATCTAATCGTGAAGGCATGCGAATCGTTGTAGAATTAAGGCGCGATGCCAATGCTAATGTCATTTTAAACAATCTCTTTAAACACACACAGCTACAATCAACTTTCGGAATCAATATGTTGGTTTTAGTAAATGGACAGCCAAAGGTTTTGAACTTGAAGGAAGTCTTAGAAAATTATCTAAAACATCAAGTTGAAATCATTACCAGAAGAACACAATTTGATCTCGATAAAGCTGAAGCAAGAGCTCATGTGCTCGAAGGATTAGAAATTGCCCTCAGCAATATTGACTTAGTGATTCAATTAATCAAAAAGGCTGCTACTACCGAAGAAGCGTGTGATGGGTTGATGAACACCTTCAATTTGACCGAAACTCAAGCCAAAGCAATTCTTGATATGAGATTACAACGCCTGACTGGTCTTGAAGTAGACAAAATCAAATCTGAATTGTTGGAAGTTAAAAAGTTTATAACCGAATGCCGAGAAATTCTTTCGAGCCATGATCGAAAGCTACAGATTATAGTTTCAGAACTCAATGATATTCGCGATCGTTTCGGTGATGATCGCAAAACCGAAATTAGTTTAAGCGATGATCTGGAGATTGAAGATGAGGACTTGATTCCGGTTGAAGATGTTATTATCACTGTTACAAATCGTGGTTATGTAAAAAGAATGACGGTTGATTCATACCGACCACAAAATCGCGGCGGTAAGGGTGTAACCGGAACAAAAATGTTAGAGGATGACTTTGTTGAAAAAATTCTCTATACATCAAGTCACGATACTCTCCTCTTCTTCAGCAATTTTGGGAAAGTTTATCGCTTAAAAGCTTATCAACTTCCATCTTATAGTCGGACCGCTAGAGGGTTACCGGTTGTAAATCTTTTAAATTTTGAAGAAAATGAACAACTGGCAGCTGTTTTGAATGTCAATAAAGAAGCGGCTAAAGACGGTTATTTAATTTTCTCTACCCGCTGCGGAATAATAAAGAAAACCGAAGTTTCCGCGTTCCACAACATTCGTACCAACGGAATAAAAGCCATTCTCTTAAAGGATGACGATGAACTCTTTGAAGTCGATTTAACCGACGGAGAGAAAGATATTATTCTTGGAACATCAAACGGCAAAGCCATTCGTTTCAGTGAAAGTGATATCCGGCCGATGGGAAGAATTTCTGCCGGAGTACGTGGAATCAGAGTTGATCCCGACGAGAAAGTTGTCGGCATGGCGATTGTTAATACTGACGGGGATGAAATAGTTATTGTTACCGAAAAAGGTTATGGAAAAAGAACCAATGTTGATGCGTTCCGAGTTCAAATTCGTGGAGGCAAAGGTGTTAAGGCTTTAAATATGACCGAGAAAAACGGGAAGATGGTTTCTTTACAAACTGTCAGAGGCGATGAAGACTTGATGGTAATAACCGATAAAGGGATGATTATTCGTACTCATCTCGACCAAATCCTCACAATCGGCCGTGACACTCAAGGTGTTTGTATAATAAAATTAAACGACGGTGACACAGTTTCTACAATTGCTATCGTACCTCGCAGCGATGAAGATTCCGAAGAGGAAGACGGAGATTACAAAGAAGAAATTGAATATGATCTGGATTATCCGTTTAAAGATGAAAAATAATAATCTCTCGGTATAAAACCCGCAAAACTGTTGACAATTAAGAAAGAGATGTTTATAATAAAGGAAATTTATATATCGATGAAGAGAAATAGTAAAAAGACCTTGATATTTCAGAGACTCGGTGGTTGGTGCGAACCGGGATATCAAACTTTTGAATCTACCTCGGAGATGAGTTGTAAACAACTCCGGTGTAAACCGTTAGCTTACAGAGCAGAGATACATTCTAAATAGGGTGGTACCGCGGAAAAATTTCGTCCCTTCTTTTTGAGGGGGCTTTTTTTATTAAATAATAAGGAGGATTACATTGATGCTTGATATCAAATTGATCAGAGAAGATCTTGAAGGAGTCATCACTCGGCTTAATACCAGAGGGAAAGACTTCGGTTATTTACGTGAGTTAATTGAAAAAGATGAAAAAAGGCGTAATTTGATTTCTGAAGTTGAAGAATTAAAGAGACTTCGTAATGAAAACAGTAAATTGGTCGGTGAACGCAAACGAAACAAAGAAGATGCTACCGACATTTTAGAAAAAGTCGCAAATCTTGGTGATAAGATTTCCGAACTTGATAATCAATTGCGGGAATTAGAAAAGGAAATTGAATATACACTCCTTATCACACCAAACTTGCTTCACGAGTCCGTTCCTATCGGAAAAGATGAAACTGAGAATTTAGAAATAAAGAAATTCTTGGAACCGACTAAATTAGGCTTCAAGCCCCGAGGCCATTACGAGCTTGGGGAAAAACTAAAGATATTAGATTTCGAAAGAGCTGCAAAGATTACCGGAAGCCGGTTTGTCGTTTATAAAGGTCTCGGAGCCCGACTCGAAAGAGCTTTAATAGCTTTTATGATGGATGTTCATAGCAAAAACGGCTACCAGGAGATCATCCCACCCTATATTGTTAATCGAGAAAGTATGACAGCCACCGGACAACTTCCGAAATTTGAAGAAGATGCTTTCCGAATTGAAAACGGAAACGGCGATTGGTTTTTAAATCCGACTGCCGAAGTTCCGACAATAAATCTCTTTCGGGGTGAAATCATCGATTTTGAAGATCTACCGATAAATTATTGTAGTTATACAATGGCTTTTAGATCGGAAGCCGGAAGCGCAGGAAGGGATACCAGGGGGTTAATTAGAACGCATCAATTTAATAAAGTTGAGTTGATTAAATTTGCTGCTCCTGAAAATTCTTACAAAGAATTGGAAAAGATGTTGGAAGAATCGGAATTGATTTTAAAATTATTAAAGATACCATATCGTATTGTAGCTTTATGCAGCGGTGATATGGGGGCAAGCATGGCCAAAACTTACGATATCGAGGTATGGATTCCAAGTCAAAACACTTATCGGGAAATCGGAAGTATCAGTAATGCTGAAGACTACCAGGCTCGTCGAGGAAATATCCGCATGCGTCGTACAAAGGATTCAAAGCCAGAATTTGTTCATACTTTGAACGGCTCCGGTCTTGCTGTCGGCAGAACATGGGTGGCAATTGTGGAGAATTATCAACAGGAAGACGGAAGCATAAGGGTTCCGGAAGTTTTAGTACCCTATATGGGCGTAGAGATTATAGAATAGGAGAGTAAAAGAATTGAATATTGCAAGATCATTTGAGAAAATAGAGAGCGAAAAACCATTATTGGTCGGTGCTTTCTTGAATGAAAAAGTCAAAATAGCTCCAGAAATCGACGGAGAAATTAAAGAATTGGTTAATGATGAAATGGTTTGTTTTGAAAAAGGAAAGGTCAATAAGATTTTTACTTTCGGGAAAATCTCCAACCAAATCATCTATTTGGTTGGATTGGGAAATAAAGATGATTATGATTATCAAGTTCTAGAAGAAAGCTTACGCAGAATAAATTATCAACTTTCTGATGAAATTATTGTTGATTTTGATTCATTTATCGGTGCTTTGGAACCCGGTGAAGTAATTAGAAGATTTATTAAGACGGTAAACTTCTATAATTATGTTTATGATGAACTATTATCTAAAAAGTTTGAAAATAATTTAGAGTTAAAGTTCTTAACAAAATATCAACTTGAAAACGAAATTGAAGAAGCTTTTAATCTTGGTAATGCCATAAACAATACCAGGGATCTTGTCAATAAGCCTTACAATTATCTTTCTGCAGCCGATCTTGCTGAATATGCAGAGGAATTGGTTAAGAACTTAAACGACAATCGACTTGCATTTAAAATCTACAACAAAAAAGAAATTGAAGATTTAGAAATGAAGGCTTTTCTTGGCGTTAATCGGGGTTCCGATGCGGAACCGAAACTTATTCACCTTGAATATCGGGGATCTGATGCTAGCCCAATTGCATTAGTTGGGAAAGGATTAATGTTTGATACCGGCGGCTATACTTTAAAAACTAGTATGAATACGATGAAATGCGATATGGCCGGAGCTGCTTCTGTTTTAGGAGTTTTTGAAGCTGCAGTCAAAAACAATCTTCAAGTAAATCTCCAAGTGGTAATCTGTGCAACCGATAACAGGATTGACGGAGGAGCGCTACTTCCCGATGATGTTTTAACAGCAATGAATAAAAAAACAATTGAAATTATTTCAACAGATGCTGAAGGTAGACTAACACTTGCGGATGCAGTTTGTTTTGCTCAGAAACAAGGTTGTAAAACCGTTGTTGATGTTGCGACTTTGACCGGTGCATGTGTTGTAGCCTTAGGTAATTATGTAACTGGTTTATTTGGAAACGATGAAGAAGAAATAAAAAGGATTCTTTCGGCTTCTCATGATGCAAATGAAGAACTATGGCAATTGCCGATTAATAATAATATTCGCGAACAAGTTCGGGGAAGCAAAGTTGCGGATCTGAAAAATTCAACTGGACGGGCGATGGGAGCGAGCGGGGCGGCTGCTTTTATTGAAGAATTTATTGAAGAAGGAACCAAATGGTTACATCTTGATATTGCCGGCACCGCCTATCTAACTCAACCAAGTTATAAAGAATTTTACGGAGCTACTGGGGTCCCGGTTTCTACCTTATATAATTATTTAAAAAAATTGGAAAATTGAGTTTCTAATTGAAAAAATGCAACACAATTGTGTTGCATTTTAAAATATTCATTTTTTAAAAATTAAAACAAATCAGAAGACAAATTTCTTCTATAAGCGGATTTTTTCAAGAAGATTTTGAAATTCCTCGTTCGAGAGTTGATTAGTGGAAAACTTCAAAAGTAAACCGTCATTTTCGTAACGGGGAATAAGGTGAATATGGAAGTGGTTTACGGATTGTCCGGCTAGTTCACCATTATTATTCAGAAGATTCATGGCCTCAATTCCAAGGGCTTCCTTTAATTTTTTACTTATTTTAAGAACTACTTCCATTAACTTACCGGCTAAATCTTCTTCTAATACAAATATATTTTCAAAATGCTGTTTCGGAATTATCAAGGTATGACCGATAGTTGCTTGGGAAATATCCAAAAAGGCAAGAAAATCCTGATCTTCATAAATCTGATAAGAAGGAATTTCACCCTTTACGATTCTACAAAACACACACATATTAATTACCTCCTTTTTCTTTATTATAATAAAAAATTATTTCAAAAGCAATTCAAATATGTTATAATATATTTAATTTATTAAAGGAGAGCCTATGGACAATTTACGTAAATATGTAAACATTAAAAAAGTGGTACTGATTTCAATATTGGTCTCTTTTAGCGTGATCCTTTCAATTTTTGATCGATATATCTCGCAACTGGCCTTTCCGTTTATTCCGACTGCCAAAATCGGTCTGGCGAATATTATTATTTTGGTCGGGGTTTATAATTTTAATTTCAAAGAAACCCTAGTAATGGTAATTTTAAAATCGACCCTTGCCAATCTGTTTTATGGTGGGCCAATAAGTTTTATTATCGGTTTTACAGCATCCTTAATGAGTTTGTTGGGAATGTATTTGGCTTGGAAAGTTTTAAGGAGGGTTGCTTCTTCGATTTCTGTTAGCGTCATCGGTGGGTTTGTTCATATTGTTACTCAGTTATTGGTTGTTCAAGTTGTTTATCGTGTTGGCGAACCTTTGATTTATTATGGGGCAATCTTAATTTTTTTCTCGCTTGTGACCAGTATAATCATCGGATTTATTGGAATTCGAATAAATATATTCATCAGACAAATTGAAAACTCTTAAAGCCTAAGCGTTAAGAGTTTTTTTTCGCGTCATTCCGAAAAGGGTATTCATATTCAATATCTTCGTCGAAGGTGACATAAAGCAGATACACCATCAAAAGGATATAACGGGTCTCGGTTTGTAAATCCTTTAGGATTATGTGATCTCTTCCGGCAGCTGTAAGGTATCCTTTGAAAATTTTAGATCCCCATTGGCTGTTTTCGAAATTCATATAAACCGTTGCAACTTTTCCAAGATTTAATCTTAGAATGTTTTCAATATAGGATTCTTCGATAAAAGGCGGAACCCCTTCAGGCGCTCCAGGCGGAAGCATCGGTTGAGGCATAAATTGGCCGGGACCGAAGGCTGGTTGACCTTGTGTAAAAACCGGACTTCCGAAAAAACCGGTTGGGATTTGAGTAAATCCGCAAGGTTGTTGGTAAAAGTTCATAAAACCTCCTAGAAACAATTTTCGCTTTCTACTGGGGAATAGAAGCAATGTGCTTTGAAACGACCGCTATTCCACTGACCGAACCATTGGGCACGACAAGACTCTTCAAAAGCGTTATAAAACCAGAGTGCCCTGGTAGCAGGGTGAAAAGTTTCGCCGTGGATAACCCTTCTGGCAAGTTGAATTTCGACACTTCTGGCTTCTTGGTAAAAATAACCAAACAATGTCGCTTCAAATCCGCCGGGACGTTGATAGACCATTTGCGAGATAGTCCTAATGTTGACGAAGTCAAGGCAATTTGCTCTTACCCGGTTTACCCCTACATTTCCTACCATCAACATTCCTAATCTGCCTTCACTTTCGGCTTCTGCTCTTATTAGTCTAGCCAAAAGTTTTACTTCGGCTTCATTAAAGGCTATTACGGCCACAATATCCCCCCTACTAATAACTATGTATCAAGCCGAAAAATATGACTTTTTCTTGATTTAAAGTTAAGGATAAAAATCATGATAAAGCTATTTATTTCCATTTTTATAATTTATGATATAATAAGATTAATTAGGAGTATATCATGAAAGAGATTTTTGAAAAATTTAAAACGTATGAGACTATTATCATTCACCGTCACAGTCGGCCTGATGGAGATGCAATAGGCAGTCAAATTGGTCTGAGGGAGGTGCTCAAAGCTAATTTCCCAAAGAAGAATGTTTTTGTAACAGGAGATGAAAATGAAAGATTTAAGTTTGTCGGGCGAATGGATGATGTTAAAGATGAAGATTATGATGGAGCTCTCGTCGTTGTGCTGGATACAGCAGATGAAGCTTTAATTAGCGATAATCGTTATAAAAACGGTGATTTTTTGATAAAAATAGATCATCATCTCCAAAGGTGTAGTTTCGGAGATATTGAATATGTTGATTCAAGTTTTGAAAGTTGTGCAGGAATGATTTCAAATTTCATTTTCAAAAATGATCTTTTGCTAACTGACGCCGGGGCCAAAGCTCTTTATACAGGGGTAGTGACCGATAGCGGGCGCTTCCGCTATGATTCGGTAACATCCAGAACTTTTGAAGATGTGGCGAAACTAGTCAAATTTAATTTTAGTATCAGTGATATCTATAAAAATCTTTATATTGAGGATTTGAAAATTGTAATCTTGAGAGCAAAGTTTACATTAAAGTTTCGCTTAACAAAAAATCAAGTTGCTTATATAAAAACGACCGCAGAAGAAATTAAAGAATATGATGTCGATACCTTTACGGTTTCTAGGGGGATGGTTAATGTCATGAGTGGCATTAAGGGAGTCGATATTTGGGTGAACTTTACTGAAGAAGAAAATAATACTGTAATTGCTGAGATTCGGTCAAGTAAGTATAATATTAATGAAATCGCCACAAAATATGGTGGTGGTGGCCACCAACTGGCAAGTGGTGCGACTTTGAAAGATTTTGAGGAAGCGGACAGAATGCTGGAAGATTTGAATAATTTGGTAAAAGGATGCGAATTATGAATTATTTAGAAATAAAAAGAAGCATTTTAGATAAAATTAAAGATTATGAAAGTATAATTATCGCCAGACACATTAAGCCTGATGGTGATTGTATGGGCAGTTCCCTCGGTTTGAGAGAGATACTTCGAGCTTCATTTCCAAATAAAAAAGTTTTAAGTTTGGGACATATGAAAGCAGATTATCTTAAATTTATCGGAAGCGAAGATGAGAACCCCGAAGAAGAGGTTTATCGTAATTCATTATTAATTGTAGTTGATACGGCTACATTTGAACGTATTGATAATAAGAATGTCTCGCTCTGTCCGGAAATTATCAAAATTGACCATCATATTCCAATAGAGGATTACGGAACAATCAATTATATCCGTGCAGATTTACCGGCAACCTGTGCCATTATTGTAGATTTCTATCAAACCTTTAAGAATGAATTGGTTTTGAATGACGAAGCCGCTAAAGCACTTTTTGTTGGAATGGTGACTGATACCGGGAGATTTCGTTATAGTGGGGTCGGTCCGGAAATTATGCGACTTGCCGCTACACTTCTAGAACACAATCTTAATATAGAAAGCATTTATTCTAATTTATATATCCGGGAAAAGAAATCTTTGAAACTTCAAGGCTATGTCCTCAAGCATTTCAAAACAACGGAAAATGGGATTGCCTATTTTAATATGAGCCGTCGAGTTCGCAAGAAACATAATGTTTCAACTGAAGATGCTTCGGCTCTAATAAATATTCTAGACAGTATCAGAAATCATTTGATTTGGATTTTCTTTATTGAAGCTGATGATAAATCCTATCGGGTTCGAATCCGCTCCCGTTTTGTTCCAATCAATGGTATTGCGGAAAAATTCCGTGGAGGCGGTCATAAACAAGCCGCAGGTGCACTGGTTAAGAATAAACGTGAAATGAGGACTCTCCTTCAAGAAGCAGACAAATTACTTAAAGAATTCAAAAATGAAAATCAGGGAGTGTTTTAATGAAGATATTAATTACTAATGATGATTCGATCAAGTCCCCAGGATTATGGGAACTTGTGAGACTTGCGAAAGCATATGGAGAAATTAAGGTGATCGCTCCTGCCCATGAACAAAGCGGGAAAAGTCACGGAATTAACATTCACGACGGACTTGAATTAAGAAAATTCGACTCTGAAGTTAAAAGTTTTAGCCTCAACTCTTTGCCCGCTGATTGTGTACGGGTAGCAAGCTATGGACTTGATTGGGAGTTTGATATCGTTTTATCCGGCATTAATAACGGACTCAATTTAGGAGAAGACATTTTTTATTCAGGAACCTGTGCCGCCGCTACCGAAGCGGCAATGATGGGGAAGAAAGCTTTGGCTTTTTCCGCACCGCCGGGAGCATTTAAGGTAGTTAGTACGGTTTTTAACGAAATAATGGAATTTCTAATATCGAGTAAATTGTTTGAAAACGGAAACTTATTTAATATTAATGTTCCGGCAAAGCCAAAAGGGATCAAACTTACTTTCCAAGGGAAGAATCACTATGATACCCGTTTTGTTCCGGAAGACGAATTATATTATCAAAGAGGGAGGCATCATTTCGAAAAAGAAGAAGCCAATATTAACAGTGATGTCTGGGCGATTTATAATAATTATATATCCGTTACCCCCATGAACTATGACCGTACCGATTATCAAATCTATCAAAAATTTTCCAAATAGGCATATATTCGGATGTTGTCCCATATATTTTAATGGGTGAGGTCAATGAAAAATTTTCTTAAATGGTTCTTCAAATCATTGTTTATTGCATTAATAATTATCTTCGGAATCAATCTTTTAGGCTCGTTTATCAATATTAATATTCCAATAAATGTTTGGACGATTGCTTTTGTGACGCTTTTTAGATTTCCCGGAGCAATTATTTTAATTATCTTCTTTTTATTATAAATAATACTTGAAATATTATTTTATCTAAGATAAAATAATTAAAAACGGAGGAAATAATATGAATGATTCATTAATAGAAATAGCTCTGCGAGAAATGAAATCAAAGAGAAAACCGCGGACGCTTAATAAGATAGCGAAAGATGTTTTTGAAGTTAAAGGCTTAAACATCAAAGAAGAAGAAAAAACACTGGCTCAATTTCAAATGGACTTTATGTTGAGTGGTTATTTTATTTGTTGCGGAGAAGACAAAAACGGAAATAAGATTTGGGATTTAAAGAGTCGCCAACCTTCTTCTTTATTAGATAAGGATGGAAGCTACCTCGAAGACCTATATGATTATGATGAAGAAGTTGTGAAAAACGAGCTTAAGGATGACATCGTCTATAAAGCAGTTGATGATGATTTTGATGCTGATGACGAGGATGACGACAAAGAAGAACATGACGAAATCGAAGAAGAATTACTTTCTGAAGGGTTAGTAGTTGAAGATGACCTTGAAGAAGAGGAAGATGAAGATCTTGCTGATGATTTTGAAGATGACGAATTCGACGAGGATTTAGATGAAAGCTTTGAAGAAGAAGATGAAGAAGAAGAAGAGGTGGAGGAAGATTAAAAAAGTTCTTGCATAGATTATTTTTTTTGGTATAATAATAAAGAGCCGATAAAGTTCTCAACGTGGTTTGAGGACTTTTTTATTAATTTATGGAGGAATTTTATGAATACAAAATTTATTTTCGTAACCGGTGGCGTTGTATCAAGTTTAGGGAAGGGCATTAATGCCTCATCATTAGGAAGATTGTTAAAATGTAGAGGGGTAAAAGTTTTTATGCAAAAGTTTGATCCCTATATTAATGTGGATCCGGGCAATATGTCGCCCCTCCAACATGGGGAAGTTTTCGTAACCGATGACGGGGCTGAAACCGACCTTGATTTAGGACATTACGAAAGATTTATTGATGAAAATTTAAATAAATATTCCAGTGTTACTACCGGAAAAATCTATCTTCGGGTTATTGACAAGGAACGCAAAGGTGCATTTGACGGAGCGACGGTCCAAGTTATTCCTCATATTACCGATGAAATTAAACTTGCGCTTTATGATGTGGCTAAGAATAGCGATGCAGATGTTGTAATAACTGAAATCGGCGGAACGGTCGGTGATATTGAGTCCTTACCTTTTTTAGAAGCAATCAGGCAATTTCGTCGGGATATCGGTTATCAGAATACGATGTATATTCATAATACGCTTGTTCCTTATATATCTGCTTCACAAGAAATAAAAACGAAACCTACACAGCATAGCGTTAAGGAATTAAGGTCTTTAGGAATAAATCCTGACATGATTATTTTAAGAACCGAGCGGAAGTTAAATAAGGCTCAGCGTGATAAGATTGCCCTTTTCTGTGATGTAAAGCAGGAATGCGTTATTGAAGCCGAGGATTGTGAGAGCCTTTATGATGTTCCGTTGATGCTGGCAAAACAAAATATAGACGATATAGTATGTAATCACCTGAGATTAAAAACTAAGCCACTTGATATGTCAATGTGGGAAAAGATGGTATCAGACATCAAAAGTTTAAAAGAAAGAGTTAAAATTGCTTTAGTCGGGCAATATGTTGATTTAAAGGATTCTTATCTTTCGGTTTATGAAGCTTTAAAACATGCCGGTTATTCCAATAGGGTTGACGTTATCACTGAACCGATCAATTCCTCACTAATTAATGATGGTAATGTTACTGAGATACTAAAAGATTATCAAGGAATAATCGTTCCCGGCGGATTCGGAATTGGAAATGTTGAGGGAATTCTATCGGCAATAAAATTTGCTCGTAAAAATAAAACTCCTTATTTTGGAATCTGTTTTGGAATGCAACTGGCGGTAATTGAGTACTCCAGAAATGTTCTCGGTTACAACCAAGCGACTTCAAGAGAACTTGATCAAAACACAGAATTCCCCTTAATTGATTTAGGAATGAATAAAGGAATGCGTCTTGGACTTTATCCTTGTACTCTTCAAAAAGGTAGTAAAGTTTTTGAAATCTATGGAAAAGAAAAAATATTCGAACGTCATCGCCATCGTTATGAAGTAAATAATAATTTGCATCATATCTTTAAAGACACCGATCTTGTTTTTTCGGGGATTAATGTAGATGAAGGATTTGCCGAGATGGTTGAACTAAAAGGTCACCCATTTTTCATTGCTTGCCAGTTCCATCCGGAATTTCTTTCCCGTCCCAATCGGTGCCACCCACTTTTTAAAGCCTTCATTAAAGAGTCAATAAAATAAAAGTAAAAACATTCCTTAAACAAGAAGTTTACTATTTCAACATTTTCTGATAAAATATATGTGTTTGGTTTTTAAAAAATATCTATATGGAGAGTATATGGTTAAAACTTATGATTGTATAATAGTCGGTGCTGGACCAATGGGAATCTTCTGCGCTTATGAGTTGATGAAGAAAGCACCGGATTTAAAAATACTACTGATTGATAGAGGAAAAGATATCTATAACAGGCGCTGCCCCATTTTACTAAAAAAAATCGATAAATGTCCCACAAACGGAGAAGGGATAAGTGGATGTTATCCCTCCTGTTCGATTACTTCCGGTTTTGGCGGTGCAGGAGCTTTTTCTGACGGTAAGTATAATATCACCAGCGAGTTCGGAGGGTGGATGGGGGATTATCTCGACAATGAAACGTTAATTGATTTGATTAATTATGTTGATCAAGTCAATCTGGATCATGGTGCCGATTTGGAAATTACTGACCCGACAACCGAAGCGGTTAAGGCCATTGAAAGAAAAGCAATTGGTGCCGGATTAAAACTGCTTCGAGCAAAGGTTCGTCACCTTGGAACTGAAAAAAATTTAAAAATAATGCAAAATATTTATGAGGATATGAAGGGTAAGATAGATTACCTCTTTCGGATGAAAGTTGTTAATGTGATTGTAGAAGCAGAAAGGGTCATTGGGGTTGAATTAGAAAATGGAGAAAAACTGTTTTCGGATAATGTTGTTCTTGGAGTCGGTAGAGAAGGAGCGATGTGGCTTCAAAAAATGTTGGGTTCACATAATGTTTGCTTCACAAATAACCAAGTTGATATCGGAGTTCGGGTTGAAACCAATAATATCGTAATGGAAGACATCAATGAACATCTTTACGAAGGGAAGTTTATCTATAACACCAGTGTTGGAACCACCGTTAGGACCTTCTGTTCTAATCCGAGCGGTCATGTTGTTGTTGAGAATCAAGACGGTGTTATCTTGTGTAACGGTCATGCATTTCGAGATGAAAAACTTGGAACGGACAATACTAATTTCGCTTTGCTTGTTTCTCATGAATTTGATCAACCCTTTAATAATCCAAATGAGTTTGCTTATGAAGTCGGTAAGCTTGCCAACAAACTAGCCGGAGGCACGGTTATTGTCCAACGTTACGGAGATATCCTCCGGGGAAGAAGATCAACTGCAAAAAGGA
Source organism: uncultured Acholeplasmatales bacterium (assembly GCA_937877075.1). GTDB lineage: Bacteria > Bacillota_I > Bacilli_A > ML615J-28 > CAG-698 > DTU067. The sequence continues at coordinate 34,308 of CALEGD010000048.1, forward strand.
TTAAAGAGTGTTTTGTAACTCCTTCCTTAAAAGAAGCTGTTCCGGGAGATTTAGGTTTGGTTTTACCTTATAATACAATGAAAAGTCTTATCGAGATGATGCAGGCTTTAAATCAAGTTACGCCCGGCATTGCCAGTGACCATACGCTTTTCTATGGAGTGGAAGCAAAGTTTTACAGTGCGAGACCGGAAGTAAATTCAAATTTTGAAACCAAAATCAAGAACCTCTATGTCGGAGGGGATGGTGCCGGAATTACCCGTGGACTCGCTCAGGCCGGTGCAAATGGCATTTGGATTGCCAGAAACATTATAAAAAATATAAAGGTGAAGCAAGGGAGAATTTAAACTCCCTTTTTTGTTCTTTTGTTGACAAAGAAAAATAAAGTGAGTATAATATAATTAGCACTTCAATAAGATGAGTGCTAATATTGAAAAAGGAGAGATTATGCAGATACCTATGGAAGATTACAGTAAAGATAAAGATATATTAAAGAAGTTCGGGAGAGATATTGTTCAGGAAGTACGGAAATGTAAAGTAGATCCCGTTATCGGACGTGATGAGGAAATAAGGAGAATTATTCAAGTCTTAGGAAGAAAAACAAAGAACAATGTTATCTTAATCGGCGAAGCGGGAGTGGGTAAAACTGCCGTTATTGAAGGTTTAGCTTTAAGGATAGCTAAAAATGATGTGCCAATAACATTAAAAGATAAGACAATTTATGAACTTGATATGGGGTCGCTGGTTGCCGGAGCGAAGTTCAGAGGTGAATTTGAAGAAAGGCTAAAAGCAGTCCTAAACAGAATCAAAGAAAGCGAAGGAAAAATCATTCTCTTTATTGATGAAATTCACTTAATCGTCGGTGCCGGAAAAGCAGACGGAGCTTTGGATGCAGGAAATATGTTGAAACCGATGTTAGCGAGAGGCGAAATAGACTGTATCGGAGCAACAACCTTAAACGAATACCGAATGTATATAGAAAAGGACAGAGCTTTAGAAAGACGTTTTCAGACTGTGCTTGTTCAGGAGCCAACAGTAGAAGATACAATCAGTATTTTGAGGGGCTTGAAAGAAAGGTATGAAACACATCATGGAGTAACAATAACTGACGGAGCAATTGTCAGCGCTGCAGTTCTATCAAACCGTTATTTGACCGATCGTTTTCTACCGGATAAAGCAATCGATTTGATTGATGAGGCTTGTTCTACAATCAGAATGGCCATTGATTCAATGCCAAGCGAGCTTGATGAAACCGAAAGAAGGGTTACACAACTGGAAATCGAAAGACTTGCTTTACAAAAGGAAAAGGATGAAGCCAGTAAAGCAAGGCTTTTTAAGATCGAAGAAGATTTGGAGAATTTAAGAAAAAAATCCCAGGAATTAAGAGAAAAGTGGCAAACTGAAAAAAATAAAATTAATGAAGCCAAAGTAATCAAGAAAAAAATTGAAGAAGCAAAAAATGAATTGGAGAACTCTTTTAATCAAGGGGATTATAAGCGCTCATCTGAACTTAAATATGGAATTATCCCTGATTTGGAAAATAAACTTGAAAACTTGCAGGTTAAAGGAAGAGATCACCTTCTCTCAGAAGTTGTAACTGAGGATATGATTCATAGAATTGTGTCCAGAGCAACAAAGATTCCGGTTTCACGGATTAAGAAGGGAGAAAAGGATAAGGTTCTACATCTGCAGGAAGTTTTAAAAAGACGCGTTAAAGGACAAGATGAAGCACTTGGGCTTGTATTTGATGCGATTATCAGACAGAGGGCGGGAATTAAAGATCAGAATCGTCCAATCGGCTCCTTTCTGTTCCTTGGACCCACAGGTGTCGGTAAAACCGAGGTCGCCAGAAGCCTTGCAGAGGGGCTCTTTGACAGTGAAGACCATATTATCCGTCTTGATATGAGCGAATATATGGAAAAGTTTGCCGTCAGTCGCTTAATTGGAGCACCTCCGGGTTATGTAGGTTATGAGGAAGGCGGGCAATTGACCGAAAAGGTACGTCGTAACCCTTATTCGATAATTCTTTTTGATGAATTTGAAAAAGCCCATATTGATGTCTTTAATATTCTTCTTCAAATACTTGATGACGGAAGGTTGACCGATTCTCAAGGTCGGGTTGTCGATTTTAAGAACACAATAATCATTATGACTTCAAATTTAGGAAGCGAATACCTGCTTAATAATGATGGAAAAGATAAAGTTGAAATCTTAATTAAAAGAACCTTCAAACCTGAGTTTATCAATAGAATCGACGAAATAGTAATTTTTAATCCTCTTTCTAAGGAAGTACAACTTCAGATTGTAGAGAAATTGTTGAACCTTTTAACCGAAAGATTATATGAACAACATTATCAAATTATTTTTACTCAAAAAGCAAAAAAACAAATATTAGATGAAAGTTATTCTTATGAATACGGTGCCAGATCTTTGAAGCGTTACATTCAAAAGGAAATTGAAACAATGTTAGCGAAAGCTATTATTAATGAACAAATAAAAATCAACCATCCTTATGAAGTGGACTACAACGGGAAATATATTATTCAATAATATTTTTAATAGTTTTCAAAATACGATAGAAATTTTGCCATCTATGTTGTATAATAGAATTGGAAAATATATATAAGAGAGGTTTTTATGATTTTAGATGGTAAAAAGACATCGGAATGGATTGTAAAGAAGGTTGCTGAGGAAGTATCAAAACTTTCCGACCCAATCACATTGGCCATTATCTTGGTCGGTAAAAACCCTGCTAGTCAAGTATATGTTCGAAATAAAGGAAGAGCTTGTAATGAAGCGGGGATAGGGGTTAAGGATTATTTTTTGGATGAAAATGCGACTCAAAAAGAGGTATTGCAACTTATTGTTGAATGTAATCGCGATCCTGCCATAAACGGTATTTTAGTGCAGCTTCCTTTGCCATCACATTTGGATCAAGATTTGATTATCAATACGATTGATCCGAAGAAAGATGTAGACGGTCTGACTATAATCAATCAGGGGAGACTTTTCAGCGGTATGGAAGCTGTTATTCCGGCGACTCCGAAAGGAGTGATTACTCTTCTTCAAAAATATTTTATCGATATTAGTGGTAAGAATGCACTGGTAATCGGTAGAAGTAATTTAGTTGGCAAGCCTTTGGCTCTGCTATTAATGCAAAAGAATGCTACGGTAACCGTTGCTCATTCTAGGACTGCTAATCTTAAAGAGGTTGCAAAAAGGGCAGATATTTTGGTTGCAGCAATTGGAAAACCAAAATTTGTAACAGCCGATATGGTGAAGAAAGGCGCTGTTGTCGTCGATGTCGGTATCAACAAGGTTGAAGGAAAGATTGTCGGAGATGTTGACTTTGGGGAAGTGAAAGAAATTGCTTCTTATATTACACCGGTTCCCAAAGGAATCGGTCCGATGACTATTGCTTCCCTTTTGGAAAATATTGTCATTTGTTATAAAATGCAAATTCAGGAACGCGAAAGACAAAACGTTAGTTAAGAAACAACTTCCATAGAATTAATTCTATGGAATTTTGGTTGTATCAGAAGAATATTTGAGGTGTTAATATGAGAATGATCGTCGGGCTGGGAAATCCAGGGCGTAAATATAATAAAACAAGACATAATATCGGTTTTATGTTCGTTGATAATTTAGTAAAAGATATTGGAGAGAAGTTTTCTTTAAAACGTGAACTTAAAGCAGAGATTTCAGAATTTATTTATAATGGCCAGAAAATTATCGTTCTCAAGCCTCAGACCTTTATGAACCTTTCGGGAGAAGCGGTTTTGCTTGCAATACGATATTACAAAATTAATCCCGATGAAATTATTATCGTTTATGATGATTTAGATCTACCTGAAGGGAAAATCAGAATTCGTAAAAACGGATCATCCGGTGGGCATAAAGGAATAAAACACATAATTGAAAAATTAAATACCGAAGAGATTAAACGAATCAGAATCGGCATTGGTAACAATTCAAAAGCCGATTCTGTTGACTATGTATTGTCTAAGCCGGAAGGAGACGGAGCAATTTCAATCGATTTGGCCATATCAAGGGCTAAGGAGATGTTTGAATACCTTCTCGAACATAGTTTTGATGAGTTTATGGGACAATATAATTAGGAGTTTATGATGAATAATATTGTAGATTTATTTTCTAGAGAAAAGTCTGTTCAAGACTTTTTGGATTCAATTAAAATAAATAAGTATAATTATCTGGTTAATAGTATCGCCTCTAATCATGGCTATCTGTTAACCTATTTGTCGTTTCTGAATACTCAAGGAAACATTTTTTATGTTGCGAGCAATTTATATAAAGCTAATCTTGCCTATGAGGCTTTTTGTAAACTTGCCGGTTATAAAAACGTCAATCTTTATGTTGCTGATGAAATAGTCTCAGCTGAGCTCTTGGCGGTCAGTGCGGATTTAAAATATGAAAGATTAAGCACAATCAAAAACATTCTTGAAGGCGAAAAGACAATTATTGTCACTCATCCCCAAGCCCTTTTAAAGCCACTTTATCCAAAAGAAAGATTTGAGAAAGCAACTATAAAAATACAAAAGGGGGAGGAAATCGAACTCAATTCTTTTATTCTTCATTTAATCGCTCTCGGATATAAAAGAGTCCCGACCACTTCTTTGATCGGGGATTTCAGTATCCGTGGCGAAATCATCGATATTTTTCCCCTCTTTTCCGAAAACCCTATCAGAATTAATCTTTTTGATACGGAAATTGAAACTTTAAAATATTTTGACTCCGAAAACCAAAAAAGCATACAAACAATCGAAGAAATTGAAATTTTTTCGCTGAACGAGATTTTTTATGATGAAAGTGAGAAGAATAAGATTGTTAGTAAAATTAAAAATTCTGTCTCTGAGATTCCGGATTTTCTTAAAAATGACCTTTCCGATTTAGAAAGTTACAATAATCCCGATCGAATGTTGAAGTATATAAAGTATTTTGATTCTAACTATACAACGCTCTTGGAATATTCAGATAATAAAATGGTTTTTTATGAAGATTATCAACGTCTGGAAGAAAATTATCAACAATTGCTTCTGGATTTGGAGAATTATTTAGGTCAACTTTCTAAACCGGCTGGATTAGATTTGTTTTTCTTTTTTGATTTTCCAAATCTTTTCTATAAAGTGGATAAAAAGATTTTCCTTAGCGAATTTAAGAAAACTTTGAATTTTCCATTAGACGCACTCTTTGTATTAAACGGAATTGCTGTCATCGACTATCAAAATGATATTAAGAATTTAATCAGCGATCTTCAGGTAAATTTGGGAAAAACTTTTGTTTTTGCTTTTTTTACCGAAGAACGTTTGAACCTTTTAAAAGAAATCCTCAACGAGAATGATTTGCCAGTAAATCTGATTGAGTCATTTGAGAAACTGGTTCCAAAAAAAATTAATCTTATCAAATCGGAAAATGCTATAAGTTTTGGGTTTTTAGGTAAAATTGAAGTTTATACCGAATTAGAGATTTTCAAGAAATTTAAAGTTCAAAAGACAAGATATCGGAGCATACTTAAAAACACAAAACCTATTTCTTCAAAAGAAGATCTTCAAATCGGAGACTATGTCGTTCACTATGATTACGGAATCGGAAAATATCTCGGGATTAAAACAGTTGACCTTCAAGATGTTCGTAACGACTATATTGTGCTTCAATATGCCAATATGGAACTGTATATAACAGTAGAAAAGATTGTCTTCCTTGAGAAATATCAAGGCAGTGAAGGTGTAGTCCCAAAACTGACCAATATCGGCAAAGGCGAATGGGAACGGAAGAAGCGCAAGATCCAGGAGAAACTGGAAAATGTCGCAGCAGATATTATCAGTCTACAAGCTAAAAGAGAAGAAATGAAAGGGTTTAAATATCCTCTTGACAGCGAATATCAAAAGATGTTTGAAGATGATTTTGAATTTGAAGAAACTCCCGATCAATTGAAAGCAATTAATGAAATAAAAAAAGATATGGAAGACGGAAAAATCATCGACCGTTTAATCTGCGGAGATGTCGGGTACGGAAAGACAGAAATTGCAATGAGAATTGCTTTTAAAACCGTCTTTTCCAACAAACAGGTTATCTATCTGGCGCCAACAACCATACTTACCCGTCAACATTATTATAGTTTTAAAGAAAGGTTTGAAAAGTATGGAATCCGAGTAGAATTGCTTAACAGGCTGATTCCAAGAAGTCGTCAGAAGGTAATTCTTGAAGATTTTAAAAAAGGTTTGGTGGATGTTTTAATCGGTACACATCGGGTTTTAAGCGAGGATGTAAAAGCCAAGGATTTGGGCTTGTTAATAGTCGATGAAGAACAAAGATTCGGAGTCGTTCATAAGGAAAAAATAAAACGACTAAAATCGAATATCAATGTTATAACTTTGACTGCAACCCCAATTCCTAGAACTCTCCAGATGTCGATAATGGGTGTCAGGCAATTAAGCTTAATTGAAACACCGCCCAAGGACCGTTATCCTGTTCAAACTTATGTGATTGAGTCTAACGATATTGTTATTAAAGAAGCCATTTACCGGGAAGTTTCCCGTGGGGGGCAGGTATTTTATCTTCATAATCGAATCGGCGATCTCGATTATTTATTTAGACGATTGCGTCGATTGGTTCCGGAAGCGCGGATTTGTATTGCCCACGGAAAAATGAGCAAAAACCAACTCGAAGATACAATTCAAGCCTTCATTGACCGTGAATATGATATTCTTCTCTGTACGACAATCATTGAAACCGGAATTGACATTCCCAATACCAACACATTAATCATTGACGGTGCGGAATATCTCGGTTTGTCTCAGATTTATCAGATCCGAGGGCGTGTCGGAAGGGCAGACAGGGTCGCATATGCTTATCTTATGTATCAAGAAAATAAAGTATTAACTCAAGAAGCAGTTAAAAGGCTTTCCGCTATCAAAGAATTTACTAATCTAGGCTCGGGATACCGAATTGCTGTCCGTGACTTGGCGATCCGTGGCGCAGGGGATATTCTTGGTAAAGAGCAATCCGGCTTTATCGATGCCATAGGTCTTGATATGTATATGAAAATGTTGAACGAGGCGATGAATAAAGTCAAAAATATTCCGCCTGCAGAAAAAGAGAATCCATATTTAATAGAGGTTTCAAAACATGTAGATGAGGCCTATGTCAGTGATGATGAAATTAAGATACTTATTCATAAAGAAATCCATAAAGTTAAGACTAAAGAAGATAAAGAAAGGATAATCAGTGAATTTACTGATCGTTTCGGAAAGCTTAATCAAGAAATACTGACCTATATTGAAGAAAGATATTTGCAGACGTTATTGAAGGAGTTTGAGGTAAGTAATATCCTCGAAACCCAAAATCAAGCGATGATTGCCATTTCTAAAGAAAAAACTAAAGAGGTTTCCGCAGAAAAAATCTTTATGAAGGCTATGAAAATCAGTCAGGAAATCCTTTTCGAATATAAGCGTCATCAGTTAATAATTAAAATTAAGAAGCAACCAAAAGATAAAGAATGGATTTTTATGCTTACAGAGTTATTGGAATCGCAATTGAAAAATGTGGTATAAGAAAACGCGATTTTTCTAATAATACTACTAGCGAGGTGAAATAATGAAAGCAACCGGCGTCGTCAGACGAATTGATGACTTGGGGAGAATCGTCATTCCTAAGGAAATCAGAAGAAATCTAAGAATCCGTGAAGGTGATTCTTTGGAAATATATACTGACGGATCTGATTCCATCATCCTTAAGAAGTATTCACATATTGAAAATATTAATAATTTTATTATTCAATACGTTGATGCTGTTTATGCTTCCAACAAAAAAGAGATTATTATCACAGATACCGAAAGGATTATAGCTGCCGCCGGCAATTTTAGAAAAGACATTGTCGGCAAAAAAATTGATTTGCGTCTGGATGACAGAATACAAAAAAGAAACACGCAAACCATTGAAAAGAATGAGGGGCTTGAAGTTACAGAAAATTTAGTTATCAATTCTCCTGCAGTTCTAAAACCAATTTCTGTTTACGGTGATTTAATCGGAGCTGTGATAGTTGTAAGTGATACCGGCATTGGCGATTCAGAAAAGGCGCTAGTAGATATGACCAGCACCTTCCTTGGAAAATATCTTGAATCTTAAAACTACTGTAATCAGTAGTTTTTTTATATCTTTATTGAAGATTTGTAAATTTAATGATATAATGGTTTAAAATGGAGGACATTATGAGTAAAGTTGCTATTGTATCTGATGTGAATGCCGGATTAGACTATTTGGGTTATGATCCGCAGATTCCTGTTTTAAGATCGATAATCAATTTCGGTGAAGAACACTTTATTGACGGAATTGATATCAAAGCCGACGAGTTCTACAAAAAACTCAAAACATCTCCCATGATACCTTCTACATCCGCTCCGACAGTCGGCGAAGCGATGGAACTCTTTGACAGATTAAAAGATGAAGGTTATTCTGATGTAATTATGTGCTCAATCTCCTATCAGCTTAGTTCAATCGGCCAAATGGTCGAAAACCTTCAAAGCGAATATAAAGGTCGCTTGAATATTCATGTTGTAGATACCAAAACAGCGACTTACCTTCAAGGGTTTATTGCCGTTGAAGCAAAACGACTTGTAGACGAAGGGAAGTCAGTTCAAAAGATTCTAGATTATTGCCACTATCTAGTTGAGAACAGTCATGCTTATTTTGTTGTTGATGACCTAAAGTATTTGGTAAAAAACGGCAGACTGAGCGGAGCGGCTGGGTTTGTCGGAAGCCTTTTAAAGATTAAACCGGTTTTGGAACTCGACAAAATCGGGAGAATTGTTCCTAAAGAAAAGGTTCGGACGCAAAGAAAAGCCTTAGAAGTAGCAATTAATATGTTTATGGAAGAGATTAAAGATGCGAAAAGGGTTTATATTATTGTTGCGCATGCTGCTGCAGAGGAACAGGGGGAGGAACTTGTACGGTATTTCAAAGATAATTGTAGAAATGCGGTTGGAGTTGACTTACATGTAATCACACCTGCCGTCGGTGCTCACATCGGCTGCGGTGTTCTTGGATTTGGTTATTATATATTAGAAAAGTGATATACTTAAGGAGGAAATAACATGGCTTTAGTAAATATGAAGCAAATGCTCGAAAAAGCAAAGCAAGAAAAATACGCTGTCGGTCAGTTCAATATCAACAATCTTGAATGGACAAAAACTATTTTGACAGTTTCGGAAGAAATGTCTTCGCCGGTTATTCTGGGCGTATCCTCAGGCGCCGCAAAATATATGGGCGGATTCAAAACTGTTGTCGGTATGGTTAAAGGAATGCTTGAAGATTTAAACATTACCGTTGATGTAGCTATTCACTTAGATCATGGTTCTAGCTTTGATGCATGCAAGAAAGCGATCGATGCTGGTTTTACCTCAGTTATGATTGATGCTTCTCATCATCCTTTAGCTGAAAACATTGCGATTACAAAAGAAGTAGTTGATTACGCTCA
>CALEGD010000049.1 GCA_937877075.1 uncultured Acholeplasmatales bacterium
GGTAGCTCAGTTGGTAGAGCAATGGACTGAAAATCCATGTGTCGCCGGTTCGATTCCGGCCTGAGCCACCATAAGACTAAAATGCTATTAAATAGCATTTTTTATTTTTCCTCCTTAAATAAATAATTTTGATATGAAAATTGAAGAAACAGGTTACGCTATTCGGTTGCCTGTTTTTTTATTAAGAAACGATTATTAAATTGAAAAAGCAAGGGATATTTGGTAAAATAGAATGGTAAAGGTGAATTATGAAAAGACTTAAAGATGTACAACTATTTTTACTTGATATGGACGGAACAATCTATTTGGAAAATGAATTGATTCCCGGAGCGACTGAATTCATTTCTCGTTTAATTAAACAGAACAAAAAATATGTCTTCCTTACAAACAATTCTTCGGTAAATAAGAATGATTATTTGGAAAAGCTGAAAATACTTCAAATACCTTGTACTGAAGAAAACATCTTTTCTTCCGGTATGGCAACCGGTATCTTTCTTTCTAAATTAAGAAAGGGAAAGAAGGTATATCTTGTCGGTACGAAGGCATTACATATAGAGTTAATGAATTACGGAATAGAACTTGTAGAGGATAATCCTGATATTGTTTTAGTTGGTTTTGACCGAGAGTTGAATTATACAAAGCTTGAGAAGGCTTGTTATTTCCTTGATCATGGAGCGGAGTTTATAGCAACAAATGCTGATTTTTTGTATCCGATAAAGGAAGGCAGATTTCTTCCCGATTGTGCTTCCATTTGCTTTATGTTAACAAAAGCGACTGGAAAAGAGCCGTATTTTATCGGTAAGCCTAATCGTTACATGATTGATCTTTTAAAAGAAAAATACAATCTTAAAGCCGATAAAATAGCCATAATCGGTGACCGACTTTATACTGATATTGCTTCGGGAATTAATGCAAAGATAATTTCAATTTGCGTACTTTCCGGGGAGACGGGGGTGGGGGATCTTGAAGAAACCCCGTTTAAACCCGACCTTGTCTTTCCTTCTGTTAAGGAAATTATCCAGTTTATGTAAAAGGTATGGGAATAATTCCCATCCTTTTTTACTTGGGTGAAAGCAGGAAAAATGTTATAATTAGATAGGAAATAATTGTTTAGAAGGAGGAGAAGTAAACATGAATAAAAAGATATTTTTATTGTTTCTATTCGTTTTTCTGCTTATGGGGATTAGCGGATGTAACAAAGGTCAAAAGTTTATTGAAGAAGCTTATATATTAGATCCTAAGGAAGCACTTGATCTTCATTCCTCTAAATTTGAAGACGATCCAGAATGGAAGGAAATAGAAAACTTTCTTCATATGATTGCAAAGAAAGATATAGACACAATAGATAGGTTTTATCTTTACGGAAGTGAACCCGGTTACGAGAAGGTTGCAACTCAGAATTACGGCTATTTACCATTTTATACAAATGAAGAAGTAGAAATTATCAATGAGATTGTACCTAAGTCAAATACTGATATACGTCCGGGTAGAAACAGAACAAAAACCAAGTATATTGTTATTCACAATACAGGTATGGCTTCACCGGTTATGACTGCATCAAGACTTAGCCAATCGATTAATAATTCAAACCGTCAGGCTTCCTGGCATTTTACTGTTGATGATCATGAAATATATCAACAATTATTTATTGATGAGATCGGTTGGCATGCCGGAAACCCTGAGGGCAACAATTACGGAATCGGAATCGAAATGGCTGTCTATCAAGGAATTGATTTAAATATGGCGATGCGGAATACTGCAAAACTGACTGCCTGGTTGATGCTGGCTTACAATTTGGAGATTAAAGATGTTAAAAGGCATTATGATTTCAGCGGTAAAAACTGCCCTCAAGTATTAATAGAAGCAGAAAGATGGGAGGAGTTTTTAGATCTTGTTGAAATCGAATATTATGGTCAGAAATATTTTTCTGATGTTGAGTTTATTTGGGAATCTCTTTCTACGAAACTCGATGATGAAGGAAAGATTATCAGCAAAGCGGGAAAAGGTGATAATGTAAGTTATCGAGTTAAAGTTAATTTTAACGGAAAAAAGAAAATCTATCAATTTGCCTCATATCTTGAAAAAATGATTTAATCAGACCTGTCAATAGACAGGCTTTTTCATTGACAGTCTCTGGGGGCTATAGTAAAATAAGGATATGCTTTAATCGTAGATAGGAAAGAGGAAAAAAATGAAAATATCAAAAACTGCCTTCAAAGAATATTCTCGTTGTCCCCGGGTAATGCCGCTAGAACGATTAT
>CALEGD010000050.1 GCA_937877075.1 uncultured Acholeplasmatales bacterium
TATTATGTGGAGCTTCTTTTAATAGCTCAGGATTTGTTTCGGCTTCCCTAGCAATCCTTTTCATTGCTTCGATAAAACCATCGAGAGTTTCTTTTGATTCAACTTCAGTCGGTTCAATCATTAAGGTCTGATGGAAAAGTAGTGGAAAGTATATTGTTGGCGGATGGTATCCATAATCCAGCAATCTTTTTGCCACATCAAGGGTAGTTGCTGCATTACTCTTTAAGCCGTCAAAAACCACTTCATGTTTACAAAGACCTTCAATCGGAAGTTTATAATCCTCTTTTAATTTCTCTTTAAGATAATTTGCATTTAAAACCGAAAGATAAGCAACATTCTTAGCATTTTCGTGGCCGAGAGTCAGTAGGTAGGCATAAGCTCTGACGACCACTAAAAAGTTTCCGTAAAAGCCGCTGACCGCACCGATTGAAAAGTCGGAATCAGTTAACTTAAATTGCTCATCTTGTTTTTCTACACGAGGATTAGGTAAAAACCTCACCAATTCTTCTATAACTCCAACCGGACCACTTCCGGGACCACCGCCTCCATGAGGAGTCGAAAAGGTCTTATGAAGATTAATATGCATAATATCGAAGCCCATATCGGCAGGTCGACTTAAGCCTAAGAGAGCATTTAAGTTAGCGCCGTCATAATAGAGGAGACTGCCGTTATCGTGAAGCAAGCGAGATATTTCCAGAATATCTTTCTCAAAAATTCCGAGGGTATTGGGGTTGGTTAACATGATACCAGCCACTTCATCATTTAAGATTTCTTTTAACTTTTCAATATTTACAGTTCCTTCCGGAGTCGATTCAACTTCAATGATATCGAGACCACAAACAGTAGCGGAAGCGGGATTGGTACCATGAGCGCTGTCTGGAACAATCACTTTTCTGCGTTTATAGTCACCTCTTGAAAGGTGATACTGCTTCATAATCATTAATCCTGTAGCCTCCCCATGGGCTCCAGCAAAAGGATTAAACGAAAACTCAGCCATCCCAGTTAAAGTGGAAAGCATTTTTGAAGTCTCATAATAAATTTGAAGTGCACCTTGAACTGTACTTTCCGGTTGCAAAGGATGAAGATTAGTAAATCCCGGAAGAGAAGAAATCTCTTCATTAATTTTCGGATTGTATTTCATTGTACAAGAGCCGAGGGGATAAAAGCCTTCATCAACTCCGTAATTCTTTTTCGAAAGATTTGTATAATGACGTACGACATCAAGTTCAGAAACTTCGGGAAGCATTAATTCTGATTTACGAAGCAGTTTTTCATCTAAAAACTCTTTAGTCTCCAAATTGCTCTTAGGAAAGCTATAACCGATTCTTCCCGGTTTTGAGATTTCAAATATTAATTTATCATACATGATAAGCCTCCACCATCTTGATAAATTCATCGATTTCCTGCTTTGTACGAACTTCAGTCGCACAGAAAAGCATCTTTCCTTGATAATTTTCTCCAAAACAAGAGAGGTCAAGACCGGAAAGAATACCATTTTCTAAGAGATAAGCGTTTATTGCCGGAACATCAAGTTTGGTTTCAAGGATGAATTCTTTAAAGAAAGGTTGATCGCTAACGCGTTTAAAGAGATTAGTTTCAAGAAGTTTTGCTTCCAGATAATGGGCATTTGTATAAGCGCGCTTGGCAGCTTCAACTAAACCTTGTTTTCCAAGTAAACTCATATATATCGTTGTATGTAGGGCCATTAAACTCTGGTTAGAACAAATATTGGAATTGGCTTTTTCCCGACGGATATGTTGTTCGCGGGCCTGAAGAGTTAAAACAAAGCCTCTTCTGCCTTCCAGATCATTTGTCAATCCACAGATTCTTCCGGGAAGTTTTCTTAAAAGTTTATCGGTAGTGGCGATAAAACCGACATAAGGACCGCCAAAGCTTTTCGGAATACCGAGAGTCTGACCGTCTCCGCAGGCTATATCGGCACCGATTTCACCGGGAGTTTTTAAAACCGCTAATGTAGAAGGGTCGACATTCATAATTAAAAGACTCTTATTAGCGTGAATCATTTCTACAATTTTCTCATACTCTTCCACAATTCCAAAAAAGTTTGGATTCTGGACTATTACAGCCGCAACTTCAGGATTAAGTTTTTCTCCAAGAACTTTTTCAGAAATACGGAAATCTTCCGTTTCTAAATAATCAAGTTCAAGATTCCGAAAACCGGCATAAGTTTTCAAAACTTCAATAATCAAAGGATTTAAGGTTCGGCTGATTAATACTTTATTGCGTCTGGTATAGGAAGTTGCCATAAACATTGCTTCCATAGTGGCGGTAGCACCGTCATAAACCGAAGCATTGGCAATGTCCATTCCGGTAAGCTCGGTAATCAGGCTTTGAAATTCAAAAATATATTGAAGTGTTCCCTGAGATATTTCCGGTTGATAAGGAGTATAGGAGGTCAGAAACTCCTGTCTTGAAGTAAGAGCGGCGATTACAGAGGGTGTATAGACATCATAGCTCCCGGCACCGAGAAAGGAAATTAAGTTTTTGTTTTTCCCCGCCAGTTCCCCAAGCTTTTTCCTTAATTCAATTTCCGAAACCGCTTCTGGTAAATCTAGCTCTTTCTTAAAAAAAACTTCATCGGGAATATCCCGAAAAAGATCATCTAAGGAAGTAAGATTAATCTCATCGAGCATTTCCTTGATATCGGTTTCGGTATGAGGAAAATACTTAAACATCATTCGAGGATATCCTGATAACCATTGGAATCAAGTAGGTTATCGAGTTCACTTTCGTCACTGATTTTAACCTTAATGATCCAAATCCCATAAGGATCGGTATTTAGGAGTTCGGGGTTTTCAATAACCGCTTCGTTAATTTCTACAATCTCCCCGCTGATCGGTGAAATAATATCGGAAGCTGCTTTAACACTTTCAACGGCTCCGAATTCTTGGAATTGTTCAACCAAATCGCCAACCTCACCAGCTTCTACATAAACAATCGACCCCAGACTATCCTGGGCGTAATCACTGATACCGACTTTCGCTATCCCGCCTTCTACAAGGCACCATTCATGACTTTTCGAATACAAAAGATTTTCCAAAACTTTACTCATTTTTTCCTCCTAACGAATGTATTTCTTGTCGTGAAATTTCTTATTCCTGACCCGGGCAGGAACGATGTTTTTTCTAATCCGGACCGCAACTTCCGTTCCGATCTTCGAATACGGAGAGGATATCAAAGCAAAAGCTAAAGATTTTTCCCACCCCGGAAGCATATAACCGGTAGTGATCTTTCCGATTTCTTCGCCATTCGCCTCAACAATATACCCTTCGCGGGCAATTCCTCTTTCCAATAGTTCCAAGGCTACAATTTTCTTACTTAAACCTGTTTCTTTTTCTTTTCTTAAAGCTTCGGCACCGATAAAATCTTTCTCAAGTTTAACCGCAAATCCGAGCCCGGCAACGAGCGGATTTATTTCTTCGCTGATTTCATGCCCATAAAGCGGCATTGCTGCTTCAAAACGCAGGGTGTCCCTCGCACCAAGGCCACAAAGCTTAACCTCAGAATGATTGATAAGTTCTTGGAATAACATCAGAATGTCATCATCTGATCCATAAATCTCAAAACCATCTTCACCGGTATACCCGCTTCTGGAAACCAAAAACTCTTTCCCGGTAATCATAAAGTGATCAAAAGTAAAAGCTTTTAATTCTTCCAAAGGATAAGTTGTTAATCTTCCCAGCACTTTTCCTGCTAGAGGCCCTTGTAAGGCAAGTAAAGAGAATTTTTCCGATTCATCAATAACATCCACTTCAAAGCCTTCCCTATGAGAGGTGATCCATTCAAAATCCTTATCTTTATTTGAGGCGTTTACCACCAAAAGATAATTCATAGAGTCAAATGCATAAACCATTAAATCATCGACCACTCCGCCATTTGGGTAAAGAAGGAGACCATAATACATAGTCATTTCTCCTGCAATCGGAACTTCATTTGTTAGTAGATAGTTAAGAAATTTGTTTGCATCTTTGCCGGTGATTCTAATTTCACCCATATGGCTGACATCAAAAAGGCCACAGCTTTCCCGAACCGCGAAATGTTCTGCGGTAATACCGGTGTACTCAAGCGGCATTAAAAAACCGCCGAACTCAACAATCCGAGCACCGTTCTTACAATGCTCTTCATACAAAACCGTTTTTTTCATTATGAATTTACCTCCAAACCAAGTCCATTAGATCATCGCTACTTGCGCCGATTAAATAATCGCCGATATCTATTCCTTCAAGAATCTTCTTAAAATTAATTATTGAAAACTCTTGGTTAAGAAAATATTGGTAAAATACGGTTAGTTCTTTATTTGTAAAGAAATCGCCGTTAAAGATAATATTCTTAATCTTCCCTTTTTTTACATCAATCATAACTTCAATTCCGCCCCAGGAATAACGTTTTTTATTTCGGAAAGTGTAAGGGGGATTTTGGTAATTCAACCATTCATTGGTAAGATAAGTCTTTTCAATTTCTTTTATTTTTTCTAAATCTGATTGATTTAAAAAAACTTCTTCATCGGAAATATAATTATAGATATAATCCATTAACCCATAAATATCTAAATCCAGATATTCTTTTAAATTTATTACCCGTTGGCGAACACTGCTGATTCCTTTCGATATTAATTTTGAATCATCGGGAGTAAGGGAAGATACCATCTTTTCAATATTGGTATCATACATCATTGTTCCGTGCAAAATCGAACCATGCCTGCTTGACATGAATGCATTTCCGGAAAATTTCTTTTCTTTAAAAAGAAGATCATTACGTCCTGAAAAAACAATATCCAAACCTAGTTTCTTCAAAGTTTCTTGAATCAGCCCTAAATATTTAATAAAAACTTGTTCTCGATTCACATTTTTGGTTAGGAAGGTAAACATAAAACAACCTTCATCCGCAAAGACCGCCCCACCACCGGTATGACGACGGAAAACCTTAATTCCGTTTGCTTTCGTATAGTCAAGATTAACCTCGGCAGAAATAAGTTGATTCTTCCCACAAATCACTGCTTTATGCAGATCCCACAAAAAAAACAAATCGTCTTCTATCTTCGGTAAAAAGTAATTCTCAATAGCTAAATAGAAGGATATATCATTCTTTCCATATTCTTTTAAATTTAAACTTCTCATATAATTCTACCTGCTATAATCATAACATATTTAAATAAATTATTAAATATTTTTGATTATAATAATTTATAAAATGGCCCTAACAAG
Source organism: uncultured Acholeplasmatales bacterium (assembly GCA_937877075.1). Taxonomy (GTDB): domain Bacteria; phylum Bacillota_I; class Bacilli_A; order ML615J-28; family CAG-698; genus DTU067. The sequence goes on from CALEGD010000050.1 coordinate 5,226, forward strand.
ATCCATAAAAACTGATAAGTTGTTATTCAAAAAATACTATAGCAATTGGATTGTGGAAAATGTGTTGTTTTAATGGAAGAAAGACAATCTAAATTAGAAACAAAAATATGTTCATTTGTATAAAATAGAATAATATTTACTATTTATACGATATAACCGGTCTGGATATTTACAATATAGAAGATAAAATAAAAGGTGCATATTTTTTGAAGGTTTTTAATATGTAAATTGAACTTTTTTTGAAACCTTTTGAAATATTGATTGCACAAATTTTATATTATAACGAGATGCCATTATATTACTATCGAAGGGATGATAGATTAGAAATTAATTTTGTGACTTTTTTGAATGGGAAGATTGTACCGATTGAGGTTAAGTCTAGCAAGAATACAAAATCGATTAGTTTAAGTAACATTATTGAACGAGAGAATTTAGATTATGGAATAAAACTATCTACAAATAATGTTAACTGTAGTAATCCTAGATATAAATGTTTTCCACTGTATATGTCAATGTTTATAAAAAATTACTAACTGTTGAAACTTATAAAGATTTTTGGTAATTTTAAAACTGATAATCAATGTCTTTTGAAAATGACCCTTTTTAAAGGGTCATTATCTTTACCCCAGAGGAAAAATCGGGTAATAAATATTCAAAAGATTTTTAAAGAACAAACATCCCAATTTTTTACAATTTGGAATTTAACCAGAACGGGATACTTTCGACTTCAACTTTTTGATTAGAAACTGGATGAATAAAACTTAAACGATAAGAATGGAGATAAAGAAGCTCTCTGCCATTTCCATAGAGTTTATCTCCGATTACCGGATGACCGAGAGCGGAAAGATGAACCCGAATTTGATGACAACGACCAGTTTTAATTCTAAGTTTTAAAAAACTGGAATCAGAATTTTCAAAGAGCACTTTGTAAAGAGTCAAAGCCATCTTTCCATCAGCTGCAGTTTGACGACGAAGCCTATCTCCTTCAAGACGCTTAATCGGTAAGTTAATGCTTCCTCGCTTTTCCTTTAAAATACCCTCAACTTTTGCTAGATAGTCCTTTTTTATTTCAATTTGGGAAAGCCGATGATGGATAAAGCCGTTTTTTCCAACTAAAACAAGTCCTGAAGTTGCATAATCAAGTCTCGTGACCACATGAATATTTCCTTTGATTCCTTTTTGTTGATAATAATACTTAATGCGGCCGATTAGATTATCATCAAGATGTTTTTTTGAAGGTTGAGTAGAAAGATTACTCGGTTTATTAATTATTAAAAGATCATTATCCTCATAAAGAACTTCCAAAGGTTTTGAGACCGGTATTATATCGGGATTAGTTGTTTCCGGAAGGAAGATAGTTAGAACATCTCCTGCTTTTAAAGGATAATAATTTTCCGCTCTTTTGCCATTAATAAAAATTTCTCCATAGAGTTTAATCTTTCTGCCAAGGTTGCGGGAAATACCTTTTTCTAATATATATTCCTTAACAATACTTTCTTTTTCAATCTGAAATTTAAAATGCATAAAACTCCTTAAAAAGAGAAGCGACCATTGGTCGCTTGCTTTTATTTTTTATATTCATCAATAATTTTCTTAACTAATTGATCAGGAACTTCTTCGTATCTGAGGAACTTTCGACTAAAATGTCCGCTTGCTTGAGTCATAGCTTTTAAGTCAACGGCATATTTAGTAATTTCTGCTTCCGGTACTTCCGCAATTATCTCCTGATAACCGGCATTTTGTTCCATACCGAGAACGCGTCCGCGTCTTTTAGTCATATCACCCATGATATCACCAACAAATTCATCCTTGATGACTACATTTACCTGCATAATCGGTTCCAGGATAGTCGGACGAAGTTTATCCAAAGCATTCTTGAAAGCTAAGGAGGCAGCAAGTTTAAAGGAGATTTCATTGGAGTCAACCGGATGATAGCTTCCGTCATAAAGGGTAGCTTTAATACGGATAACCGGGAATCCGGCTAGGGGCCCATGTTCTAAGGTTTCAATTAATCCTTTTTCAACTGCCGGGAAATAGTTCCTTGGAACGGCTCCACCGACAACTTCTTCTTGGAAGATGAAATCCTCTTCACAAGGTTCAAAGCGAATCCAAACATCACCGAACTGACCGGCACCGCCTGATTGTTTCTTATGACGTCCTTGAGCTTCACCTTTGCTTCTGATGGTTTCACGATAAACTATCTTTTGGTCGCTGGTTTCAACATCAACCTTAAACATATTCTTCATCCGTTCAAGCACATAACCGATATGGGTTAAACCCTGTCCACCGATTAATAGTTGAGCAGTTTCCGGATTACGTTTAGTTTCAAATGATTCATCCTCAAGTCTAAGCCTCGAAAGGGATCCGGATAATTTGTCTTCATCATGCTTGTTTTTCGGGCTGATGGCCACATAGATTGTAGAGGTGGGATGTTCTACCTTAGGGTAGAGAATCGGTTCTTTTTTCTCTGCAAAGGTGATAGAGTTGAAGAATTCAGAAACCTTGGCAACTGCAGCGATATCACCGGAATGGATTGCATCAACAGACAATTGATTCTTACCGCGGAGAATGAAAATTTGAGGAAGTTTAATTGTCGTATCAGTTTCGGGAAGATAGACTTCCTGTCCAGTCTTTAAGGTTCCTGAATAAAGCCGGAAAAGTGACACAGAACCGACAAAGGGGTCGATAATGGTTTTAAAAACAAATCCAGAAACAGGGGCGTTATCATTTGCTTCGCGATTAATTTCTTCTTTAGTTTTAGGATGAATTCCGGTTTTAAATCCGACTTGTTTTGGCGATGGCAGATAATCAACAATTGTATCCAAAAGCGTACAAACGCCGATATTGTTATTGCTGGAGATATTGACTATCGGGAAGAGATCTCCGGAAATCATTGCGGTCCGAAGTCCGGTCGCAATTTCTTCGGGTGTAAGTTCTTCACCACCAAAAAATTTTTCAAGTAATTCTTCCGAAGACTCGGCAACACTTTCAAGTAAACCATTATAAAGGTCTTCGGCCTTATCATTCAGGTTTGCAGGAATATCATAAGCACTGCAAGCCTCGCCCTGATAGGCTTTTTTATTTAACACTTCTACAAGTCCGGTATAATCTTCCTGAGTTCCAAGTGGAAGTGTGAATTCAACGGCATGTTTACTTAATTTATCTTTTATTGAATCAATAACTTGATCATATTTAATATTTTCTTTGTCCATTTTATTGACGGCGATGATTGTTGGAATATTGCGTTTTCTTAATTCCAACCAAACTCTTTCAGCACCGACTTCAACACCCTTGGTAGCATCAATTAATAAAACAGCACCATCAGAAACCGATAAAACATTTTCCAATTCACCGACGAATTCTTCGGATCCCGGTGTGTCGATAAAGTTTATTTTCGCATTCTTCCATTCAACCGGAAGTAAGGATGCGGTCAGAGTTGTTAAACGGTTTTGTTCTTCAACAGTATGATCACCGACTGTATTTTTCTTTTCTACCTCGCCTTTTTTTTCGATTGCTTTGGAAACATAGAGAGCAGATTCTCCAAAAGTTGTTTTTCCGCTACTCATATGACCGACAATCGTAACATTGCGTATCTCGTTCGTATTATATTCTCTCATCTTTAACCTCCTAAAAGCAAACGTTCACACTAATTGTTATTATACTACATCTTTAATAATATTCAAAACACTTTTTATAATTTATCCAGCATGTCGATATTTACGACTCGGATGACTTTCCCAGAAAATTGTGGAAGAAAGTTCGATCGGAACTTCCGGATACTCGGCGCTAATCAGATAGCCGCTATTATCAATTAAAATCTTAATCGTACCATTTCGATCAACAAAACGGTCGCTGACCGTACACTTATAACTTGTGCCTAAAGTACAACTTTCCGAATCACCGCCAACCACAGCAAAGATTTCAATTCTGGAATCATATTGGTAAATCCTGTTAATTGCATCTG
>CALEGD010000051.1 GCA_937877075.1 uncultured Acholeplasmatales bacterium
AATAATGTTAATTTCTTTTATATATATGACGGACATGAACATCTTCCAAATGCTTATATAATAATAGAAGGTGTAGGTAGAAATTATGGTTCGGTTGATATTGGTAGTAAAGTAGTGTACAACCCTTGGGAGAAAAGGTTTGTGCCGACACATACTGTAACGTTAACTGGAGAATACAATATTTATTATCATTTTTATAGATACGGAAACAGCATAAAGCAATTAGTAGCTTCAGTACGTGTAGTTATTAAAATTGAAAAGAGTGAAGATAATAATTAATTACAGCTTTATTTTGACGGATATTTAACATTAGGTGATAATTTTTTAAACACATTTATTAAGAAAAGGAAGGGATTAAGGAATTATGAAAAACGAAAAAATTATTTTGTTATTGTTAATTGTTGTTTTGGGTATTTTTATATTTAGTAAGGATATCACTAGTCATACTGAAGAAAAAGGCATCGTTTTAAAACTTTTGAAAATAATTTTTGAAGGTGTTTACAAAGCAAAGTGAATAGATTATAATAAAGTATTGAACTTTAATGTTAATTTTAATGGAGGGGATTATGAAAAAATTATTTAGGAAACCTATGGTAATTGCTTTATTTACAATTACTATATTTTTTTTATATGGATGTAATAAGCAAAAGGATATTTGGGCAGATAGGTCTAAAATATTTGTAGTTTTTGAAGATTTTGAACATTTTGGACCTGAGCCTTCAAAAATAGAAATCAATGTTGACGATGAGGAGGCAATTAATAATGTTAATTTCTTTTATATATATGACGGACATGAACATCTTCCAAATGCTTATATAATAATAGAAGGTGTAGGTAGAAATTATGGTTCGGTTGATATTGGTAGTAAAGTAGTATACCATCATTTGGAGAAAAAATTTGTATCTGCTGGAACTGTAACCTTGCCTGGAGAGTACAATATTTATTATAATTTTTATAAGTATGGAAACAGTGCTTCACAAATAGTAGCTTCAGTACGTGTGGTTATTAATATAGAAGAGGGTGAGGATAATAATTAATTTCTGTTTATTTTCTAACGGATGTATAACATCTTGTTTATTTTAAAACATTTAATTTAAGAAAAAGGAAGGGATTAAGGGATTATGAAAAACAAAAAGTTTATTTTATTATCGTTTATTGTTGTTTTGGCTATTTTTATATTTAATAAAGATATCACTATTAATGCCGAAGATAATGACATTCATTTAGATTCGGAAGAAACAGAAAATATTTCAAATATTGATAACGGGATATATGATTCTTATACAGATACGGATTCCCCGAATGGTATAAATATTAATAAATATATTGAATTATCATATGCGAAAAATGTAACGCTTGATAATGGTCTTCATAACAAGGTTAGTATAATTGATGATGATGATATTGTGAAAATTATACCTAGAGAGCTAGGTTCTAATTTTCTAGTTTGATAGGATTATAAAAAGTTATGAAATTTAGTTCTAAATATTCCAGTGATGTCATTATTGAAATAAGCTTTTCTTAGCTGTAGTGGAAAATAAAAGTAGAAAAAAATATGCAAAGATGTTATAATAAACTTGTTTTCAGAAGTCTAAATGGCAAAATACTTAATATGTGAGGAATTAAATGAAAAAATTAAAACTTGACATTAAAAAAACCATCTTTGTTGGTCTTGCCTTTGCTAGTATTACTGCATTTTGGGAGTTCTATAACTTTATTGTTCCGTTAATGTTGAACCGGACATTTGGTTTAACTGACTCTCTTAGAGGTCTTGTTATGGGCTTCGATAATATCCTGGCTTTGTTTATGCTTCCGTTGTTCGGGACTCTTTCCGATAGAACCAATACTCGTCTTGGTAAAAGAACTCCGTATTTTCTTTTCGGGACCTTGCTTGCGGTTTTGCTTTTTATCGCTTTGCCTTTTGCGGAAAGCGGACAGTTGAAGAAAGCCGAACAATTCGCAAATGAGGTTAATAATACCGAACTTTGGGAATATGTGAAAGATAATGAGAAAAGTAAATTCCAAGAACATTTAGAAAAGAAAGAAGGTAAAAGCTTCTCAGATATGACTGCCGCGGAAAAAGAAGACTTCCTCCGGGCAGAATTCATAAAAATTGAAAAGAAGGTTTTAGAAGACGGGAAAGAAGTTGATAATGTTGTTTATGAAGATTTTGTTCGTCCCGCTATCAGAAATTATACCTTCCAAAACATTACAAAAAAGAACCCTGGTTCATTGATTATATATTTATTTGTCTTATTACTGGTACTGATTGCCATGGGAACTTATCGCTCGCCGGTAGTAGCTTTAATGCCTGATGTTACACCGGAACCACTTCGTTCCCCTGCTAATGCTATTATCAACCTAATGGGGGGAATCGGTACGGTCCTAGCAATGGTTGTAAATATTGTGATCTTTTCTCTTTCATCCGGAGGTTATTATAAATCCTATACCCTAGTATTTATTGCAATCAATGTCTTAATGTTAATCTTCTTATTGATGTTCTTATTAACGGTCAAAGAGAATAGATTTTTGAAGGAAAGACAAGAAATCTGCGAGAAATTTGGGATTGAAGAAGGAATGGAACAAAAAGCCAGTAAAGTTAAAGTCAGATTCCGGGATCTTCCTTGGATCAAGGTCAGAAACTTCTTGCTTGCTTTACTAGCCATTTTCTTTGTAACGATGGCCACTGATGCAATAAACTCTTCCTTTTCAGTTTATGCAACTGAAAATCTTGGGTTTTTAGAAGAAAGTGCCAGTTTTGTAAAGATGCTAAGTTTAATCTTTTCCGGACTTGCTTTTATTCCCGTAGGATACTTGGCTTATAAATTTGGTCGTAAACGGACGATTATGATTGGAGTCGTTTGTATCGCCATTTCTCTTTTTTCAGCTTTCTTTGTAGGTAGGGAAACCCGAAGTTTGTTTATCGTTTGCTATTTCTTAATGAATTTCGGAAACGTTATTGTTGTGGTTAATACATTACCACTTGTTCTTGAAAATAGCGACACCAACACTGTCGGTAAGTTTACTGGGTTCTATTATACGGCGACGATGCTTGCCTCTTCCATATCTCCTTTCTTAAGCGGTGTCTTTACGGATTTAACTTCTGACAGAAGTATTATGTTTATTTACGGAACCATCTGTACATTAATCTCCATCGCTGTCTTTATGTTTGTTAAGGGATTGGGTGAAAAGAAAGAAATCAAAAAAGCTTAAGTATATACTTTAGTTGAAAACCATAAATTTAAATAATCAAAAGTTTAGGTTCTTGCATAATGCAGGGGCCTTTTTTGTCGTAAAAAAGTTATGGAAAATATCTTGACTCTTACTTTTTGATTAGATATAATAAACTTGCATAATATATGCAAACTAATTTAGGAGAGGGAAAATTGAAAAAACTTTTATTATTATTTTTTATTGTTTTTGTTTGTATGCTTTTTGTAGGATGTGATTCTTCTGAAGTCAAAGTTGAATCTATTACTTTAGTTGACAGTGAACTTATTTACTCTGAGGATTTTAAGCTTTCTGATATTTTAGTCGAAGTAAAAATGTCGGATGGAACTAAAAGTGAAATACCTTTAAATTCAGATATGATAAGTGCTGCTGATCTTGAAAAATTGAGTACAACCGGAAAACATCAGATTAAGGTAAATTACCTTAGTGCTGAACAGACGCTAAATATTAATATACGGGCCGATGAGACAGAGTTTCGGGTTAATGATAATTATATTCAATGGAAGTATAAGTCTGAATCAACTTGGAAAAATTTAATATCCCTAAATGATTTAAAAGGAGAAAAGGGTAGTAGTTCAACAGTAGGAATTAGTGATGATGGTTATTGGGTAATTGATGGCATTAAGACAACCTTTAAATCAATTCCCGAACCCGTAGTAGATTACAATGTTTCCTTAGTTTTAAATGGTGGTGTTCTTTCCGAAGGAAATGAATTAATTACTCTTCCTTCTGGATCGCTACTTGAGCTTCCGATACCCACTAAGGAAAATAACTTCTTTCAAGGTTGGTATGATGAAGAAGGTCATGAATTCACTAAATATGATGTGATTAATCAGGACTTAATTCTTTATGCAAAATGGGGAAAGGCTCCAACAGAATTAGAAACTTTCTTAGACAGTTTCATGAGCGATAATTATACAATCACCTGTTATGAATATTTTGACTCTAGCCACGGTTATTATGAAGAAGTGTCAAAGTTGATAAAAAAATCAACTGTAGATGATTTGGTTACCTATTATTATGATTATAATATTTATAATGATAATAATTTTTATTTTTTTGCTTATGATCATGATTTTGCTTATTATTTATGGGATTATCTTGACTTTCAATATGATGCTTTTTATGAATCAGAATTTTCATCTGATATTTTTAATTTGAATACAAAAGCGTTAAATCACTCGTCTTTTTATTTCAGTGATGGAAAATATTATGGTTATTTTCCCGATGAGATAATGAAAGATATTCTTGATTTAGATTATGATGATGAAAATGTTTATTATTCAGATTATGTGGTTATGATTGATTTAGAAAATCAACATCTACAATTTACAATTGATTTGTGCATTAGCCATCCCGGTTATTATTTCGAATATGTACAAGAAATATATGATTATTATATCTCGGATGTCGGCACAACTGAATGTGAGTTTCCATATTGGACTGTGTTTGATATGTTGGAAACTTCTGCTTTGGAACAACGAGAGATTTTGACCACTGAAGGCAAAATTGCTTTTGATGAATTATTTAATGCTATAAAAGCAGATTATCAAAAGGTTACAAATATTTCTGAATTTCTTGATCAATTTAATAAATATATGTTAGATGATATTGAGTTTGAAACTGACATTAGACTTGAATATTTGAAGAAATTAGAAAGACTCCTTGAAAATGAATCGTTTAATGCTACCGATGAAAGTATTGATGAAATGGAAAATCTATATGCTCAGGCCGTAAGTTCTATAACGGAAGCCAATTTGATCAGAGCTTTTGCTTATTATATGGAATATCGTGATTTAATTTCTAATGCCAGAAAGACAGATGATGATAAAGTAGCATTAAGTGAAGCAAAAGAAGAGGCCGAATATCGCATCAGAGATTTATATTGGGAAGTCAGTCGTTATGTCCGCCATTTCAATTCACCTATTCTTTATGAACGTCAAAATTATTATCTTGACCTTATTGAGAATGCTAATACTTTCGAAGAATTAGAGCCAATGTTCAAACAGTATTATGATGAAATATGTTTAATGGATTTAGTATTTAATAATTGTTTTATAATTTTGAAGGAAAAAGTAGTAGGAGAGGCAGAAGACTTCTTTGAAAATCTATTGTCTGATCTTGAAGATTTTGAAATGGAATTAGAGAATGTGAATCAAGAATATTTCTATCAATTCGAAAATACAATTATGGAATCAAAAGATTTATTTGCCTTAATTGGAGAAAAACCACTCGATGAGTTAAATGAATTTATCCTCAATGCTATTATCGACTATTTCCTACCTCTTGAAGAAGAAGCATATAATGACACTTATAAGCGTGTTTTGGATAGCGAAGTTAGTGGTGTTGAAGCTCTTCACCAAGACTTCTTAAATGACATTTTTGATCTTAAAAATTATTCTCTTGAAGAACTATTTAATACAGATATTAATAACTTTAATTCTCTTACTAATCTTACAATAACTATGTATACTTCATTTGAAATTGATGAGTTAAAGGCTGTTAGATGGGACTATATTGGAGAACTGGACTATCTTTTTGAATCTTTGAGTAAATTTGCAACCGCACCATCTTTACTTGCTATGGAAAGTCTCTATTTAGAGGCAGTTGATGAGCTTGAAATTGTTGCTTATGAGGATTTAGAAACAGTATATTTTAATTCTAAAGCTGCGATTGAAGAAGCTTATGAAGAAGATGCAGAAAGAATTGCTTATTTAGAATATTTAAATGAAATCATGATGATGGTAGAATTCATAGATTACAGTATGGATTATATCCATGATAATTATGATGAATTTATTGTTTATAGAGAAATATATTTTGCACTTAAGGAGCAAATAAAGACAACCTCAACAGTTGATGAACTGAGTGCACTTTATGAAAATTATCTTATTTCAATTTCTGAACTTTCTTTCGAAATCTATCGGACTTATTTCCGCTGGTGGAAAGAAGATATGCTTCTTGAATTAAGTTATATTCTCGATGAACTTGTTTATGAGGAGGGTGTTGATCCCACTTCTGAAAACTATTTATATTTAGAAGCTCTTAGAGAAGATATTGTTTCTGAATATTACCTGTTTACACTTTTTGATATCTATTTTGATTTCCAAAGAGGGTTAAAAATTCTTAAACCTGAAGTTGTTTAAACACTAAATTTGAAAGGCAATTCTTTTCTGTAAAACAGTTATGAATTGCCTTTTTTGTTTTAGTTAATTCAGAATTGGTCTTTAATTATTGGTCCTTAGAAGTCGTTTAATAGAATATAAAATTGTAAAAAAAAGATTTCTTGGATATAATAAAATTATATCTGGAGGAATCTATGAAAAAGATTGTATTTTTTGATTCAAAACCATATGATGAAGAATTCTTCAATCAATATAATAAGAATTATCAAATTAAATATTTTGAACCAAATCTTAATCAAGACACGGCTCATCTAGTACAAGGTTCCGAAGGTGTTATTGCTTTTGTAAATGATGTTATCGATGCTCCGACTATTGGTAAATTACATGAACTCGGGGTAAAAATAATTGCCTTAAGATCTGCAGGCTATAATAATGTTGATGTAAAAGCAGCATTTGAAAAAATTACAATTGTCCGTGTTCCTTCTTATTCACCGGAAGCGGTAGCTGAACATACCATGGCTCTGCTCTTAACCTTGAACCGTAAAATACATAAGGCTTATAATCGAACTCGAGACTTTAATTTCAGTTTAAATGGTCTAATGGGTTTTGTTATGTTAGGGAAAACCATTGGAATTATCGGAACCGGAAAAATCGGTCGTGCATTCTCAAAAATCTGCAGAGGTTTTGGTATGAAGGTTTTAGCTTATGATCCCTACCCGGCAAGCGACTCTGATTTGGAATATGTAGGATTGGAGAAACTATTTCAAGAAAGTGATATTATCTCTCTTCATTGTCCTTTGACCGAAGAAACCAAGCATCTCATTAACGAAGAAAGCCTGGCTCTGATGAGGGATGGAGTCTATCTAATCAATACCTCCCGAGGCGGCTTGATTGACAGTCATGCTTTGCTTTCGGCACTTAAAACTAAGAAAGTTAAAGGGGCTGGGCTTGATGTTTATGAAGAAGAAACAGAGATCTTTTATGAAGATTATTCAGAAATGATCATAAATGATGATACGCTGGCACTTTTGGTATCTCTTCCTAATGTCATCATTACCTCCCATCAAGCCTTCTTTACCAAGGAGGCGATGGATAGTATCGCTAGAATAACACTTGATAATCTGGATAAGTTCTTTAATGGGGAAGAACTTGAAAATGAAATATGTTATCTTTGTAAAGAAGGAGAGGCAGCTATTGAATGTCGAAAAAATCGAAAAAGATGTTTTTAGAACCGTATAAATTACTATTTTCAAGGAAATAATTATATAAGAAAAGATATTTTTCATCACTATCTTTAAATTTTCTGGTATAATATTAGTGAAGGTGATTTAAATGACAATATTAAAAAAACTAATTTATATTGTACTTGGATTTTTTTCAGTAATTTTCCTTTCTGGATGCAGCAGTTTTACCGGAGTCCGAAATGATTTCGAAAATGCCGGCTATACTTATAGCGAAGATGCGAAAGAATATATTGATGAGCTGATGGAAGACTTCGAAGAAAAAGATGTAATTGTTACACCTCATGTTTTCACAAAAGAACTAAACATCGCTATTGTTCTTGAATTTTCCTCTACAAAAGAACTTGATAAGCAAATCAAAGAGAGCGAGACTTTACAGGGACTTTTGAAAGATCTTCAGAAATCGGATTATGTCCGCGGAAATTGTCTTCTGATCCCAATCGGACTCAAGGTTAAAGAAATGATTGATATTTTTCAAGGTAAATAGACAATGGCAGTATTATGCCATTTTTTCTTTTAATTTTGCTTTTATCTGCTATAATATAACTAAGTACGAGGTGATATTATGGACTGGAAAGACGAAGTCCGAAAATTGGCAAAAGATATGAGCGTTCCCGATCAAGTTAAAATTGAAGACATTCCCAAAATTGAACTTTATATGGAACAGCTACTTTCCTTTTTAAACGAAAATCTTCAGTTTTTTAAACGTTATCCTGATGATGGAATGTTAACTAAGTCAATGATTAATAATTATTCAAAGAATAAGATTAGTCCTCGGCCCCGAAACAAACTTTATCGGAAATTACATATTATGACCTATGCCTTAATTTATCAGTTTAAACAATTAATCTCCTTAAACGATATGAAGGTCTTTACATCGAAAATTGCCCATACGGCTGAATTAGAACAAACTTATCGGGTTTTCCTTAATGAACAAAAAGAAACCTTTGAAAATCTTCCTGAACTTGCGGAAAGGATTATTCGTAAAATTGAGGAACTTAAAATTGATGATCAAAAACTTATTCTTCCGATTCTGCTTGCTCAAGTTCTGACTAAAGCCCAAGCAGAAATACTCTTTGCTGAGAAGATGATTGATCTCTTAGGGAATGAATAGCCGACAATGTCGGTTTTTTTTTATTATATGCGAGAAAACGATTGCATTTACATAGTTATTATAATATAATAAGGTAGTATTAAAAACTATGTGGAGGGAAGAATGAAATTAGATAAGCTGATAAAAGATGTAAAGAAAAAGTTTAAAGCCGATATTCGAGTTAATCTGACGGAACAAAGCATCATTTTATCCGGTGAAATGGATAATTGGGAAGATATTGTAAATGTTGGTTATCTTTTTGTTGACCCGAAAAGTAGAGTTCATGTCGTAAATAATATTAAGTTAAGAGGAATGAAAAAGAAGAAAACTCCTCTTCTCATTGATAACAGCCTTCAAGACCAAGAATATGATGTCATAATTGTTGGCGGTGGGATTATCGGCACAACTATTTTACGTGAACTTTCCCGTTATTCTTTAAAACTTCTTTTAATCGAAAAAGAAGCTGATCTGGCCTGTGGTGCTAGCGGCGCCAATGACGGAATGATCCATCCCGGTATTGATCTATCAAAAGACAGCAAAAAAGCAAAATACTGTTTGGCGGGAAATTTAATGTATGAAAAACTTTCAAAAGAACTTGATTTTCCTTTTAAACGGATCGGTCAATATATTGTTTTCGGATCCCAGAAAGAGAGGATTCTTTCCTCTTATTTATTGTATAAAGCTAAACAATTGGGAATTCCCGGAGTCAGTAAATTATCGAGGGCAGAAATCATCCAAAAAGAACCGGAAGTTAAATCTTGGGCCAAAGGAGCGATTGAAATCAAATGTACGGGGATCATCTCCCCTTATCAGGCTGTTTATGCTTTTGGGGAAAACGCCGTCGAAAACGGCGCTGAGGTCAGTTTGGAAACCGCTTGCCTGGGATTCTCCTTAAAAGACGGAGGAATTGAAAAGGTCCGTACTAATCGTGGTAACTTTAAAGCGAAAGTTGTAATTAACGCCGCTGGGGTCTTTGCGGATGAGGTAGCCGCTTTAGCGGATGATAAATATTTTTCGATTCACCCCCGTAAAGGTAGTGATTTAATCTTGGACAGTAAATCAAAACCACTAGTTAATACCATCATTTCTCGTTTTCCAAAAGTATCACAAAGACACTCACATACCAAAGGCGGTGCGATTATCTCAACGGTTGACGGAAATGTTTTAATCGGCCCAGATGCGGAGGAGGTTTATGATAAGGATGATGTTTCCACAACCTCAAGATCTCTTGAACGGGTTTTTAGAAAACATCATCATGTCCTCCCTAAACTAAAGAGAACAGATATTATTGCTTATTTTTCCGGACTGCGGGCCGCAACTTATGAAGAAGACTTTATCATCGAGACCAGCAAGAAAGTCCATAATTTAATCCATGTGGCCGGAATCCAATCACCGGGCTTAACCGCTGCTCCGGCTATTGCTTTAGATGTTGTAGAAATGGTGATTAATCTATTTGGGGGAAATGTAAAAGCAAAACCGAATTTTAATCCAATCAGAAAAGGGATAAAAAGAGTAAAAGAGATGGGAACCTCAGAAAGGCAAGCATTAATAAAGAATGATCCCGATTACGGAAAAATTATTTGCCGCTGTGAAGAAATTAGCCTCGGTGAAATCAAGGAAGCAATCAGAGGCGCGATTCCCGCCACCTCAATTGATGCGATTAAAAGACGAGTTCGCCCAGGAATGGGACGTTGTCAGGGAGGGTTTTGTCTACCTTTGATTTTAAAAATTATCAGTGAAGAATTAAAGATTGATCCCCTTCTTGTTTTAAAACGTGGTCAAAATTCCAGGCTTGGAATGTTTCAAACCAAGGGAAAAGAGGAAGCAGATGAAATATGATTGCATTATCGTCGGTGGGGGCCCCGCTGGTCTAGCCGCTGCTTTGAAAGTAGAAGAAAAAAACCTGAAAGTATTGCTTGTGGAAAGGGAAGATAAAGCCGGAGGAATTCTCAAACAATGTATTCATGATGGTTTTGGACTTGTTCGTTTTAAAGAAAAACTAACAGGTCCAGAATATGCCTGGCGCTTTCTTGATGAAGTGAAGAAAACCACAGTAGAAGTTTTAACTTTTGCTTTTGTTTCTTCAATCAAAAAAACGGAAGACGGTTTTATGGTAAAAATTGTTGATTGCCAAGGCGTTCATGAAGCATTTTCTTCAAATGTTATTCTTGCGACCGGATGCAGGGAAAGAACCAGAAATCAACTCTTGATACCCGGAAGTAGGTCGGCTGGAATTTATACTGCCGGACTTGCCCAACATCTTGTAAATTGCCTCGGAATTTCCCCCACCCGTAAGGCGGTAATCCTTGGTTCCGGAGATATTGGTCTTATTATGGCCAGAAGACTTACCCTCGAGGGCGCGGAGGTTCTGGGAGTTTATGAAATAAAGTCGACTCCGAGCGGACTTACCCGAAATATCAGACAATGTCTTACTGATTTCAATATTCCCCTTTATCTTTCTCGGACTGTCAGTAACATTTATGGTCGCGACCGAGTTGAGGCGGTCGGTATTAGTTCTGTTGATGAAAACCTAAAAATCATTCCCGGATCCGAAGAGTTAATCGAATGTGATGCTTTAATACTGGCCGTTGGTCTGATTCCCGAAAACGAGTTAGCGGAGAGCTTGGGAGTCATAATCGATTCTAAGACAAAAGGACCACTTGTTGATCAAAATTTAATGAGTTCAATTCCTGGTATTTATGCGGTCGGAAATTGCCTTCATGTAAATGATTTGGTGGATTATGTCAGTGAAAGCGCGGAGATAGCCGCTCAAGCTTTAAGAATGGATTATCCGGAAAGAAAATTGAATAAAGTAGAAATCAGCCCCGAGATTCTTTACCTGGTTCCCCAGTTCCTAGATTTAAATTCAAATCTTGATAATTTAAAATTCTATTTCCGTTCAAAAGAAACTATAAATCATTGCCGTTTAATCCTTTCGATTGACGGCGTAGATTGTTGGGAAAAACGCTATGAAAGATTACTTCCTCCGGAAATGGAAAGATTGAACCTTTCTTTCTCCGAATATCAGATTACAGAGAATTCAAAAATAAACTTTCGAATTGAGGTGAATAAATGAAAGAAGAACTGATTTGTATTATTTGTCCGAATGGTTGCCGGCTTCTAATTGATAAAGAAGAAGGGGTATTGAAGGTTTGGGGTGCAAAATGTCCGCGTGGAATAGAATTCGCGAAAAAAGAAACAGAACACCCGCAAAGGGGTCTATGTACAACCGTTAAAACTAAGGTACCGGGTTATCCTCTCGCAAGCGTTCGTACTTCGAAAGAGATAGATAAAGAAATGATTTTCCCGGTAATGAAAGAATTGAGAAATTTTGTTCTTCAAAGAAAAGTTAAAATCGGAGATGTTTTAATCAAAAATATCCTAAATACCGGGGTTGATATCATTTCAACCGGTGAAATGGAATAAAAAAGGAGAGAGAAATGAAACCATATAAGGGCTTTATGCCGAAATATTTTCAAGAAGTTCCGCCTAAAAAGTCTTATCGTTCTATTTTAAAATGGGGGGATCCTGCTTTTAATAAACTCCCGAATGAAAATCTTTATAAATTGATTAAAGAAACATTTAAATTAACCGATGATGATTTTAAAGAATATCGTGAACTGGGACTTGAGAATGTCAGCTATTCCAAGGAAATTACTTTAACCGATGAACAAATTGACTTTTTCCAATCAATTGTCGGAACTGAGAATGTCGGTCTTGATGATTTTTCCAGATTGTCGGTGGCCTATGGAAAAACGATGTATGATTTACTGAGACTCCGAAAAGGGATTGTTGAGAATATTCCTGATGCGGTTATCTATCCTAGAAATAAAGAAGAGATCGAAAAAATTGTTGCCTATTGTTCTAAACATCTAATTCCGATATATGTTTATGGCGGTGGCAGCTCCGTTACCCGTGGGGTGGAATGTATGAAAGGCGGTATCTCTTTTGATATCCGTCGTCATTTTAATAAAGTAATTAGTTTGAATGAAATTGACCAAACCATTACCGTTGAAGCCGGAATCAGCGGACCGAAACTTGAAGAAGTTTTAAATCATGCTCCGGAAATCTTTAACGCCAAGGAACGCTATACTTGTGGGCATTTCCCTCAATCATTTGAATACTCGGTAGTCGGCGGTTGGGTTGTAACCCGTGGCGCCGGTCAAAACTCAACTTATTACGGAAAGATAGAAGATTTAGTGCTCGGTCAGACTTATGCGACTCCGGTTGGTATTATCGAAACTGATTCCTATCCGGCTAAGGCAACCGGTCCTTCAATTGATCAGATTATGATCGGCAGTGAAGGCGCCTTTGGTGTTTTAACCCATGTTACCCTAAAAATCTTTAAACTCCGTCCGGAAAATCACTATCGTTTCAGCTTTATGTTTAAAAATTGGGAAGAGGCCCAAATCGCAGCCAGAGAAATCATGCAATTAGAATGTGGGAAACCTTCAGTATTCCGCCTTTCCGATCCTGAAGAAACGGAAGTAATGATGCGTCTATATGGAATCCAAGATACAATCCTTAACCGGTTTTTAAAAATTAAGGGATATCGGGAAAATGAGAAATGTCTTTTGCTTGGTTTTACCGACGGAGAGAAGGGGTATTGCAAGAATGTTTATAAAAATGTAAAAAAAATATGTCGGCGTCATAAAGGTTTATGGTTAACAAGCTTTCCGACTAAAGCTTGGGAAAAAGGTCGTTTTAATGATCCATATCTCAGGGACACACTTCAAGATTTTGGAATCATGATTGATACCCTTGAATGTACCGTCAATTGGAGCAATATGAACCGGGTATATAAAGAGGTCCGAGCTTATTGTAAGAGTCGACCGAATACAATCTGTATGTCCCATATGTCCCATGTTTATCCCGAAGGGGCTAATCTCTATTTTATCTTTGTTGCGAGGATGACTGAACTTGAAGAGTTCAAGACTTATCACAGCGGTATTCTCGATGCTATTCAAAAAGCTGGTGCGACCATGAGTCACCACCACGGTATCGGTAAGATGTTTGCACCATGGCTTGAAGGACAAATTGGACGAAACCAATTGGAAATATTTAAAGCTTTAAAAAAGCATTTTGATCCGAATAATATTATGAATCCCGGCGGGACTCTCGGCCTAGATCTAACTGACGAAGAAAAAAGATTCAGTCGAAAACCCTGGTAAGTACAAATTCAATGTATTATTTCTCTCTTTTCTAAATATGATATATTGAAAGAAAAGAGGAGTGATAATTTGAATTTCTGTCCATCGGGAACTTTCCTTTATTCTGTGCGTTTCGGAGATACATTGTGGAAACTTGCAGACCGGTATAACACAACAGTTGAAGATATAATTGATTTAAACCCGGGAATCGACCCCGACAATCTTGCCGTCGGTCAAGAATTATGTTTACCTTTGATTGAAGATAAGATTGATGTTTATGATGAGATTGATCCGGTTTTGTCATTAAGTAATGAGTTGCGATCACTTTGGGAAGAACATACCAAGTGGACCCACCGCGTGATAATGAGTTTGGTTTTTGATCTTCCGGATCTTCAATATGCAACCGAAAGGTTATTAAGAAATCCAGAGGATTTTGCGGAACTATTTGACGATTATTACGGAAATGATTTTGCTCAGATGTTTAAGTCTCTTCTTACCGACCATCTGGTCATTGCCGCTGATTTAGTAAAGGCGGCTAAAGCTAATGATACTCAAAAATTTACCGAATTAGATCGTACTTGGTTCCAGAATGCCGACAATATCGCTCGGCTCTTATCCGAAAATAATCCTTTCTGGGAACTCAACGAATGGCGAGAACTGCTTTATATGCATTTAGAAATGGTGAAAAATACGGCTAGCCTTTTCTTGGCCGGGCAGTTCCAACAAGAAGTAGAACTTTTTGACGAGATGGAAATGCAAGTTTTGGCGATGGCTGATTATATGCTTGAAGGAATCCTTCGTCAATTTCCTGAAGATTTTGATGAATAAAGCAGGTTAGGTTATGCCTGCTTAGAGCGTTGACAAAGTCAACGCTTATTTTTATAAAGTGAAAACAAATACAGTTTTCAGACCAAATCAGAAAATTTCTGGATAATAACTTTCGACTTTTTGTGCTCTAGTGGGAAAAAGATAAAACTGCTATTTTAGAAAGATCTAAAAATCAGTTCAACAAACTGAGCAGGTTATGCCTCTTTTTTAAATACATAGTTTTTAAAGATAATCAGAAAATAGTATTGGAGTTGCGAAGAAGAAAGATTTATAATATAATAATAAAAAAAGAAAGGATAATTATGATATATAGAAATATTTCAGAATTAATCGGTAAAACTCCGGTTATAGAGTTAGACGGCCTTTATATAAAGCTTGAAGGTTATAATATTAGCGGTTCAGTCAAAGACAGACCGGCCAAATGGATGATTGAAGGACTAGAAAAGAAAGGGCGATTAAAGCCGGGTGATACGATAGTTGAGCCGACCAGCGGAAACACCGGTATATCACTGGCGATGCTTGGTGCTGCGAAAGGCTATAAAGTAATACTGGTGATGCCGGATACTATGAGTAGCGAACGACAAGCGGTTATGAGAGCCTATGGTGCGAAAATCATCCTTACCGAAGGAATTAAAGGAATGGCAGGAGCTATCGAAGAAGCCGGAAAACTGGTTAAGGAAGAAGGTTGTATCATGCCTGGACAGTTTGATAATCGCGATAATATCCTAGCGCATGAGGAAAGTACCGCTATTGAAATCCTCGATGATTTTCCAAAATTGGATTACTTTATATCCGGAATCGGTACTGGCGGGACAATTACCGGAGTAGCGGAAGTAATTAAAAAGGTTTATCCTGATGTTAAAATCATTGCCGTAGAACCAGAAGAATCACCAATACTTTCAAAAGGTGAAAAAGGAAGTCATGGAATACAGGGTATCGGAGCCGGTTTTATTCCTTCTATCCTAGACTTGTCATTAATAGATGAAATAAAGACGGTAAAAACAGAAGTTGCGAAAGCGGAAACCAGAAGATTATCGGAAAAAGGATTGTTTTTAGGAATCTCTTCCGGAGCAGCAATTTATGTCGGTTATGAATTCTTAAAAAAAGAAAAAGATAAGATAATATTGGTCATCGCTCCCGATGGCGGACTTAAGTATCTTAGTACCGGAGTTTTTAATTGAAAAAGCAGTGAATTTTCACTGCCTTTCTTTTTGTCTTTTATAAACTTTTTACCAATATAATAATGAAAATCACTCAATTTCAACTTCTACCCGGTATTCGGATTTATCATTCTTATAGGGGATTAAATCACCATTGATTTCCACCCCGTCAACAAATAACCTTTTTCTTTCTCCTTTGCGGACTTTAATTTGATAGATTACATCCCGGTATTTACGGATAGCTTCATATCCTGAAATTTCATCCGGAAGAGAAGGGGATATTCTTAATCCTTCATGTTCGGGGATGATGCCGAGTATTGCTTGGCTTGCGGCAACAAACATCCAAGAAGCAGTTCCGGTCAGCCAAGAGTTTTTGGCTTCTCCGTAATTTGGAGCATCTCTACCGGCAATCATTTGACTATAAACATATGGTTCGGTGCGATGAATCTCACTTTTATCTTCGATAAAAGCAGGACTGTTTTTCCGATATAAATGGAAAGCCTCATTTTTGTTTCCGAGTACGGAGTGAGCAATTATAACCCAAGGATTGTTATGACAGAAAACGGCTCCATTTTCCTTATAACCCGGTGGATAACTCGATATTTCACCGAGATTTAGATAGTATTTACTATAAGTCGGATAAAGAAGTTCAACACCGTAGTCATTGGCTAGATATTTTTCCACCGAATCAAGAGCTTTTTGAGCTAGACCTTCTTTGATGCCGATTCCCGCCATAATACAGAAGCTTTGAGGTTCAATAAAAATTTTGCCTTCAAGACATTCTTTACTTCCGACTTTATTACCAAAGGCATCATAGGCTCTTAAGAAATATTCTCCGTCCCAACCAAAATTAAGGACGGCCTTTTTCATTTCTTCGACTTCTTTTAGAATTAAAGAAGCTTCATTTATACTACCGTATAGCCTACAGATATCCGAATATTCTCTGCCGTACTTGACAAACATTCCGGCTATAAAGATGCTTTCCGCAACCCCATTTTCAAAATTAACGGCTGTTTGAAAACTTTCGCTCGGCTCGGTGCTGAAACAGTTTAAATTTAGGGTATCATTCCAATCGGCGCGACCGATTAGCGGAAGTCCGTGTCGTCCCTTATTATTGATTGTATAATTGATACTTCGTCTTAAGTGTTCAAAAAGAGGAACTTCTGTTCCCTCTACATTATTAAAAGGAACAAGTTCATCAAGAATTGTAGCGTCCCCAGTTTCTTTTAGATAAGCGGAAGTCGCAGCAATTAACCAAAGCGGGTCGTCATTAAAACCGGAGCCGATATCCGCATTCCCTCTTTTTGTCAACGGTTGGTATTGATGATAGGTACTGCCGTCTTCAAATTGGACGGAAGCAAGATCAAGTATTCTTTCCCGAGAGCGTTCCGGAATAAGGTGGACAAATCCTAGTATATCTTGACAAGAATCTCTAAAACCCATGCCCCGGCCGGTTCCGCTTTCAAAATAAGAAGCAGAACGACTCAGATTAAAGGTTACCATATTTTGATATTGATTCCAGATGTTCAGCATTCGATCAAACTTTTCACTTCCACTTTTTATTTGAAAACGACCGAGTAAATCTTTCCAATAAGTTTGGAGTTCTTGAAAAGCCACTTCAACACTCTCCGCAGTAGAAAATTGGGATATTAAATCTTTTGCCTGCTTTTTATTGATGATTCCCGGGCTTTTCCATCTTTCTTCTTCCGGATTTTCAATATAACCGATTAAAAAAATCAAAGTTTTTGATTCTCCCGCCTCAAGAGTGATATCTAAATGGTGGCTAGCCATCGGTGCCCAACCACTAGCGATACTGTTTTTAGAGGCACCATCAAGAACCGCTTCTGGATTGGACCAGGAATGAAACTGACCGATGAAACTATCGCGGTCGGTATCAAAGCCACTGATATCCGAGTTTACATGATAAAAAGCATAATGGTTACGGCGCTCCCGATATTCGCTTTTGTGGTAGATGGTACTGCCGTCAATTTCGACTTCACCGATGCTATAATTCCTTTGAAAGTTTGTAGCATCATCAACTGCATTCCAGAGACACCATTCGATGGCGCTGAATAACTTTATCTTTTTTGGTTTATTGCTGAGGTTTTTCAAGACAAGACGGTTAAGCTCACAATTCAATTTACGCGGAACAAAACAAGTAAGTTCAGCTTCTAATTGATTCTTTTCTGCTTGAAAAATTGTATAACCGAGCCCGTGCCGACAAAGGTATTTGTCGAGTTTGGTTGTTGTAGGCATAAAACCGGGATTCCAGATTAAGTCCCCTTCTTTAAGGTAATAGTAACGACCTCCAAGGTCGGTCGGAACATTATTGTATCGGTAACGGGTAATTCGTCTTAGTTTCGCATCCCGATAAAAAACATAGCCTCCGGCAGTATTGGAAATCAGACCGAAAAAACCGTCTCCTCCTAGATAATTTATCCAAGGAAGCGGAGTTTTTGGGGTTTCAATCACATATTCCAATTTATGATCGTCAAAATAACCGAATTTCATTAAAAACACCTCTCTTCATCCTAAAACGATTTCGAAATTCTATGATAATTATACACTGAAAAATTATAAAATGCAATTATTTTCCATTTTTGTTTTAAAATAATGACTCAAATTCTAAAAAAATAAAGAAAATTTTAAAAAATGCTTGACAATGAATTATTTATCGTATAAAATGGTGTCAGAAAACGATTTAGTAAATTATGGTAATACTAGAAGCAATGAGGTAGTTATGGTAAAGATAAAAGATATAGCAAAGAAGTGCGGAGTATCGGTTTCAACAGTCAGTAAAGCATTGAGTGATTATACCGATATTAATAAAAACACAGTCGACTATATAAGAGAAGTAGCAAAAGATATGGGTTATCTTCCTAATGCCGCAGCTAGAGCCTTAAGAACAAATCGGTCTTATAATATTGGAGTCCTTTTTATTGATAAAACCAGTTCTGGTTTACGGCATGAGTTTTTCTCAGGTATCTTAAACTCTGTCAAGGTTGAGGCCGAAAGAAGAGGTTATGATATTACCTTTACCAGTAAGAATATTGGCTCCTTACAAATGACTTATTATGAACATTCAAAATATCGGAATTGTGACGGGGTCATAATTGCATCAATTGATTTTAAAGATCCCGATGTTATAAAACTTGTAGAAAGTGAAATTCCGACTGTTACAATCGACCATATATTTAATAATCGGACTGCTATTTTATCGGATAATATTCGTAGCATGATGGATATTGTTAATTATGTCACTTCTCAAGGGCATCGTCGAATAGCTTTTATTCACGGTGAAGATACCTATGTTACTCAACAACGTTTGGCCAGTTTTCGAAAGGCTTGTTTGGAACATAAATTGATTATACCCGATGAGTATATTAAAGAAGCAATCTACCATGACCCACGCTCAAGTGGATTAATGACCAGAGAGCTTTTAACCTTAAAGGAACCGCCGACATGTATTCTTTATCCTGATGACTTTTCTTTTATCGGTGGGATGAATGAAATCGAAAAACATGGATTATCAATTCCTAGTGACATCAGTGTTGTAGGTTATGACGGTATCCTTTTATCGCAAGTGCTGCGTCCGCGTCTGACGACCTATAGGCAGAATGTAGAGGAAATCGGTAAAACTGCTGCCGATAAATTAATTGACATGATTGAAAACCCCAAACTTTTTATTCCGGAACAGATCATTATTTCTGGAGAAGTTATAGTGGGAGATACGGTTAAAATGGTTTCAAAAAAGTGATAACACTTTTTGAAGATAAAAAAAGCTAAGAGGAGGGAAAAATGAAAAAATTCTTTGCTTTTTTAGTGGTCCTTGTAAGCGTTCTCGTACTTACAGGTTGCGATAATACCAAATATTTAGTAATTCATTGTTGGAATACTGAATTCCAGGATCGCTTCCATGCTTATTACAACGAAACTGATATACTTCCAAATGGTGTAGAAGTAAAGTGGGTAATAACACCGAGCGATAACAATGCATATCAAAATGCTTTGGATGAAGCACTTCCTGATAATGAGAATGCTCCGCAGAACAAGAAGATTGACCTCTTCCTAATGGAAGCTGACTATGCTCTAAAATATGTTAATTCTGAGTACACATTAGACATAAAGAAAGATGTAGGATTAACAGAAGCAAATCTCGCTGATCAATATCAATATACTAAAGATATTGTTACTTCAAGTGATGGTGTCCTAAAAGGCACATCTTGGCAAGCAACTCCGGGATTATTTGCTTATCGCAGAAGTATTGCGGTAGAAGTTCTTGAAACTGATGATCCAACTGAAGTCCAGGCAAAATTAGCGGATTGGGAGAAATTCGAAGCAGTAGCAGAGCAAATGAAAGCTAAAGGCTACTTTATGCTTTCGGGATATGACGATGCCTATCGTCCATTCGCTAACAATATTAGTAAGCCAATGGTTGTTAATGATGTAATTGAACTTGATGCAAATATTATCAAATGGATTGATCAAACTAAAAAATTTACGGAAAATGATTGGAACGAAAAAACTTCTCTTTGGGACAATGATTGGGCCGCCGGACAGGGACCAAACGGAAAAGTCTTTGGCTATTTCTACTCTACCTGGGGAATCAATTTTACTTTGATGGAAAACTCGCTCGCTGATAAAAAAGCAGAAGCAAAAGTTGGAAACGGCATCTTTGGTGATTGGGCAGTTTGTGAAGGACCGGCTAGTTACTATTGGGGCGGAACTTGGATTGCTGCCGCTAAAGGCACGGATGACATTGATCTCATTCGCGATATTATGCTTAAATTAACTTGTAATCGTGAAACCATGAAAAAAATTACTTTAGATACTTTAGACTTTACAAATAATAAAGCTGCTATGCAAGAAATTGCTAATGATTCTAAATATGGTTCAGACTTCTTAGGTGGACAAAACCATATCGCTTTATTTGCAGCAGCTGCTGATAAGATCGATATGAGTAATGTCTCACCCTATGATCAGACCATCACAGAAAAAGTCCAAGCTGCAGTGAAGGATTATTTTGATGGAATTATTACTAAAGATAAAGCTTTGGAAAATTTCTACAAAAATGTTAAGGATGTACATAAAAACCTTAAAACTAAAGGTGAATGATGGTAAGACGGGTTTCACCCGTCTTATTTTTAAATTATATGAAGAGGTGAGTTATGGAGATTTTAAGTTCAGATGTGAAAAGGGTAAAACGGGCTAAGCGAGTCAATTATTCGAAATATGGATATATTTTTATTGCGCCGTTCTTTATTGTATATTTTATTTTTTCGTTACTGCCTCTCTTAATGACCTTTTATTACAGCTTTTTTGAGTATTATCATATTGGTTTAGAAGTAGTAGGACCCAAATTTATTTGGTTTGATAATTTTATTAATCTATTTACAGAAGGCCGCTTCTTCGAATACTTTTGGAATACTATAATAATTTGGGTTGTCGGTTTCATCCCGCAAATAATAGTATCACTACTTTTAGCTCTGATTTTCACGAGTTACAGATTAAAGATAAGGGGAAAAACCTTTTTTAAGACGGTAATCTATATGCCGAATCTTATTATGGCTTCGGCCTTTTCGATGCTGTTTTTTCTCTTGTTTGGAATAAACGGACCCATCAATCAGATCTTGGTCAATCTCGGTTTACTTGATGAAGGCTTTCGTTTTCTGAGTTCAATTTGGGGCACTCGTGGGATGATTGCTGGGATGAATTTTTTAATGTGGTTTGGGAATACAACTATTTTATTGATGGCTGGAATTAACGGAATCGATCAAAGTCTCTTTGAAGCGGCTGAGATTGATGGAGCTAGTAACTGCTAATTCTTGGCAAGTCTTTTGGCGGGTAACGATGCCACTCCTATCACCGATAATGCTTTTTGTTTTTGTTACTTCATTAATTGGTGGTTTGCAGATGTTCGATGTGCCCGATGTTTTAACCAGGACAGACGGTGGTCCAAATCGAACTAGTATGACGGTTTTAATGTATTTAAATCAATTTCTTAAATCTAAAAACTACGGTGATGCTGGGGCAATTTCCGTTGTTCTCTTTATCTTAACTGCGCTTCTAAGTGTTCTGATCTTTATGGCCTTTATTAAGCCGGGAAGAAAGGAGGAGAAACGATGACTAATCTTTCAACTAAAAGTAAAATTATCGTTTATACAAAAAGATTATTTTCATATATCATTTTAATCCTCTTGACCTCCATCTGTCTTTTTATCTTCTATCTGCTTTTTGAAAATGCCACCAGGTATAATGCTGATATTAGGCAAGGCTTTTCGCTTCTTCCTAGTAGTGGTTTCTTTTATAATTTTTCTAATCTGAATTCCGAGAGAGAGATACCGATTTTTAGCGGTTTAGGAAACTCTTTATTCATATCGATTGGTGTAGCTTTTTTAAGTTCATATTTTTCGGCTTTAACTGCTTATGGAATTCATATGTATCGCTTTCGCTTAAGAAGGTTTGCCTATGTATTTATTCTTTTGTTGATGATGGTTCCTACTCAAGTAGCTGCTTTAGGATTTGTAAAAATGATGTATGATTGGAATTTAAATAATTCCTTCATCCCCTTCATCATTCCTTCAATCTCTTCTCCAATAATCTTTTTCTTCATGAAACAATATTTGGAGAGCACTTTGCCATTTGAAATTGTTGAATCGGCACGGGTTGATGGTTCTAGCGAGATAAGAACCTTTCATCAAATAGTCTTACCTATTATGAAACCGGCACTAGCAGTTCAGGCCATCTTTGCTTTTGTTAGTTCTTGGAACAATTACTTTTTACCAAGTATACTTCTCACAGATAGAGATAAGAAAACAGTTCCAATTTTGATAGGACTATTAAGAAGTATGGATGATAAGACCGATCTCGGAATGATTTATATGATGATTTTAATCGGTGTTATTCCTTCTATAATTATTTATCTCTTTTTATCAAGGTTTATTATTAAAGGGGTTACTTTTGGCAGCGTTAAGGGATAAGGTAAGTATAAATAATTTTTTCATTCCTTCAAACTCCTAAAAAAGTCTCGGAATTTTCGAGACTTTTTGCTTTTTAAATCATTTTTCTGAAAAAAAGAAATAAATAGTATATAATAAATAACACAGTTTTAGAAAATGCATATAATAATATAATAGAAAATGGAGTGATTTTATGTTTTCTTACTTGCGTTCAATTAAAGAAAGAGATCCGGCAGCACGGAATTATCTACAAATTATTCTTTTTTATCCTGGTGTAAAAGCTATTTTCTTTTATCGTATCGCTCATTTTCTTTTTAAAATCAAATTAAAATTGCTGGCCGAGGGGATAATGTACTTAGTGCGGATGCTTTACGGAATTGAAATTCACCCCGCAGCCAAGATTGGAAAAAGACTCTTTATCGACCATGGTATGGGAGTGGTGATTGGTGAAACCGCAATTATCGGAGATGATTGCCTGATGTATCACGGTTCGACTTTAGGTGGGACTGGAAAAGATCATTGTAAGCGCCATCCAACCCTTGGAAATAAGGTTATGATCGGGGCTGGTGCGAAAGTATTGGGAAATATTACAATCGGAGATAATGTAAAAATCGGGGCTAATACAGTCGTTACTCAACATGTACCCGACGGAAAAACCATTGTTGGGGTTAAAGGAAGAATTATCGGAATTGATTAAAGAGGAAAATCTCCTCTTTTTTATTATGCCATTAAAAAATTTAAACTAAAACTTAAAAAAGTTAATTTTATTCTTGACATTATTAATTTTGTAGCATATAATATTTGCAAGGGGTGGTTCAGAATGGAAATTTTAAGAAAGGTTCAAACTAAAGAATTATCCGTTAAACAGGCCTATAAAAAGCTTTATAAACAGTCTTCAAAAAAAGCTAGGTTTATCTGCCTGAGAATTAATCTAAAGGAACATTTTTTTATTTCACTTTTAGTTAGAATTTTCTTTTTATTTCCTTTCCCGCTGATTATTCTAAAACCTTTTATATCCAAGTTTCTTAAAGAGGAGGGGATCTCCCCTAATCTTTATAATCAACTTCTTGAAAGTGGAAAAGGAATTAAAATTAATATTATTACAAAAGATGCAAAAATAAGAATTAAAGTAATTTGAAAGGTGAAAAATATGTTTAAAAAAGAAGTGATTTCAAAATGTCCTGTTTGTGACCATAATTTGTCTATCACGCGTTTACATTGTCATAATTGTGAGATAGAAATTACCGGAGATTTCAGTTTGGGTAAGTTGAATTATTTAAATCGAGAACAGCTTGAATTTGTTTTAATTTTTCTGAAGAATCAAGGAAATATTAAGGCAATTGAAAAGGAAATGAATATTTCATATCCGACGGTCAAGAAAATATTAAATGAAGTGCTTCTTGCTTTAGGTTATGATGGTGTTTTGGAAGCAAATGAAAATCGCATCAGTCTTCAAAGAAATGAAATCCTTGATAAACTAGCAAGAAAAGAAATTAGTTTTGAAGAAGCTAATAATATTCTTAAAGATCTAAAATAGGAGGTAATTTATGAAAGAGGAAAGAAAAAAGATTTTAAAAATGCTTGGGGAGGGGATAATTTCCCCCGAAGAAGCAGAAGAGTTATTGGATACTCTTTCTCAAGAAAATGAGAAAGGAGAGCAAAAAACTGCTCTTGGTAATGAGCTTAAAGAAGACCTTAGGCGTGCCAAGGAAGGAATCGTGAAGGCTAAGGAAGTAATTAAAAAGAAATTCGAGGACTTGGATTTAAAAGAGAAGGCACGCCTCGGCCTAGAAAAAGCCGATGAAGGGCTTAGAGAATTTGGAAGTAAAATTAAAGATGTCTTTACAAAAGAGGGGGATAGAGATTAATGGAAGAAAGAGTTAAAATTCTTGAGATGCTTGCTGAGGGAACAATTACAGTTGAAGAAGCAAAAGAATTGCTAGATACTTTGGATCAACAGAAGGTTGCTTTAGAGAAAACGGACAATCCAAGAGAAGTTTCAATGGTTGATGTTGCGAAGGGTCAAGCTGGTAAGGTTCTTCACATCAAGGTTAATTCACAAGACGGGGATAAGATTGATATTAATTTACCGCTTGCTTTTTTGAAAGCAGCAATTAAAATCGGCAATGGAAAAGAAATGCTTTTAAAGTCGATTAACGGACGCTTACAAGGGATTGATCCGGACATAATCATTAGTTCAATCGAACATGGAATTACCGGAAAAATTATTGATGTGAAGAGTTCAGACGGAGATAAAGTAGAAATTTACATTGACTAAAAGGTGGGGTTTTGACCTACCTTTTTTGGAATATTTTGGATTTATCTTTCCCTTTTGTTTGATTGATGATATAATTTAACAAAATCGAAAATTTGGAGGAGAATATGGATATTTTTAAAAAGTGTTCCTCATTGGAACTTTTACATCAAGTTCGTGAAAAAGGAATTTACCCTTATTTCCATGCTTTACAATCCGGACAAGATACAGAAGTCTATATGAATAATCAGAAAACTATTATGATCGGTTCAAACAATTATCTCGGCCTAACAAATCATCCTGAGGTGATTGAAGCAGGTGTAGATGCAATAAAAAAATATGGTTCCGGATGTTCGGGTTCAAGGTTTTTAAACGGAACTTTGGATATTCATTTGGCTCTTGAAAGAGAGTTGGCTGATTTTCTTCATAAAGAAGATGTCATGACCTTTAGTACCGGATTTCAAAGTAATCTCGGTATTCTTTCCGCTATCGCCGGACGTAATGACGTAATTGTCGGTGACAAGGAAAACCATGCTAGTATTTATGATGGTTGTCGTCTTTCCTATGCCAAGTTGATGCGTTATGATCATAACGATATGGAAGATTTAGAAAAGGTCTTAAAGTCGATTCCGGATGACAAAGGTATTTTAATTGTTACCGACGGTGTTTTCAGCATGACCGGAGATATATGTAATCTACCTGAAATCGTTAGGTTAGCTAAGAAATACGGTGCCAGGGTTATGGTTGATGATGCTCACGGACTTGGTGTTCTTGGTAAACACGGACGCGGAACTGCCGAACATTTTGCTTTAGAAGATGAAGTTGATATTTATATGGGTACATTCTCAAAATCCCTGGCCTCACTCGGCGGTTATATGGCAGCTAGTAAAGAGGTAATAGATTATGTAAAACATTCATCTCGGCCTTTCATTTTTAGTGCTTCCATTACCCCAGCAAGTGTTGAAACCGCTCGGGCGGCATTAAGAATCATTAATCGTGAACCGGAAAGAGTCCGAGCTCTAAAAGATATCAGTAATTATATGCGTCAGGGTTTAATTGCCCTCGGTGTTGATATTATCGAAAGCGATACGCCGATTATTCCGATTTATACTTATGAGGATCTTAAAACCTTTATTGCCTGTAAACTCCTGCTTGAACGCGGTGTTTATGTCAATCCGGTTATCTCACCGGCAACTCCGGTCGGCCAAAGTTTACTAAGAACTTCCTATACCGCAACTCACACTAAAGAACAAATGGATTATGCAATGAAACAAATTAAAGAAGTTCTGGAAATATTAAAAAATTTTGAATAATAAAAAAAGAAAACGATAATAATATAATTGTCGTATGACAGGGGCGTAAGGTTCCCAAAACCTTATCTTTTGCTCTTTTGGCTGGAGCAAGAAATCAAAATTAGTCAAGGCCTTCCTTCGGGAAGGCTTTAAAATTTTTGTATAAAAATCAATTTATTGAAAATAATAATAATATCATATGACTGGGTTTTGTAAGTTTTTACCAAAGAATAAACTTTCCCCTTGCTCTTTTGGCGAGAGCAAAATAATAAAAAATGCCATGACCCTCTTGAATAAAGAGGGTTTCTAATTTTTTATGAATAAAAGCTAATTTTTTGGGAAAATTATAATTGTCATGTGACAGTGGCTTTGGAAGAAAGGCCTTAAAATAAAAACTTCCGATTTGCTCCTCGGATACGAGCAAGAAATCTAAACTATCTGTACCCCTTCTTAGGAGGGGGTTTTTTATATACAAAAAGGGTAAAACATGGTATAATAATCTAAATATTTATGAGGTGAATTATGCTTTTTATAAACGGGAAGTTTTATACCGAAGAAGGCTTTCAAGAAGCCGTTTTAATTGAAGAAGGCAAGTTTAAAAGAATGGGATCGACTAAAAAGCTACTTGAAGACTACCCCGATTCCGAAATTATTGATTTAAATAAAAAGTTAGTTTTGCCGGGTTTTAATGATTCGCATTTACATCTCTTAAGTTTTGAACGTTTTTTTAATGCAATAAATCTCGATCAGGTAGATTCAGTTCCTGAAATAATAAAACTTGGAAAAGAAGCGCTTAACGAAAAAGAAATCCTGATTTTATATAATTATGATGATTCATTATTTAAAGATTCCCTAATCTGCCGGGATCTCGATGAAATCAGTTGCGTGATTCCGATTATCGCTTATCGTGCATGTGGACATATCGCGGTTGTAAATTCAAAAGCTTTGGAAAAACTTCCAAACTTTAATTCTAATCTCTTAAACCGGGAGACGGGAACTTTAAAAGAGGATGCGCTCGGACTCCTTGAAGAACTTTATCCGGAAGCAAGTGTTGAACAATTAAAAGAAAAAATCAAAAAAACAATTAAGTTTTTTAATTCTTTTGGTATTACCTCGATTGGTACGAATGATCTTAAAGATAATTTGGAAGAAGGGAAACGGATTATAGCCGCTTACCGAGAGTTAGATTTAGAAAAAAGCCTTAATAGTCGGGTCAGCCTGCAATTTAGTTTTACCGAAATAGAAAAGATCGAAGAAGTCTTAAAACTACGAATAGATTCGTCTTATTTTAGATTCGGTCCTTTAAAACTGTTTTTAGACGGATCATTAGGTGGAAAGACCGCCTTGCTTTCAGAGCCCTATCCCGATGATAGTTATGGAATCCAAACTCTTGCGACCGAAAAATTGGAAGAATTACTTGCCTATTCGGAAAGCCGAAACTTACAGGTAGCAGTCCATTCTATCGGAGATGTAGCAACCGAAATTTTTCTTCAGGCTTTTCAAAAAACCTGTTTTAAAAAACTCCGACATTTTTTGATTCATCTTCAAGTGTTAAGAAAAGATTTAATCTCTTCCTTGGAAAAGTTTAAGATCCCCGCTTCGGTACAACCGATATTTATTGAGGAAGATATGAGAATTGCGAAGAAGTTAAGCCCTAAATTACAAAAAACCAGTTATGCCTTTAAGAGTTTAAATCAAGCCACTAAGACTTCTTTTAGTAGTGATGCGCCCTATGGAGGCTTAAACCCTTTTAGGGGGATCGCAGCTGCCATAAGTCAGGCCAATTCACATAACGAAGAATTAAATCCTGATGAAAAAATGACTATTATCGATACGATATTAGCTTATACCATTAACTCCGCCTATTTAACTTTTGAAGAAGATTGCAAGGGTAGGATTGCTCGGGGTTTTTACGGAGATTTTATCGTTTTAGATCAGGATATCTTTCTAGTCCCGACAAATGAAATCAAGAATACAAAAGTGGAGATGACTGTCCTCGGAGGTAGAGTTGTCTATAAGAAGGGAGAGTTTTGATGTCAAGATCATATTTGTTCTTACAAGAAGGGAATCTTTCTCTTTATTTTCGAGAAGATATTTTTGAAGCCGATGCAATTGTAATTCCTTTAGCGGATGCGTCTCAAATTTTTAGAAATTTTGACTCTTACCATTTGGTTTTTGAAAAGCTATGGGAAAATGATATTGAAATTTATCTGAGGTTTTCTAATGCCAATAAAAAGGAAAACTACCGATTATTAAAAGACATAAAAGGTGAATATCTAACCGGTTGGGTATTACCTCAGGCCTCTATTTCAAAACTTAATCATTTGGTGATGAAGGTTCGGGATTTTGAATTAAAACAAAAACTTGATTTCGGAACTCTGAATTTCATCCTTGAAATTGATGATCCCCAAGGAATTTTGAAATATTCGAAACTTGCTTCCTATGAAAGGGTTAAAGCCTTAATGATTGATGAGGAAAGTTTTTCGAAGAAACTTGGTTGGGAGAATTTAGGCAGTGAGTTCCTGCTTCAAAAAGTAGCTTTATATCATGGACTTTCCGATAAAGACCTTATTGCTTCCTTTAATACAAAATTAGATTCATGCCCTAAATATGGTCTTAGAAGTAAGGCTACCCAGGATCTTGATCAACTAAAAATGATTAATGATTATTTCACTCCGGATATTTCTTTAATAAAAGAAGCGGAAATGATGATTGATTCTTATGAAAATAAAAACAAAGGAAATGATCAGGAAATATCTGCTTCACAAATCCGAAGAGCCCAAAAACTTCTTTTAAGAGCCGAGCGACTAGGTTTAAGAAAGAAGAATGATTTAAACCAGAAACAGAAAAAAGAAGCCTTTCCAAAGAAGTTTTATACAATCGGTGAAGAAATTGGAAATGCCGTAACCCATGGTATCGGAGTTATTTTTTCAGTCATTTATTTATCCTTGCTCTTTAATAAAAGCAAGGAAGGTAAAGAACTTTTGGCTTTTTTCATTTTTGGTTTTGGTGCACTTTCTCTTTATTTATGCTCGACCCTTTATCATGGTCTTCCCTTAGGAAGACCTTCTAAGCGGCTCTTTCAGAAATTCGATCATATGACAATTTATCTTTTGATTTCCGGAACCTATACCCCATTACTCCTCCTTGGTGTCGGCGGAAAACTCGGAAATTATTTGACCTGTTTTCTTTGGGCGGCTTCTGGCATCGGTATCTTTCTAAATCTCTTTTGGTTTGGAAGATTCAGGGCTTTACATATGATTTTATATCTTGGTTTAGGCTGGATTGCGGTCTTTTATTTAGATCCGATCTTTAATAGCCTTGGTTCCTTAGGAATGACTTTAATTATCTTTGGAGGAGTGGCTTATACTTTAGGGGTTGTTTTTTATGGATTAAAATTGTTTAAGTTTACCCATATGGTCTGGCATATCTTTGTTTTGCTCGGAACCTTGCTTCATTTTCTGGCCATATATTTTGCTTTGTGATTTAAAGGAAAGGTGTAGAAAAAAGGGGTAAAATGTGATAAAATAAGGACGAGGTTAAGTATTAATGAATGAAAGAAAACAAAAATTTTTAAAAATATTAAAGGAAATCAATCTGGAAGCTAAGGATTACCGGGAAGGAAAAATCGAGGCCTTAATTATCTCACAAGATCATCGTGTTTGGGAATTTCGTTTTTCTTTTCCGGAAGTTTTGCCTTTTAAAGCCTTTCTTGGATTGGAGAATGGGCTAAAGCAAAAATATCAAAATTTTGAAATTAAAGTTCAGCTTGATATCAAATATCGCAATCAAAAAGTTCCGGATTGGATTTTAGAAGAATATTATCGAGACATTCTTGAAAATTTGAGCGAAGAAAAATCACGGTATTCAGCTTTGAATGCTTTTAATACCGACTTTTCCGATAATAAAATTACTATCTATGTCGGAGATGAATCCGAAATTGAAATGGTTAATCAACTAACCGAAAAAATTATTGAGATATTTAATGCTTATTATTTAAACGCAATTAAGTTTATTGTTAAGACTAGCCCTTTTGAAACTCCGATAGATAAAGTAATTGCGGCTAATCTGAAAGAAAGTGCCAACCAAGCTTTAAAAGAACAGGAAGCTTATGAAAATCTTTCCCGGAATAATCAGGAACCGGAGAAGAAGCAAAAGACATTCAAAAGAAAAAAAATCTCTGCTCAGATTAACGGAGAAATTACAACACTGGCACAGGTTCCGGCTTCCGAAGTACAGGTTATCGAACATTATCAGAAATTCGGAAATAAGAACTTTGTTGTTCTTGGCGATGTAATTAAAGCGGAAGTTAGAAGGATTAGAGAATATAAGATTTACGAAGCAATAATCTATGACGGCACCGATTCAATTATTATCAAAACCTTTATTAACGGTTATAATCATCTCGATGAAGATTTTTATCTAACTCATTGTATGAGTGGGCAAAGGGTGAGGGTCTATGGTTATGTAGAATATGATAAGTTTTCCAAGGATGTGGTATTAAAAATCCAAGATTTGATCGGGCTTGGTCCAACACCTGTTCAAAGAAAATACGATAATTCTGTAGAGAAGAGGGTAGAACTCCATGCTCATACAAAGATGTCGACTCTTGATGGTGTAATGGATGTTTCCGAATATGTTCAGGCGGCTTTGGAATATGGTCATAAGGCTATTGCCGTTACCGACCATTATAATCTTCAGTCTTTGCCGGAATTAAGTAATTTGACTGCAAAAACCGATTTGAAACCAATCTTCGGTCTAGAAGGGGCTTTAGTTGATGAAGACAGTTTTAAGATTGCTTTAAACGAAGCCGATATTAGTCTTGAAGATGTGACCTTTGTTGTTTATGACTTAGAAACTACCGGCTTATCCAGTAATTATGATGAAATTATCGAAGTTGCGGCGGTTAAGGTAAAAAAAGGTATCCTTGATGCGGAGTTCTCGACTTATGTAAAACCAAAGCGAGACATTCCCGAAAAGATCACCGAGCTTACTAGTATCACCAATGATGATGTTAGGGGCGCTCCCGGAATTAAAGAAGTGATGACTAAGTTTCGGGACTTTATTCGGGGAACGGTTCTTGTTGCTCACAATGCGACTTTTGATAATTCTCATCTTTATAAGAATCTAAAAGATCTGGGTCTTTTTGAAGGCGAACTTCCGACAATCGATACCATGCAGCTTGCTCGGATCCGCTATGGTAATAAACTCAAAACTTTTAATTTAAAAGCTCTGACTAAATATTTTGATGTCGCTCTTCCTCAGCACCATCGGGCCATTTATGATGCGAAGGCAACAGCCGAAGTTTTTATCAGAATGCTCTCGGACTTAAGAGAAAATGGAATTGTAAATTATCAAGAGATAAATTCTTTGATTAATGAGGAGGAAGCCTATATTCATGCTTATCCTACCCACATTACTTTGCTTGCAAAAAACCGGGTCGGATTAAAGAATTTAAATAAAATAGTCACCGACTCTCATACCGTTCACTTTCATAGAGAACCGCGGATTATGAAGAAGTTTTTAAACAAACATCGTGAAGGAATTTTAATAGGATCTTCTTGTTGCAACGGAGAGATTTTTGATATTGCCCTTCGCGACAGTTATGAAAGGCTCTTACAGGCAGTAGAATTTTATGATTATTTGGAAATTCAACCCATATCCCATTATCGTCATCTTTTTGACACTAAGGATGAGGTTTATGAAGAAGAATGTATTAAGGATACTTTGAAAAAGATTATTCGAGCCGGGAAGGAAAAGAAGAAGATTGTAGTTGCTTCCGGCGATGTTCATATCCTCAATAAAGAAGATTTGAAGTTTAGAGAAATCTTTATTAATGCCCCGCAGGTTGGGGGCGGTGTCCATAAATTATATAATATGAAAAATATAGCCTCCCAGCATTTCCTTTCAACCGAAGAAATGTTAGAGGAATTTGCATTTTTAACTCCAGAGCTTGCCAAGAAAATAGTTATTACCAATAGTAATTTAATAGCTGATCAGGTTGAACGTTTTCCGCTTTTTCCGGATAGACTATTCGCCCCGAGCGATGACTTTATGAAAGATCGTGGGGTTTCCTCTTTTAAAGAAGCGGTCAGGGATTTAACCTATCGAAAAGCTAAAGAAATTTATGGGGATTCGATTCCTCAATATGTTCTTGACCGGATCAAAAAAGAACTGGATTCGATTATCGGAAACAATTATGCTTCCATCTATTATATTTCCCATCTACTAGTTGAACACTCACGAGAAGCCGGGTATGTTGTCGGAAGCCGGGGTTCGGTCGGCTCTAGCTTGGTTGCTTTCTTTATGGGAATTACCGAAGTCAATGGACTAGCTCCCCATTATTATTGTCCGGATTGCCATTTCTCCGCTTTTAAAAGGAATTCGGAAGAGAAGTCAAAATATGTTCAGGATCAAGCCGTTAGTTCATTTGTTTCCGTACTTCAGGCAACCGGAACCGGATATGACCTTCCGGACCGAACCTGTCCACATTGCGGGGGTAGTCTCGCCAAAGACGGTTGTGATATTCCTTTTGAGACCTTCCTTGGCTTTAAAGGCGATAAGGTTCCCGATATTGATTTAAATTTCTCCGGAGAATATCAAAGCCAAGCTCATGATTTCTGTCGTGAACTTTTTGGAATTGATAATGCCTTCAGAGCCGGAACCATTTCTACAATCGCCGATAAAACCGCTTTTGGTTATGTAAAGGGATATTTGGAAAGACGGGGAATAGAAGCTAGAAATTGTGAGATCAGCCGCCTTTCGGATAAAATTACCGGTGTGAAACGCTCTACCGGGCAACATCCTGGCGGAATCGTTGTTATACCAAAAGAAATTGAATATGCCGATCTGATTCCCGTTCAATATCCTGCCGATGATATTTCTTCACCATGGCGAACTACCCATTATGATTATCATAAATTTGAAGATAATCTTTTAAAACTGGATATTCTCGGTCATGATGATCCGACAATGATTCGCCATTTGATGGATTTTGTAGAAGAAGAACCGGAAAACTTCCCCTTCCGTACGGTTGAAGAAATTCCTCTTTCCGACCCCGGAGTACTTGCTATCTTTTCCGGACTTAATAGTCTCGGAGTTGAAACTTCCCAGGTTAATGAGGTCGTCGGAACCACCGGAATACCAGAATTCGGAACCACACTTTCGAAAGATATGTTACGGGAGATTAAGCCTAAAACCGTTAACGAACTGATTAAAATATCTGGGCTTAGCCATGGAACCGATGTTTGGAACGGGAACGCCCGAGATTATCTCCTGGGCTTAAAACCCGGTATTGAACCGATTCCTTTTAAAGATATAATCGGTTGTCGGGACGATATTATGGTTTATTTGATAGCACAAGGATTACCTGCCGTTGAAGCTTTCAAAATTATGGAAAGCGTCAGGAAAGGACGGGGACTTAGCCCAGAACAAGAAAAACTGATGTTGAGGCATGGAGTGGCGAATTGGTATATCGATTCCTGTAAGATGATAAAATATATGTTTCCGAAAGCTCATGCCACTGCTTATGTCATTATGGCTTTAAGAATCGCTTGGTTTAAGGTTTATCGTCCCCTCTATTATTATGCCGCTTATTTTTCTAGAAGAGCAAATGCCTTTGATATTAATGCCATGGTTAAAGGTTATCAAGGAATTAAAATTCGGGTTAAAGAAATTGAAGATAAAATCAATCATAAAACTGCTTCAAATAAAGATTTCGATCTTTTTAACACCTTGCTTCTGGCATTAGAAATGACCGCCCGCGGCTTTACCTTTAATCAAATCGATATTTTTAAATCCGATTGGCGTGATTTTCTGCTTGAAGGTAAGAGTTTAATTATTCCTTTTAAAGCGATGGATTCTTTGGGTGAAGCAACGGCTAAATCGATTACCGATGCCAGATCAGAACAAATCTTTACTTCTAAGAAAGACATTATGAGAAGAACTAAGGTTAATACCACGATTTTCGAAAGGTTGAATGAAGTAGGGGCTTTAGGCGGACTTCCGGATGATGACCAAATCGGCTTGTTTTAATATTTGTTTAAGAAATTTAGGTTAAAATATCTTTAGAAAAGTGTTT
Organism: uncultured Acholeplasmatales bacterium; assembly: GCA_937877075.1. Classification (GTDB taxonomy): domain Bacteria; phylum Bacillota_I; class Bacilli_A; order ML615J-28; family CAG-698; genus DTU067. The sequence continues at coordinate 34,414 of CALEGD010000051.1, forward strand.
TTTTAAAAACAATATGATATAATAGTATTGCGATTTAAAATGAAAGGATGTGTGCTTTATGCGTATTAGAAGCAATAATCCCGTTTACGGAAGAATAATGAACAGCTCAAAATATCAAAGTTTGTCTGGTGATTATGTAGCCGCAACTTACGGCGGCGTTGCCAGAAAAACAATGTTCTTTTTGATGCTTGTATTTATTGGGGCTTTTGGTGGACTTTGGTTGATGCAAAGTAATCCTCAAGTTTTTGTAACCGCCTTAGTAATTTCCCTCTTTGGAACGATCTTCTTTGCGATTATCGGACTCCTCGCTCCTTCGATGTCAAAAATCTTTGGTTCCCTATATTGTCTTGGGCAGGGAATGATCATCGGAGTGGTTTCTTTGGCCTTTGAGGCGAGTGCCCCGGGAATTGTAATGACTGCACTTTTTTCAACCGTTATCGTACTTGCAATCTCGGTAACTTTGTTTATGACTAATATTGTCAAGGTCGGAGGCAAATTTATCCGTTTCCTGCTGATCTTTGGAATCTCATTGATCGCCAGCATCTTTTTAATTATGATCATAGACTTGATTTTTAAGACCGGATTCTTCTCAATAATGATTATTCCAATTGCGGGTTTATCAACCTTCCTCGCCACCCTCTATTTATTCTTTGACTTTCAAAGAATTTATGAGATTGTTGAAGGGGGAGCGCCGGCGGAATTGGAATGGTATGTTTCCTTCGGACTTGTTTACACTATGATCTGGTTATACATGGAAATCTTGAGATTGCTTTGGATTTTACGAGATATTTTTGATAATTAAAGGGACGGGACTTTGTCTCGTCTTTTCATTTCCCTTTATTCTTTATTTTTTTTGGTTTTTGTAGTATACTAAATTAAGAAAAAGGAAAAATATGATGAAATTACTGATTTATCCTTCGCTTTTACAGGGTCATATTAGTGCCCCACCATCTAAAAGTTTTACCCACCGTGCTTTAATCTGCGCGGCTCTTTCTTCCGGAAAGTCGGTAATTCACCAACCCTTATTATGCACTGATACCGATGAGACCATCTCTTGTTTAAAAAAGGTCGGCGCTAGTTTTACTTTCTATGAAGATAAAATTATCGTTTCCGGCTCCGGTCTTAAACCTGATA
>CALEGD010000052.1 GCA_937877075.1 uncultured Acholeplasmatales bacterium
GCAGAAATCGGGGTCGTTCCTCAACAAGTGGCGGTTTTTAACGAATTAACCGTAACCGAAAATATCGATTATTTTTGTGGGCTTTATGTAGCCGACAAACAGAAAAGAAAAATGCTTGTTGAAGAGGCGCTTAATTTTGTCTCTTTGCAGGAATATCGGAATTTTTACCCGCGGAAGCTTTCGACCGGTTTACTGAGAAGGTTAAATATCGCCTGTGGGATTGCCCATAAACCCCGTTTAATCATCCTTGATGAACCGACGGTTGCGGTTGACCCCCAAACCAGAAATAAAATTCTTGAAGGAATCGCGAGATTAAACCAAGAAGGTGCGACAATAATTTATACCAGCCATTATATGGAAGAAGTGGAACAAATTTGCGATTATATTGTTATTATGGATAAAGGACAAGTAGTGGCTCACGGTACAAAAGAGGAACTAAAAGACAGTATCAGCCACGGCGAAACAATTGAAGTGCAACTTTTAGAACCAAAACCCGAATATTTGAATCTTTTTAATCAAATTCCCAATGTTTATAAGGTATTTTATAAAGATGAGATGCTGATAATTAAAAGCGGAAAAGGCCGGACAAATATTCCTAGTGTTCTAGAAATTCTCACTCGTCACGAGATTAAATACGGAATCCTCTTTTCTGAACTTCCGACTTTAAACGATGTGTTTTTAGAAATTACTGGGAAGGAGTTGCGTGACTGATGCGACACTATCTTGGCCGTGTAAAGATCTTATTAAGAAGCAAAGGCAATCTTTTTTGGACCTTTGTCTTTCCGCTTTGTCTCGGACTTTTCTTCCACATGGGATTTGGGAACCTAACATCCCGGCCCACTTTTGCTTCAGTTGATGTTTTTATTGCTTCCGATAAAACTGATTTAGAATTAGTTGCAAATATGAAAGCAGCTGAATACGCTCCCGGGGAACCGCTGTTTATCGTAAATGAAGAATATAATCTTGAAGAACTTGAAACCTTGCTTCAAGAAGAGAAACTGACCGGTTATATTTTTTCTGAGGAAGGAAAAATAAATTACCGGATTAACGAAAACGGTCTTAGTCAAACAATTACAAAATCCTTTCTTGATGAGTATCTTCAGGCTACTAGTTTTTTCCTTGAAATTGAAACTCTAGATCCCGATAAACAAGCCGAAATTTTGGCGGATATGGGGAAAGATAATGTCTTCCTGCAAGAAATCTCCGTCTCTAACAACCCCGTTACCAATGCCTTTGTTATCTATTTTTATGCTTTAATCGCTATGTCCTGTATGTTTGGGTCCTATTGGGGAATCGGCCTTATCTTTGATTTAGAAGCCGATAATTCGCCTTTAGCGACTCGGGTAAGTGTTGCACCGACATCAAAAATGAAGTTGATTATCCTTTATTTCTTAGCGGCTCTGACGATTCATTTTGCCGGGAACATAGTTTTAATCACTTATTTGAAATTTATTCTCGGAGTAGAATTTTCTCGAAGTATCTTTTTAATCATGCTTGCGACCCTCTTCGGGACGATAGCGGGGATTGCGATGGGCGCGATGTTTTCGGCTTTGATTCGCGGAAATTATGGGAAAAAAGAAGGAATTATGACCGTTCTTTCACTTCTGCTCAGCGCTCTTTCGGGTTTAATGTCAGTAGCTGAAAAAAACTTTGTTGATAAGAACATACCGTTTTTAAGTTACCTTAACCCGGCAAGTTTAGTTACTGATTCCTTCTACAGTCTTTATTACTTTTCCGATTTAACCCGTTATTTTCGAAGCCTTGGAATTCTGGCAATTCTTTCAATATTAATGATTCTGGCAACTTATTTAAAAATCAGGAGGACCAGATATGATAGTGTTTAAATTGTATTGGAAGATTTTTTCCAAGAATTTTGTTACAGTCTTAATTTATTTTATTGTTTTTATTTTCATAACTTTAATTGCCATTAACAGTTATAAACCGGAAAACTTTGAATATAGCAATGTAAAAAGCGGGGTGGTTTTTGTTGATGAAGATGATACAGAATTAACTCGCGGACTAAAAAATTATCTTGAAAATTATGCGACTTTCAAAGACATAAGTAAAGATAAAATTGATGATGCACTTTTCTATAATGATATCAGCATGTATATCGAAATACCGAAGGGCTATACCGCTTCCTTAACCGGGGAAGAAATCTTAAAAATAAAAACCAGGTCGCATCCGTCTTCACCTAATACTCAAATAATTTTCCGAGTAATTCATAAATATTCGCAATTGGCCTTTGTTTATTTAAATAATGATTTGGGAGAAGATGATCTTATCTTTCAATTAAGAGAAAAACTGGATCTTGAAGTTGAAACTCTTACCCTGGTTGATGAAAACGAAAACTTCTATCATCCACATTTTTATTATAATTACATGGCTTATATAATAATTGCCTTAGTCCTTACGGTAATTAGTTCAATTATGATTTCCTTTAAACCACTTGGGGTTAAAAGAAGGAATATGATAGCCTCAATTTCCGACCGGAAATTTAATACGATGCTCTTTCTTGGCAATTTTATACTCGGATTAGCTTTCATCATAGGTTTGATAGCCATCAGTATCATTTTATTTCCCGAAGCGATTCTGACCAAAAACGGTCTTTTCTTGATGTTGAATGCATTAATCTTTACGATTCCGATGATTGCTCTTGCTTATTTGATCGTGACAATCTTTGATTCCAGGAATGTTATCGGCGCTTTTGGGACGATATTTTCTTTAGGATTTTCCTTTATTACCGGCGTCTTTATTCCTCAATACCTTTTAGACAAAAACATTTTGCTGATTGCCAGACTAATACCAAGTTATTATTATATACAAAATAATGAACGCATTGCTTCTTTAAAACATTTCAATTTTGATAATCTCGAAAGCATCTTCGGTAATTTTTTAATCCAATTTGCTTTTACCTTAGTCTTCTTCATAATAACTATTTATGTCAGCAGGAGAAGACGTACCCAAGAAAACTAAAACCCCGCATGGCGGGGTTTTACTTATAACGGTTCTAGTTTAGCTTGAAAATGTCTTAATACAGAAGGTTCCCAGATTATTTTAAAACCTTTGATTTCATGACTGCGTTTCTTAATATTAATTAACGCTTCTGCAACATAATCCAAATGAGATTGGGTATAGACGCGTCTGGGGATCGCAAGTCTGGTGAATTCAAATTCTGATTCAAGTTGGCGTCCGCTATCGGGGTCACAACCGAGCATAAAAGAGCCGATATCACAGGTACGGATGCCTGCTTCTTTATAAAGCTCCACCGCTAAGGCTTGAGCCGGAAAACAGTAATAAGGGATATGAGGAAACATCGCTTTCGCATCAATAAAAAGTCCGTGACCTCCGGCTGGAGTTTGATAGATAATTCCGGCTTCATCAAGTTTTCCTGCAAGGTATTCTATCTGTCCGATTCGATAATGAAGATAATTCTCATCAAGACCTTCATAGAGCCCTGTGGCCATTGCTTCTAAATCTCTACCGGCGAGTCCCCCATAACTGATGAAACCTTCATAGGAAATGGTTTGAGTACATACTTTTTGATATAGTTCTTCATTATCTTTAATACCGATTAATCCGCCAATGTTTAGAATCGCATCTTTCTTGGCACTCATGGTAAACATATCGGCATAGCCGAACATTTCCCGGACGATTTCCTTGAGACTAATTTCTTGATAATTTTCTTCGCGCATTTTTATGAAATAGGCGTTTTCCGTAAATCTGGCAGCATCCAGACAAAAAGGTATCTGATGCTTTTTGGCTATTTTTGATACTTCACGTAAGTTTTCCATTGATACCGGTTGTCCGCCGGCGGAATTATTGGTAATTGTCATCACAATTAAACCCACTTTATTGCCATAGACATTGATTAAATCTTGAAGCTTTTTTAAATCCATATTGCCTTTAAAAGGGGCGCGAAGACTTGGGTTTTTAGCCTCAGCCACTACCGCATCCAAAGCTCTCGCTCCGGTTAACTCAACATGAGCTCTGGTAGTATCAAAGAACGTGTTGGAAATTGCATATTTCCCTTTTTTGAGAAGCAGAGGGAAAAGAGTTTTTTCTGCAGCCCGTCCTTGATGAACAGGTTGTAGATAATGATAGTTGAAGATGTCCCGACCGGTCTCTAAAAGTCTTAAATAGCTTCTTGATCCGGCATAAGATTCATCACCTCGCATCATTGCTGACCATTGGAGATCACTCATTGCATTGGTACCGCTGTCTGTTAGCAGGTCAATATAAATATCCTCGGATTTCAAATTGAAAAGATTATAAGCTGCTTGCTTGATTTTTTCTTCTCTTTCTGACCTAGGAAGGATTCTTATCCTTTCCACCATTTTAATTCGAAACGGTTCCGGAATATAATTTACCATAAAAACCTCTCTTTCCAATCTTATTATACAATGACCTTAATCAAAAGAGCAAGTTTTTTATATTATAAATAAAAAGATGTATAATATAAGCGAGGTGATTAAAATGGCAGTAGATAATATTAGATTTGAATGGAAAGAAGATTTCCAAGGTAGGATGTTTTCTCCAAACGGTTCGCTTCCACTGGGCAGTGATATCGGTGAGATGAGACCATATCATCTCCTTTTCGGAGCATTAGGCGGTTGTTTTTACAGTACTTTTGTCGGAATCGCGAAGAAGAAAAGATTGCTCTTTTCCGGTGCAAAAATGGAGATTTCCGGTGTTAAAAGAGAAGAAGTACCGACAACCCTTAAAGAAGTATTAATTAAGTTAGTGATTATGAATCCAAGTAATGAAAACCAATTTTTAAAAACTGCAGAACTCAGTGCTGAGCATTGTTCAGTCCATGAAACAATTGCGAAGGTAGCGAAAATCGATCTTGAAGTGAGTTTTGAGTATCTTGACTAAAAAACATCAGCATTTTGGCTGATGTTTTGTTTTAGAAATATTTCTTTTTTACATAAGGCGAGGTCATTAATTGTAATAAGCCGGGATAATTTATTCCGAAAGAAAGATGGTCTCCAACTTTATACTCTTTTTTAAGATTTACGAGCAAGTGATCACTGCTGCCTCCGATGATAGTGTAACTATCATCCAATGGAAATAGATTATCCAAGATTATATCTTGTTTACCGATAGCAAGAATTCCGCGTCTCATCAAACCACAATCTTCGATTTCAGGAATATTACCGAAGGAATCCATACCGATTATTCCAATCGGATAACTGGGTTTATCTTTTACTTCAATTAACTCCGCCTTTAGAATAAAACAATCACTATGCATTCCCGGGAGAATCTTACCGTAGGCGGTCTCTCTACCTAGAAAAAGGGCTTCTCCGATACGAAGATTATTAATGCCTTCGGGAATATCGGGAAATAAATGAAGTGTTGAAGAATTTCCACCGGAAATGATATTTAGTTTTATCGAAAAAGCGTCTTCGATTCGGTTTTTAATCTTAATCAATTCCGAAAGATTTTCTTTCGTTGGGATTATGCCGCCATAACAGGTAAGATTGGTTCCGATTCCGAATAATTTGATATGAGAAAGGGTAAGAACTTCGCCGACTAGATCCAGATAATCGTCTTGATAAAAGATTCCTTCCCGAAGGTCACCCAAATCAAACATTAAAATGATATTATGGATTTTGTTTTGTACTTTTGCTTCTTGATTTAATGCTTGGATAACCGACATCTCCGAATTCAAGGAGATGTCGGTATAGTTTACAACTACCTCGGCTTCACTTATCATCGGCAATCTTAAAAGTATTTTCGGAATCTGGTAACGAGAAAAAGCAATTAAGTTTTCTATTCTGGAATCGGCTAAATGTGAGAAGCCGACATCCATTAGCGACTCCACAACTCTTTTATCGCCGGCTAAAACTTTACTGACTAAAAAGATTGATTCAATGCCCGCTCTTCTACAATCCTCAAGCAAGGTCATGGCGTTTTCTTTAACCTTTTTTAAATTAATTTCTATTTGAGGGTAATTCATATTGCCTCCAAACTATTCATAATAAGCTTTACAGCCGCTTCCGGATATTTTACCGAAAGAACTCCTGCTGCTGCCATAATATAGTGATTGTCGAGGAGAACTTTTGTTTCCCCTCCCGGTAAGAGTAAAAGCGGATCATTTTTTTCAATTGCCTTTTCAATAATACTTCTACGGTTAGGGAGCCTGGTGAGAGCACCTCCGGTTCCAATCAAATATTTAATTCCGGTTAAATCCTTACCTTCGGCTGCTTTTTTCCCGCCGCCGCCATATAAGGGGATGATTTTCCCCGCATGTCTTTTCAAAGCAATCTTCAAGGCGGATTCTGCTAGCAGTTCGGTTAGCGGAAGTTGTTTTTTATCGGGAATCTTTTGGTAATTTTTTAAAATCTCCTGATATTCGGTATCGGATAAATCGAGGATTTTTTTAATTTCAACTTCTCCAATTAACTTGATTAGATTCTCTCGGTTTATGAAAACCCCGAGATCGCCTTCAACCGTCCTCTTTGCAAAGGGTTCCGGCGCAAAGAGAATGCGATTGATTTCTTCGGTATCGGAAGCAACCGAGAAAACGTCACTGGTAGCCCCGCCAATATCGGCAACAACGAGGTCACCCAAGGTTTTTTGAAGAAGAAGTGCAGCCTTCATTACCGCTCCCGGAGTAGGAAGGATGTTCCCTTTAATCAAAGGGCGAATCTTTTCCATGCCCGGTGCGGTGGTAATATGTTTCTCAAAGACAGCTTGAATAACTTCTCTGGCTTCTCCCACCTCTAGTCGGTCGATTTTTGGATAAACATTAGCGGTGATAAAGAGATAGTCTTTCTGATTGTATTTTTCGAAAACCTGCCTTACTTTATCTTGATTTACGATATTTCCGGCATAGATGACGGGAATATTTAACTTTGAAGAAGCAATTGCTTCGCTGTTTTGAAGGGCGGTTTCCGCTTCCCCGTAATCGACGCCTCCGGCTATCATGATGATATTGAGATTTAATTTTTTAATTTTCTCCAAATCAGCAGCGGATAGTTTTCCTGCTGTTATTAAGTGGAGGTTGGCACCCGCTCCTAAAGCCGCTTCTTTAGCGGCTTTAACCGTCATTTCATAGACAAGACCATGGACACTCATTTTCAGACCACCGGCAGCCGAAGAGGAAGCAAAGGAATCTTTGGCTTCAATTGGAAATCCGAGTTTTTGTTCCAAATCTTTTTGGGCATTTACAAAACCAATACTAATGTCTTCTTCGGTAGTCGGACTAATTCCTTGACCGAGAAAAATGGGATTGCTGTTTAGGTTTGTAAAGGCATTTAAGATTGTAGTGGTGCTGCCGATTTCTGCTACTAAAGCATCAATTTTCATTGTTTTAAAATTTCCTTCTTCCGTCTGACAAGAAAAGATGCGACCTCACTACCTTTTGTTCCGCGGCCGAAACCAATATCGACCCCGGTAGCAAAAGCCAGTTCCGGAACGACTTGGGTTCCACCGGCAATAATCAGGACTTTTTCTCTGATTCCCCTTTCGACGGCGTAATCATGAACCTTTTTCATATTCTTGTAATGAATTTCATCATGAGAGATAATTGTAGAGATCAGAATCGCATCAGCTTCGATTTCCACCGCCGCATCAACAATTTTATTTACGGGAACGGAAGTGCCAAGATAGGTACACTCGATTCCGTATTTTTCAATGCCACCATGTTTGATATCGATGATTTCTCTTAAACCGACCGAGTGCTCATCCTCGCCGATGGTTCCGGCAACTATTTTAAGCGGATGTTTTTTTATAAAATCTTTAATTTCTTCATCACTTAAGACTATTTGGACGGGTGGCAGTTTGATTTCGGAAAGGTCAACGGAAAAATTAACTCTGGCTTTGACTTGGATTCTAGTTGCTTCCGCGGGGTGAAGTAATTCCTTATGGATGACTTCTGGATCTTCCAGATTCATCTTTTCTGCTATCTTAATCGCCGCCGCTTCCGCATAACGAACAGATGTCGGTAAAGTCATATCAAGAACTATAATCCCGTCACCGAGCCACTCAACTTCAGGTTTTATTATTGATGAATCAAGGAATTCTTCTTTTTCCTGAAGACGTTTATTTACATTATCATTTTCATCAAGTTCGTCGATGTAGATGATTTTCTTTCTGTCTTCTAGAGTACAGCCTCCGATTAATTCAGAAGGTGAGTTGAAATATTCGTATAATTTACTATTATGACCGAAATGAGCGGTAACCGGAGCAAAATAATCACGGTCACGGGGATAAACGGTACCGGCACCGATACCTCCGTTGATTTTTCTGGAAATACCATCACCGTTTCTTTCCGGATAGATTCCAGAATCAATAAAGAATCCTTGTTCTACGGCTTCAAAATAACCGCCGACTTCAAGCAATTCTTCCAAAAAGAGGATTGCTCTTTCTTTGATTTCCCTTACCGTTTTTTTCATATAACCGTCGCTTCTCACTTCTACAAGTTCTTTTAAACCGTCAAGGGCGGTTAAAGTCTGTTTTGCGGTGTCGAGCGCTTCTACATTATACATATGCCAAGGGACATTTCTTCCTTCGTCCGGGGTAATGGTCGACTGAATGTCGGCACTGGTTAATTTTGATATGAGCATATTCATCACATGAGTAACGGTAGCCTCTCTTGTAGAGGACTCCATATACTTGGTGTTCATCTGCGCACGCATTTTATATTCGCTGAAGAAATCCCTGAGCGCCACGGCATAAGGTAGATTGATTTTTAAATCCGGAGCTGGGGAAGCGGTCGGAGGAACGGTTGAAAGGGCAATATTTTCTTTTTTCATCCCAGATTTTACGGAAAAGAGACAATTGATTCCGTGTTGAACCAAGAGTTCCGGCATTACTTTTTCCGCTATCACCGCCGTTGCATTGGCATTATGGGCACCGTCAATTTGAAGCATATCGGCCCAAGCCATAATGCACTTTGATTCTGCCGCATCAACAAATGATCGGACCATATTGATATTTCGATAAAGGACATTATATTGGGGATCTTGGTGAGCACCGTTAACCCCCTCCTCCGCAAACATTACGGCAATATCCGGTCCCGCCACCCCCGAAACATAGGAATGATAATTAATCGGTCGTCCGACTTCATCTTCAATCAGATCGAGGGCTTTTCTTTGGGCCCGGACCTGTTTTCTGGTGATTGGAACTCCGCCGACGCCTTGAGGCGTACCTTCAATCAGTCCGTCGAAATGAGATTGACCGGCGGTCCTGATAACCATAATATGATCGGCCCCATGCCAAGCGGCCATTCTCATTCTGCGGATATCATCTTCGAATCTTCCCGAGGCAATTTCGGTAGTGATTACCGAATCCGGTTGGGGGTCGATATTTCCAAAATATTTAGCGGCCGGAAGCGGAACGCTTTGCGTTAAGGGTTCGGAGGAATCCGAATACTGGTGGCCTCCCATTTCTAAATTCGGAACCCTCTTTCTCCAAGTCCAACCGTGCCGACGCGGAACGTAAATATCGAGATCTTTTAAGATATTTCGAATATTTAGCTTATCACTGGCTTTCATAATTCACCTCAAAACTTTGTTTTACCTCATTCCAACCAATATTTTCTAGAAGCTGAAGTCCTGCTTCTCGAATATTGATGTTTTTAAGGCGAGAATAGCGATAGACAACATGACCCGCTCCCTTTCCGATTAAGGAATTGTTGAGGGCTTTTTCAACCAAATCTTTTGCTTCGAGACTGGAAAAACCCATCCTTAAGAGTACGGAACGCTCAATTGCGGGACTGGTATGAGTCCTTGCTAGTTCAATCAGAGGATCGACAACTTTTTCTAAAAGTTTCCAAAAATAGGTTATTAATTCAGAATCGCTATAGCCTTCCAAACTTTTACGGCGCTTTTTAAAATCATCTTTTCTTTGTAGGACTTTATTCATTTACTTCCTCCCATTGTTTTCCGAGTATCTTTAGTTTTTCTTGGACATATTTTTTATCAGAGTTAACCTCTGTAGCCAGATAATTAAGATCAGGAGTAGTTAAATGCTCGCTATTTTTAGTAGCGTTCCTGATTAAAGAAGTACGGATGCGGTCTAAATCTAAATCCTTGGCCTTAATCTTCGTAATAGAATCGGGGAGAATGATTGATTGACCCGGTACTTCATCTTCCGGATTACCAAACCGAAGGTCAATTCCCATCTTTCTGGCAAAGGATAATTGAGTTTGATGGTGCTTCCCGGCACCGGTATATTCGGTTTCCTGAACGACGATAATTTCGTCTTGGGGAAATTCCTGAGCTAAACTGAAAGCGGCGGCGAGTGATGTATTACCGGCCGGACCTCTTTCAATTCCTTCTAAGGCAACCAGCATCTCGGTAGTAAAGAAGACCTCACCCTGAGTTACGGTCAGGTAACGGTCGATATAGCGTAGGGGCCTTGCTGCTGAGCGGGGAACATCGCTGCGATCGGGATTGGTTGTATAAGGCATTCCGAATCCGGTATGCCCGGTTGTAAAGGACTTTCTATTAAAATCATGATCGCTTGCCATATGTAAACCGCTTAAATCAACGCTGGCCCCGATAATTTCAATTTTTTCCGGACTTATTTTTTGTATTCCTCTGGCAGTTCCGGTTAAATTTCCGCCACCGGCATTTGTACAGATGACGGCTTTCGGGAGTTTTCCCGTTAAGTTAAGGCAGTCCTCGACAATCTCTGCACCCAAGGTTTCAATTCCGATGATTGAATAGGGGGTATAAAGTGAAGCATTAAAATAACCGGTTTCTTCCAAAAGTCTTAAAAAGGTATAAAAGAGCTCAGGTCCGACAGAAAGTTGGATGACTTCGGCTCCATAGGCTTCACAAGCCCTGGCCTTTTCAATTATTTCCGGTTGACCGATACCCTTAGAATCATAGCATTCTTGAATTACAAGACATTTTAAATTGTATTTTGCGGCTTGAGAAGCAACCGCGGCTCCATAATTACCGCTGGTAGCAGCAATAACGCCCTTATATCCTTGTTTTTTTGCTTGGTAACAAGAAATGGATGCCCGTCTAGCTTTAAAACTTCCGGAATCATTTAAAGCTTCATCTTTGATGAAGATTCGGGCACCATAGCCGGGTTTGGAGGTTTTTCGGACTAATTTGGTAATATTCCTTAATTCTTTTAAGGGGGTCCCACCGACCCCACTTTCATTTTGGATTATTCGAACATTATCCAGATTATAACCGGTCTCCGTCATCATTCTTTCATAATCAAAGCCAATACTTCCTAATTTATATAGATCATAATCGATTCCGACAGAAGCTTTCATGATCTCGTTTCGGCGCGACATTACCGCTTGATAGGAACTATTCTTCATTATCCAGTTCCCCCTTAACAATCTCTCTGATTTTTAAAATTTCCATGACAAAATCACCGTAGTCATGACGGAAGGTAGGTGATTCTTCTACAAGAATGCCTTCCTCACTACGGTTGATTGCAGTTTTAATTTGTACTAGTTCACCAAGTTTGCTGTCCTCTAAAAGATAGCCTTTAGTCCACATAACAAGGGGTACCAGCTTTGTATCTAAAGGGAGATTATCCGCCCTTTCTTCAGGTCGGAGAATAACCTTCTTAATTCTTACCCATGAACCCTTTTTAATCATTTCCCCTCCTCAATCATTTTCCTGACATCACCCACGATAGCCCGGGGAACGGGAAGATCGATCATAGTTTTTAAGCCCGGCGCAGCATTGATGATGTGAGGAATCATATTAACACAAATCGCAATTGTTCCGATTCCTCCGTCAACTTCCGGGACGATACTCATTTTTACTTCCGGCCTACCCGATAAAGTGATATAATCCCCGGTTAAAATACCTTCAAGTTGTGGTTCGATTTGTTGCGGATGTTTCATCTCAATCATTAATTTATCATTTTTATAGGCAAAAGCCCTCATATCAACTCCGGCAACCATACCTTTTCCGGCAAATCCATATTTTGATTTTCGGTCAACGGAACTCATTATCGGAAGCATTTTTTGATCAAAGCGATCGATTCCGAGACCCAAGGCATTGTTCATCATGGCAATTGATTCCCGGAAACCGACATGACCGGCAAGACTTCCTTCATTCATCTTTTCATTGAATTCATCAAGGCTTAAACCAACTCCTTGTTCTTCCATAACTGTCTCTCCGAAAGGGGAAAGAGAGTTGATTCTTGCGACCTCGATTTTATCAACTTCCTCCATAATTCCGGTCAAACAAATGACTAACAAGTCCATCATCATCCCGGGGTTTACTCCGGTTCCAAGAACCGATACATCATTTGCTTTAGCGATTTCATCCAGTTCTTTACTCAGTTCAATTTCCTTTGCCTGTGGATAGGCCATTTCTTCGGCCGTACAAATAACATTAACTTTTTTCTCCAAAAGATATTTAAGCTTTGGAAAAGCTTTGGCGGTATAGGAGTCGGTTGCAAGGATCGCAACATCACAAGAACCTTCCGTTACGACTTTATTGATATCGTCTTTAATAATAATGTCTCCGGTAACAGGCCTTTCTAGCCCTAATACCTGATAGAGACTTTTGTTTACCAACTCGGGATTTACATCACAAACCCCGACAATACTGAATCCCTTTTTCTTTAAGATCATTCTCGCCATTCCGGAACCCATTGCTCCGAATCCCCAAATAGCTACTTTTACGTTTTCCTTACGCATTTATTCTCCTTTCCTATTTAATAATTCTGGTACCAGCTTCCCCAATTAAAGCTTCAGTGGCTTTTTCTAAAGAAGCAATTACGGCAACACCTTTTGGATTAACTTCCAAAAAGCTTAAGGCAGCTTCGACTTTCGGCAACATACTACCTTTTTTAAAATGTCCTTCTTGAAGATATTTCTTTGCATCCTCAAAGTTTATTATATCGAGATTCCTTTGATCTTCTTGTCCGAAATTGATGGCAACTTTATCAACCGCCGTCAGTATAAAGAAATAGTCGGCTTGAAGTATGCCGGCAAGCAGGCTTGAAGCATAATCCTTATCAATCACGGCATCAATACCGTAGAAACGTCCTTCCTTCTTCACTACCGGAATGCCGCCGCCCCCACAGGCAATAACAATCTGTCCCGCCTCGACTAAAGTTTTTATGCTTTCCGCTTCAAGAATATTAATCGGTTTTGGACTGGCGATAACTCTTCGATATCCTCTTCCGGAATCTTCCCTCATCAGATAACCGCGTTCTTTTTCAATTAATTTTGCTTCTTGTTCGGAATAAAAAGAGCCGATTGGTTTTGTTGGGTTGAAGAAAGCCGGATCATCCGGATTAACTTCAACCTGAGTAATAATGGTCACAACTTCTTTTTTTAGATGATATTTTTTTAATTCATTACCAAGAGCATTTTGAAGGTGGTATCCGATATAACCTTCGCTTAAGGCATTGCATTCCGGAAAGGGCATTTTTGGAACGGAAGCGCTTTCAAAAGCTAGATTAATCATCCCCACTTGCGGTCCATTGCCGTGAGTGATGATTAATTCATTTCCTTCTGAGACAAGGGGAATAAGGGCTTTTGCGGTTTTATCAGCCAAAAGTAATTGTTCCTCGGGAGTATTACCTAAAGCATTACCCCCGAGGGCAATTAAGATTCTTTTCATAAATCTCCGCCTAAGGTTGCAAAGATTATCGCTTTAATACTGTGAAGACGGTTTTCCGCTTCCTCAAAAACTAAAGATTGCTCGGATTCAAAAACATCTTCGGTTACTTCGATTCCTTCCAAATTAAATTTCTTATAAATATCTTTCCCGACAATTGTTTCAAGATTATGGAAAGCAGGCAGACAATGTAAGAAAATCGCATTCGGAGCCGCTTTTTTCATAACTTCCCGATTTACTTGATAGGGAAGAAGAAGTTCTATTCTTTCTTTCCAAGCATCTTCGCTTTCTCCCATTGAAACCCAAACATCGGTGTAAATCACTTCCGCATCCCTAACTCCTTCATCCAAGTCTTCGGTCAGTGTAATTTTAGCACCGGTTTCCTTGGCAATCTCTTGGCAGCGCTCAACAAGTTCATTACTCTGCCAGAGGGCTTTTGGTGCAACTGCCCGAAAATCAAGACCCATTTTCGCGGAGCCAATCATCAAGGAATTTCCCATATTATTCCGAGCATCGCCGAGATAAGCAAATTTAATTCCTTTAAGTCTTCCGAAACGTTCTTGAATGGTTAGGAAATCTGCAAGTATTTGGGTCGGATGGTAAAGGTCGGTTAAGCCGTTCCAGACCGGAACCATCGAATATTTAGATAAGATCTTTACTGTTTCCTGAGCAAAACCGCGGTATTCAATACCGTCATACATTCTTCCTAAAACTCTGGCCGTATCTTTGATATTTTCTTTCTTTCCCATTTGCGATCCGCTCGGGCCTAAATAAGTAACACCCATTCCCAGATCATAACCGGCAACTTCAAAAGCACAACGGGTGCGGGTCGAATCCTTTTCAAAAAGGATGACAATATTCTTTCCGGGAAGTTTTGGATGAGTTTTTCCTTCTCTTTTAATTGTTTTTAGTTTTCCGGAAAGTTCTAATAGATAAGCAATTTCACTCGGTGAATAATCGAGTAAGGTTAGAAAACTTCTTCCTTTAAGATTTATTTTCATAATTTCCTCCTTAATTATATTTCCTCACGATAAAATGGCATGCTCATACAGCGCGGCCCGCCTCGTCCCCGCGATAATTCACTCGAGGGAATCGTGTGAATTTTGATTCCGTTTTGAACAAGCAATTCATTGGTTATATGGTTTCTTTGATAGACAATAACTTCACCGGGAGCGATTGCTAGAGTATTAGCTCCATCACTCCATTGTTCACGACTGCCGGCAACAAGATCATTACCGCCGCAAGGAATCAGAGTAATATCTCTTTCTAGATAATGCTCCAAGATTTCTCGCAAAGGTTTTTCAATCGGTTTGACTGTCAATTTACCTTCATGTTCAATATCGGGTGATAGTTCAAAAACTCGCATAACATCATTTAGTTCCGCATGAGTGGTAAACTTACCGTAATCAACCTGGGTGAAGACGGTATCTAAATGCATAAAGGATCTTGTTTTTGGAATATCAACCGCCAAAACCTTTTGAAAACCACTTTTATATTTAAAGAAAAGTATTTTTGCCAGTTTTTCAATAGCGGAAGGATGGGTTCTTTCACTGACACCGATTGCGAGAACTTTATCACTTAAAACTAAGATGTCTCCGCCTTCAATTGTAGAAGGGAAGTCCCGGAAGTAATAGATTTCCGGTGGATTTCCGTATTTAGGATGATAATTAAAAATATATTCTCCGTAGATGGTTTCCCGACTTCTGGTCAAGGTAAACATTTTGTTTAACATAATACCATTTCCGACGACACAAAACGGATCACGGGTGAAATATAGATTAGGCATCGGATCGGTTACAAAAGGATAATCGCGAATATAATCCGAAAGAGTTCGCCTGATAAAGTTAGGAACCTCAGATTTTCGAATGCCGGCCATGGTTTTTTCTACCATTTCTTTAGTATCGGTAAAGGAGTTTAGATAATCTGTAAGGACATTGGTTAGGGTTTCACTATGAATATGTGCTTCAAAAAGAAATTGTTTGATGAATTTCTGTTTGATTTCGGGATTTACATCTAAAGCTTCCGAAACCAAAGAGGAAAGATAGAGGACCTCAACGCCCCTGCTTTTGAATAAATCAGCTAAATAATCATGTTCATGAACGGCAAGGTTGAGCCAGGGGATATCATCAAATAATAATTTTTCAAGCATCCTCGGAGTTAGGTTTTCCAGTTCTAACCCGGGTCGGTGTAACAACACTGTCTTCAGTTTTCCAATTTCTGACTTTACGCTAAATAATTTCTTCAAAACATTATCTCCTTTTATTTATTCTACCTAAATTATACCATATATCACCTTGTAATTAAAAGGTCATATTAAGTAAAAGATAAATGTATTATTCCCGATAGCTTTAAAAAAATATTCCTTAACTAAAAAACATTCCAATACTAGGAATGTTTTTAGATTTCATCGATTAAAACCGCTCTTGTCGGCCCCGCTTCAACCCCCTCAATTTTAAGCGGAAGAGCAATTAAATAATAATTACCTTCACTAACCTTTCCTAAACGCAAACCTTCAAGAATAATGATTCCCTCTCCAAGGAGCGTCTTATGGGTTATGTGATCCGCTTGGTTTCTTTCAATCCCAAGGGCATCAATACCGACGCCACTAATTCCTAGATCCCTTAAATACTTAGCTCCGCTTTCTTCAAGAAAAGTAAAATTAAAGTCAAATTCTTCACTTTCCGAATTATCGGTTTTTAAAAGGATAAAGTCCCCAACTTCAATCTTTTTCTTTTGAAGGTCATTAGCTGAAATTTTACTTAACCCCCGAAAATCAAATACCTTACAGAGTGTAATAAACCTTTCTAAAGGGTAGGAATCAAGAAACTCTCCTTCCTTAATCATATGAAGAGGGGCATCAATATGAGTCCCGGTATGAAGATTAATATCAAGCCTAGTTTCATAACTTGAACCCGTATTAAAATCACTTTGAATCGTAAATTTCGGTCGCTTTTCATCTCGATTTTTATAGACTGCCATTTTCGGATGTATCTTCATCGATATATCATAAATTTTCATACTTTTCCTCCAAGGTTAACCAGTTTTTTTTATCTTTTTCAATCATTTCCTTAGCTTCCACCGGTCCCCAGGAAAAGGCGAGGTAGTTCGGGAAGTCCTTTTTCTTAGATCTTGAAGCGATAATCCGATCAACAAATCTCCAAGAATGTTCAACTTCATCCCATCTTGTAAAGAGAGTGGCGTCCCCCCTAATAACATCAAAAAGCAATCTTTCATATGCTTCCGGTGAATTGATTCCGATCTCACAGTTTTGGCAGAAATCCATCTTGACCGGAACAATTTCTCTCGGTGTTCCCGGTTTCTTTGAATTAAATTCAAAATAAATTCCT
This sequence comes from uncultured Acholeplasmatales bacterium, assembly GCA_937877075.1. Lineage (GTDB taxonomy): Bacteria > Bacillota_I > Bacilli_A > ML615J-28 > CAG-698 > DTU067. Next base: position 16,907 of record CALEGD010000052.1, read on the forward strand.
TCTTCGGGCTGGATTTTGAAAACCAGAAGATTATTCTTAATTTCCTCTTCATGATAGGGAGAAGATAGTTTTTTAAATTGAATAATTATTTCGGTTTTTTTCACCGGTAATCTTTTTCCGGTGAGAATGTAGAAGGGAACATTCTGCCAGCGTTCATTATCAATAAAAGTTCTTAGGGCAACAAAGGTTTCGGTATTTGAATCAATTCCAACATTCGCTTCCTCCCTATAAGCGGGAATTTCATCACTTCCTCCATATTGTCCACAAACCAAATAATCTCTAATTTCATCATCTGATAAAGGTTTAAGATTTTCTAACACCTTTACTTTCTCATTTCTGATGGTTTCAGTATCAAGGTTATCGGGTTTTTCCATCGCTATTAAACTTAAGAGCTGCAAGAGATGGCTCTGTAACATATCACGGAGGGCACCCGCTTGTTCATAATAATTGCCGCGATTTTCAATTCCGAGGGTTTCCGATGAGATAATCTGAATTTGTTCGATATAATGATGATTCCAAATCGGTTCAAAAATACTGTTTGCGAAGCGAATAAACATTATGTTTTGAAGCATTTCTTTCCCAAGGTAATGATCAATTCTGTAGATATTTCTTTCTCCGAATGTTTTTACTAATAGGTTATTCAAGAAAATAGCGGAAGTAAGGTCATATCCGAAAGGTTTTTCAATCACGACTTGTGGTGAGATTTTTAATTCCTTTAAAACTTTCTTTTCCAGATTAACGGTAATCGTTTCAAAATATTCCGGTGCCACTGCAAAATAAAAAATAACTTGTTTAGAATCTTGAAGCAACTTTCCTAAATGATGATAATCATCTTCCTTAAGGAAGTTCATTTTTAGATAATTTATTTTCTTTTGAAATTTCTCCCAAATATCTAAATCAAGTTCTTTTCGAGAATACTCCTGTATTGCGATTATTGCTTTTTCTTTATATAGATCAGAATTTAGATTTCTCCTGCCGACGGCAATGACTTCAAAATCTTTCGGAAGCAAGTTTTCAGTTTCTAAATTATAGAGGGCGGGAAGTAGTTTTCTTTTTGTTAAGTCCCCGGTTCCTCCAAAGATAACAAATTTTATTTTTTCCAAGTTAATTTCTCCTTAAAATAATCATTACTATTATACTATCTTAATTATTATTCTATTTCAAGAAAATTGCTTTTTAGAATCCCTAATGACAGTAAAGAAAATTTAGTTTTGAATTTCGGGAAAATTTGTAATTTTATTCTTAAATATACAAGTAAATCAAGAAAGAAAAGATATAACGCAACGCGCAATCACTGACAAGTAAACATCAAGAACCGTTATCGGAAGCGGTAGTCGTTTTTACTTTGGGTTTGTTGTTTTAAAAGTCTCGGTCATATTTAAAACATTTACAAATAATACATCAAGTGGTTCTGTCGTCTATAACTTAGGAAGGAAATTCCGTTATAATTTATCTTTAATTATCCATAATAGTATTATGATTATACAATCATAGATAATATATAATTTTAAGATAATATTTCTTGCTATAATTCGCCAAAATCTTACCTTTTTTTAAAAAAGTCGATGTAAACATTTTCAAACTATTGTCATAAGTTTTATCCTGTGGTAAAATGTAGCCATAGTTTTGTAACTGTAAATTTAATAGCATCGCCAGTATAATTTGGATAATTTGGTTCCAAAGTCTCTACCAAGCGACCTAATCGCTTGACTATTGGTTATAGACAGCCCATATGCTGTTCTTTCAGCAGGCATGTTGGTAAATTATTGGCGAGTACTAAAAATTAGGTACTTGCTTTTTTATTTACAACAAAACTAAAAATATAAAAGGATGAAAGGATAAAGGTATGAACGACTTTTTTAAACTGAAGGAAAACCGGACAACCGTTAGTAAAGAACTAATCGCCGGTGCAACAACCTTCTTTGCAATGGTCTACATCATCTTCGTTAACCCAGCAATGCTAACACAAGCCGGGACTGAAGCTAATCCGTTCCCTTATGGTGCAATCTTCCTTGCTACTATTATAGCAACTGTTATTGGCACCTTAGTAATGGGTTTGTTCGCGAATGTTCCCTATGCTCTCGCACCGGGAATGGGACTAAATGCTTTCTTCACCTATACTGTTTGTAGTAATGTTATGGGCTTTTCTTGGCAAGAAGCATTAGGTATGGTATTTATCTGTGGTCTTATCAATATTGTTATTACAGTTACAAAAATTAGAAAAATGATTGTAAAGGCGATTCCCGAAAGCCTCCAACATGCAATCGGAGGTGGTATTGGTCTCTTTATTGCTTATATTGGACTTAAAAATGCGGGTATGTTAACCTTTACCGCTGATCCAGGACATTGGTTTCCGTTTGATCCTAGCGT
>CALEGD010000053.1 GCA_937877075.1 uncultured Acholeplasmatales bacterium
TTTTGATTGATGTAGTCATAAAATTATGCCTTTGGGAACTAGAAAATGATTTTGAACTATCATTTTTCTTAACAGTTGGTTTGGAAATAGTCTTTTTAGTTGGAATGTTTATCTTAACTTCAATCATATTAGCTAAAAAAGGTATCTCCTTGGGGGCATCTGATTTAATGGAGGGGGACTTCCCTTCAAAGAGATATGCGAAGATATGTTCTGTTATCGGTTTTGTATTTGGTTCTTCCACAATCATCAGGATGATTTATTTTGGAAGGTCTCCTAATTACTTAATCATAGATATATTGTTTGGAATTGGGTTTTATATAGTAGTTGGTTTAATTGCTTTTTTGTTCTTTTTCTTAGTATTCTATCTTTTATTTAAATATGCTAAGTACAATATGAACAAAACTCTTATGGATGGTAATGATTAATTATCATTAGAAATATATAAAAGGGGGTAAGATTATGATCAAAAAATTATTACTTAGTATTTTATTCTTATTTAATTTTGGTTTCGTTTCGTTTTATGAGGAAGTGGGTTCGAAGGTAATCCGTGATGAAACGGGAGAGATTGAAACTATTGTTATTGAAGACCAGGAATATAATGTAAGATATAGTTATCTTGATGTATTAGAAGAATATTATATTGACTATTATGATTATTCTGAGGTTCAACCCGTTGATTTAGAAGAAATGACATTCGAAGAATTTCATGATTTGTTCTATGAACAAGATGATTTAACTATTTCGGAGTTTATTTTCTACCTAAAAGTTACTATTGATGACTTGGAAGATACTGGTTCATATGATTTGTGTACTGTTAAATATCATGTAACATCTTCATCTTCATCGTCTAGTTCAGGGGATCGAGCTTGGTATTATGATACTGGTGAGTCCTTACCACAAATGCCTAATTATGGAAAGTTTTATTTCTCCAATATTTGGGCAGGAGATATCCTTTATGAAAGTGCCGGTTTTGGAGGATTAACCGGACATATTGCGATAATTGAAGGTAAGTTTTATGATAGTTCATATGAAGTAAATTATTGGAGGTTAATGGAAGCAGTTCACCCAGGTGGAGTTTGTAGGGGAGTCCTAGATGACGATCGTTTTGTTGATAGAAAAGGATACTTATTATATGTACCGTCTTCAACATCTACCCAACGCTCACAAGCCATATATTTTGTTACGCAGCAACTAGGTAAACCATGGGCACTTCAACCGTTCACTAAGCCTACAAGTATAAATCACCCCAGATGGCAATGCAGCACACTAGTATGGGCAGCATACAAATATGTAGGGATTGATATTGAACAAAAAGGATTTGGTAGTGGTCCGGGCATAACTCCACATGACATTAGAGATGCTGGTACTACTAGTGAGTATTATAATTATAAAGCAAAATAATCTAAATTACCTCTTGGTTGGGTCTTCGCGACACATTCTATTTAATGGTATATTCTATAAGTTTTACAAAGAACTTAAGAGGTGCAGTTTTCAATATATCTAGTTGTAGAAAAGGTCATTTGGCCATGTATATAAAAGCTATTTTATTTTTTATACTAGGTTACGGGAATTTATATATGGTAATAATTACTATTACTGAAGTCAAATTGAACCGTGATATACACAAGCAACGAAAAGAAATTGAGTCTCCATTTTAGAAGATTATAAATAGAACAATTAGATTATAAAAAGACTTTCTAGCCTTTTGGTTAATAAACCAAAAAAGAAAGTCTTTTTTTAATACATTAAGTCTTGATATCAGGAAAGAGCCAATAACAATTCGATTTATTACTCTCATTTTTACTTTTCTAATAAATTGACTTTTGTTTAATTGATTATAAAAACAAAATAAAATTTCTTGATTTACCCTTTGTCTTTAATTACCCTCATTTACAATGGAATCTATATAAACTTGACCACAGAGAGATATGCTAGAAAGAGTTAGTGGACCAAGGGCATAGCCAAAATCTGAATTTTCTCCATCAGTGTCTTTATACTCTATAATAATATGATCAATAATCATAGTATCCCTTGGGATGGAATCTTTAGGAACCATTTCCAGATTGAAAGGACCATTTTCGTTTACAATTACTTCGTCTACTAAAACATTATCATTTATTAAAACACTTGCAACATATTGATTTAAATCAAAATGTCCTGTTCCTTCAAAATAAACATTAGTTATCTCAACATCCAAATTGGATTTAAGAACTTGTTCATATCCATAAACTGCAAACCCTGGAATAATAAAGGCAGCACTATCAGTTCCCGTTGTAAAATGCACATCTTTCAAATACTCACTTTGAATCCTGATGTCAGTATAAAAAGAAAAAGATCGGTGATTTAAATTATATTTTATACTATCAATATGTATATCTCCTTGTACATCCTTAAGTATTAATCTAATCACAAAAATACTATACGTTTTATAGGATTCCAACTCAAAATATTCTTCAACATCTAAACTAACGAATCCACCTACACTATCATCACTTAAAAACAATGTAAAATTATCAATTGTATCAATTTCATATGTGGTTACGAAAGCTAAACTAATTCTTGTATCTTCTGAGTAAGCCTTTAGGTTTAAATGATGTGGAATAATGTGAATTTCCTTTTGTCTACCGTTACACCCACTAATTGTAATTGACAATAATAAAAAAAGAATAATTAAAAGATTTGATCTTTTTAGCATAATTTTCCCCTCGCTAATATTAGGCCTATCATAAAGCCATTATATCAAACTCTTTTTTACAATTCGATATATACATCACTTTAAAAATGACTTATTTTATAGATTCTTAGTAATATTTTATTTTTTCAGTATTTTCTTTTTTGGTTGTTTAAGACAAAAGAACTTGTTCGGTGAGAATAATTTATATTGACACTTTTTTTGAATCGTGTTATAAATATTAAAGGAAGAAGGAGATTAATGAAAAGGAATTTTCCATGTCATTGTTATTTCTTTCAATAGGTTTTTGAGGGTTTGCGATTCATATCCTAATCTTGAAGACTGATTTAAAAAAATATTTAATGAGGAGTTTTACATGGAACATATAATAAAAACTAACAAACAAGATGAAATGATAGACATTACAAATATCATTCAAGATGAATTAAGAAATAGCAATATTAAATCAGGGCTTGCGATTGTTTTTATACCTCATACAACAGCAGGAATAACAATAAATGAAAATGTTGACCCAGATGTGGTTTATGATATGCTTGGCATTCTTCGAAAGCTTGTTCCTGAAGATGTAAACTATCGGCATCTAGAAGGAAATTCCCATGCACATCTTAAGGCATCTATTGTTGGTTCTTCTTGTACGATAATAATTGAAAATGGAAGACTTAAACTTGGGACATGGCAAGGAGTATATTTTTGTGAATTTGATGGTCCAAGAGCTAGAAGGTTTTATACTAAATTTATTGAGCAGGCTCTTTAGATGTTGATCAAATTAATCATCATGGAGTTTAAAATTTCATTTTAAAATACTTAAAAAAGGCTTATGAAACCAAAGAGAATTGGTTGCAACATAAGTCTTTTTATTTAAGGTTATCTACTTTTTGATGGTATGTTAATTTCAAGATTAAAAACTGATCGATTTCTAGGAGCACATAATAAAGTTGGGCCCTATTTTCAAACTTTTCTCTATTCTCCGGTAATGAGCTTTTTTTAAACATTAAAAATAAATCATTTAATTTAGTAGCTAGTGAAGAAGCGTAGTTTTCTTCACCTATTTTGTTATCAAATTCTTTCAAGAAATTTAAAATAATATCTTTTTCTCTTATTGGTTTAACTTCATTTAAGATTTGATTAACTCTTTTTAAAATGCTTACTTGTTCAGTTCGCATCTCCACATACTTTAAACGTTTAGTTGTTAGGGGGATATTAATATTTTCTAATTCTACTTGAATATTATTATAAGTTTTTCTTAAAAGTTCATCGATTCCATCAAAAGAAACAAATTGCTCTCTAGCAATGTCTTGAATCAGTTTATTAATAGGATAGTCAATAACTTTGATTTCTTGTTTAATGTATTGGTTTTTCGGCATATAAAGATTTAATAAAAGTGCTACCCCAACACCTATTAATAAAATATAGAATGCATTTAGTGAATAACTAAGGTTAGCTTCTAAATATATTTGAGAAACTAAAACAAGAGAAACTACTATACCTTTATCTATTTTTATTAAATAGCTTAAAGGGATAAGTAATGCTACAAAGATAAACAGCACCCAAGTATGAAAACCAAATAGATAAAATAATAGAGTTGCTAGCCCTAAAGCTAAAAGAGAATTGATTATTCTGATTATTCCACTATCCAAAGATGATTTTCTAGTTGGTTCTAATGACAATACTGCAATTACCCCTGCAGTATAGAAATATGGAAGTTCAAACAGCATTGCAATTAGCATTCCAACCATAAATCCAATAGTCATTTTCACTAATAGATATAAACGTAATTTCATAACATCACCATATTTATTATAGTTCATTTTTAATAATAATACTTATTTAATACAAAATTAATCCCACAATATAAATGGTTAATTCATACTTTCATTAATTAAGATAATTTGATAATCTGCAATTTACAAGTTATTGATTCTTAAAAAGTAGTTAGAAAAAGATCTACAATTATTCTAATATCTTTTTGAGAGCATGTATCAATATAGGTAAACTTTCAGTAATTGTATCATACACAATGTTATAATCTATCTCATAATAATTATGGGTTATTATGTTTCTCATTCCATTTATGTTTTTCCAATTAATGTCATTGTGAGTTCTTTTAAATAAATTATCTAATTGATAGTTTGCTAACTCACCAATTTGAATAAGGTGAATTAAACATGCATCTAATGTTTTTGAATCTAGTAACAACTCATCTTTATTAAAACCACTTGAATAATCAAATATTTTTTCGATATGGCCAATTATTTTTAAAATCGTTTTATGATTTTTGTTCATATATTACTATGCCTTCTTTAATAATACTATCAAAAAACTTTGTATTTTGCTTAACGTCCTTTAATCTTATTAAGTCTACCTTTTTTACAAACTTATTTTTAATATCATCATATAATCCGAAAAAATCTATACCGCTAATATTCGTATCAATTAAGATATCGATGTCTGAAATTGGTGTTGCTTCATTTCTAGAATATGAACCAAAAATTATTATTTTGATTATTTCATATTTATATAGGACTTGCATAATTTTATCAACTATTTGATCAAAATAATAAATACCTTTAGTTTCAGTAATGATACCTAATGGACCAATATCATAAGAAAGTATTTTATCTAATACAAGATTTTGCACCCACCTTGATGGTGTTCTTTTGTTAGCCTCCCAACTTTCGATTGTTCTTAAAGGGATATCTAAGATATCAGATACATCTTGTTGGGTAATATTCAAATTATTTCTAACTTCTTTTAAATTGAACATAAGGAACCTCCTTGCAATCTAAATTTACCACACAATGCGTGGTTTGTCAATGTTTTTATTGAGTTATACAAAAATTAAACCTGTCATTATTATATAATAAATGGTATTCATTAATAAATAATTGGGGAATATCTTCCTATAATAATACAAGACGATAACTAAATATAATTAGAAGGGAAAAGAATTTAAATCGATTTGTAGATTTTTATCTAATTATGAATAAGAATCTGAACAGTTTTGGTATTTTTCAATTGAATTCTTCTATGGTAGAATTTGCATTTTCTTTTATAAGGGAAATGCAACTCAAAGTTTACATAAAGAAACAGAAAAAGGGTAGAACTTATAGTTCTCTTTTAGTATAATAATTATGCGGAGGTGTTGTAAGATGACAACAGGAGAAAAATTAGCAAAGTTAAGAAAAGAAAGCAATTTGACTCAAGAAGAATTAGCTGAAAAGCTATTTGTAACAAGACAGGCTGTATCTAAGTGGGAACAAGATCTTGCTTTTCCGGAAACTGAAAAACTTGTTCAAATATCTAAACTTTATAATTGTTCGGTTGATTATTTGTTAGGAAACAGTGATATAAGTTCTAATGGAAAGAAATCAAATTTACAAAGCATATATGAAAGTAAAACCTTTTTTACATCAATCTGGTCAGTTGTATATTTTCTTATTATGCTAATAGTATTTTTTATGCCCTATGTAAGAGTAGGTGGTAATTTAATGGGAACATTTTTTTATGTTGATGCTCATGTATATAATCTGTTATTTAGCGGTAATATCGAATTTGGAAATGTTTTAATAATTATTGCTTTCTTGTTATTAATTTCAGAAGTAGTAATTGGTGTTTCAATCTCTTATGTAGATAATAAAAACAAGTTGTATCATTGGCGGAAAATTGCATCGATAATAGAAACATCAATTTGGCTAATTTGTTTACTATTATTTATTTCGGGGTTTCAAATTGGAATGTTATTTGTATTTGGTGTTAGTCTTACAAATCTGATAGGATTAGTTAGGAATGAAAAAAATAAAGTCAATTATTTAAATCAATGAAAAAAGTTATTGTCCTATCATTATAGGTAAATGATAAGGTATATATTGATTAGGCTTATAAATATTAACTTGGCAAGCTGCTACCTTGAAAAGCAGCTTTTTTTATTTATTAAGCGAAACAATTATTTAAAACAGGTAATTCTTACAATTTTAGAATGAAGCATGATCTAAATGTTTAGTTTGTGCTTTTTTAATAATCTGTTATGGTGTATAATTAATATAAGACTATTATTGTGAAAAGGCGGAAATTTAATGTTAGTAACTATTGCATCAATAATCATTCTCGTAATTGAAGTTGTATTCATAATTTTGTTTTTTATAATATCTAGAAAAACCAAAGCTAATGTATCCAAAAACACAGTTTTTTGGTTTGTTCCGGTATCCCTGTTTTTAATATTCCTACACGTTATAGGTTATATTGCTGTCAATGATTCTTATAATGTTGTAGGACTTATTAGATGTATTGTCTCTTCGCTAAAGACCTTTGCTTTTGAAATCAACCCATTATATATAGAACCGCTTCTTAATAGTAACACAATGTTTGCAATAACTTTTTTAGTAGCTTATTTAATGGCTATTTTTACGGTATTTGCGACTGCAATTGGATTAATGAAGGATAATATTTTAAATAGCATAAGAGTTAGAAAAATAATCTCAAAAGAATGTGATATTGTTATTGGTAATAATAATACTTCATTAGAATATATTAGTAAACATAAAAATAAAACTTGCTTATGGATAACTGAAGCAATTGATAAAGAAAAAATTAAATTTTTATATAATAATAGAATTACTTTTATTAAATGTGAGCTAAGCAAGGGAAATATTAATAAGTTTTTAAAAGATAAAATAAGATATAATTTTATTGCATTTAATACGGAAGAAACTAATTATCAAAAGTTTATTGATAATTTTGTTCAAATGAAAAATGATGAAAAATATATATTCCTCTATTTAGAGGTTAAATATAATGAAGCAGAAGTTGTAAGAAATGAATATTTGAAACACAAGGACAAGAATTCCAATCTGTTTATTGGGACATTTTCTCGTTATGAACTAATGTCAAGAAAATTTGTTTCTACCTTAACAATACCTTCATTATTACCTGATGATTTCTTTAATAAAAATAGAACCATAAAAGAAGATAAAGAAATTAATGTTTTCTTCTATGGATTCGGTAAAGTTAATGCATCATTATTTACCATGTTTTGTCAGAATAACCAACTTGTTAGAATGAAAGATAATCAATTGTTAAGTTTTCCGATAAACTATTATGCAATTGATAAAAATTGTGATGCTTTTAATTCTAAACGTCTTGGTTATATAATTAAAAACTTTAAGAATATGGAAAGTGACCTGCCCTTACCGGAAGTTCCCTGTAATTTTCAGTTCTTACCTTATGATATAAATAGCTATGAAGGAATTAATGAAGTTAAAAAGATTGCACACAAGAAAAACACCTTTAATTTATTTATAGTAAGTTATGGAACTGATTTTGAAAATGCGGAAACAGCCCTATGGTTAGAAAGTGAATTTAAATATGAAAATACTTTAATCGCCTGTAGATTGAAAAATAATCGAATTGAAAATGAAAACATAATCTATTTTGGAAATGAATCTGAAGTTATTAGTCATCAATATATTGTAGAAGAGGAATTGCAGCAGTTTGCGAAAGAAATTGACTCTAATTACAATCAATTATATGAAATGGGATTTTTAGAAAAGGAACTATATTGGGATAAATTAAATCAGATTGAACTTTATTCTAATTATTATTCCGCAATGAACATCAGATTTAAATTAAACTTATTAGGTTTAGATTTAACCAAAGACCATAATGTAGAATCAATTTCAGAAAATCAGTTTATGAAGATCTATGGAGAAGGTTTTAAGAATACAAATAATTACGAGCAATATTTTAATACAAGTATCCGTAATGTAATCGCCTATAGTGAAAAGTTAAGGTGGAATGCATTCTATTTATTTAATGGATATAAACCGATGTTATTAAAAGATATTAAAATACAGGGCAAGAAGATTGTTTGGAAGAATCATAATAACAAAACACATGCCTGTATAACATCTCATCGTGGATTGGATAAACTTCATAATTATGTTTTAAGTAAGTTTGATAAAAAGTTAAATGTTACAATTAAGGATGTAGAAAGCTATAAGTATGATTACATGATCTTTGATAATCCGGATAATAATTTGATTAATATTTTGCTTAAAAAAGGATATAAGATATTCTTTAAATATAATTGAATTATCTAATGACATGAAACATTTTCTCAAGTGAATATTCTCAGAATAACATTTGTGGTGGAACAAGTTTGAGAGTGGTAGACATAAGAAAAACGCACGATAAACCCAAGATATTGCCCAGATCTTTATTGGATTTTTGGAAGAGTTTTTCCAAAACTATAGTATTATCAACTTTAAGTGGAATTTTGCTAACTTAGAGATAAGATGATAAAAAAAGATGCCTCCTGAGCAGGTGGCATCTTTCTTCGCATAACCAATAATATTTGAAGTAATCTATTTGATTAAAAACTCAAAATTTATTCATCAGGATTATAAACAACAATTTTTTTGGCTTGATATCCTAATTCATTGATTGCTGAAACAAATTCATCAGCATTACTTTCTTCCCCTTGGAAATCAATCTTTACAATTTTTTGCGAGACATCAATATCAACCCTATCTGCACCCAGAGAACTTAACTTTGAATCAATTCTATTTAAACAACCTAAACAATGTATCCCTTCAATACTTGATACTAATCTTAATGTATCTTTCATGTTATTTTCCTCCTTGTTTTCCGCACTTTTCTGTATCAAATATATTATATGATATAAAAGACAATTAAGTAAAAAAGATGATTTTTGTCACTACAAACAATTTATTATATAATAAATAGGGACCTTAATATAAGACAAAAATCTTGATAAATTATAATATATATAAAAATAAAAGCGCCTCATAAACATGAGACCCAAATCTATTTACTCAACCTTTAGTTGTTGTTTTTATGGATATTTTTATCTAGTTTAATTAACTAGATAATAATACATTTATCTTGCAAGTTTACTAGCTAGATAATAATCTTCAATTGTCCATTTACTGATTTCACTTTTTCTTGAATAATTACTATTATCATCAGTATTACTTAGGGCTAATCTGATAACCAATGGGAGTATAACCAAAACGGTAATACCAGCGATTAAAATGATAAGTTCTAACAAATTTTCACCTCTTTCTACAATCAAATTATATCACATTTCGCTTTTTCAATTCCATGAAAACGCAATAAAATACTTATGAAAGTCTTTTCATATGTATTTAAGTTTTAATCTAAACTGAGTTAATTGATTACAAAATTTGTCAGTTAGTATGGTAAATTGATTTTAAAATGAAAACCAAGGTTACCTTAGGTAATAGTCAATATTAGTTTTAATCTAGATGCAGGACCAACTATATTTGTAGCGAAAAGTTTTTGCTACAAATAATAAATTAGTAATGAAAACACAGGCCATTATTGGTAGTTATAATTTTAAATTAGGAGGTTTATGTGGAACATACAATAAAAACAAGCAAACAAGATGAAATGATTGATATTACCAATATTATTCAAGATGATGTTAGAAATTGCAATATTAAAGACGGTATGGCAATTGTTTTTGTACCTCATACAACAGCTGGAATAACAATTAATGAGAATGCTGACCCTGATGTGATATATGACATGCTTGCCACATTTCGTAAGCTAATTCCAGAGGATGAAAGCTATAGGCACCTGGAAGGAAATTCACACGCACATCTTAAGTCATCTATTATTGGTTCTTCTTGTACAATTATAATTGAAAATGGAAGACTTAAACTAGGGACATGGCAAGGAGTATACTTTTGTGAATTCGATGGTCCAAGAACCAGAAGGTTTTATACAAAATTTATTGAATAGAGGACGAAGTTGAAAGGATATAAAAAAATGAAATATGAGTGGCGAAAAGAAGAAAAACATCTTTACTTACCAAAAGAAAAACCTACATTAGTTGAAATACCTAAAGCAAAGTTTGTTTGTATAAAAGGAAAAGGAAATCCTAATCAAGAGGACTTTTCTTATAGGATAGAAGCACTTTACTCTATTGCTTATACTATTAGAATGATGCCTAAAAACGGCTTTACTCCTGATGGTTATTTTGAATACACAGTTTATCCTTTAGAAGGGTTATGGGATTTAACTGAAGAAGGCAGAAAAAGTAAAGAATTAAATAAAGATGAGTTATTGTATACAATAATGATCAAACAACCGAATTTTGTTACTGAAGGAGTTTTTAAGAAAGCTCTTGAAATGGCCAGCAAGAAAAAACTTAATCCATTATTGAAAGAAGTTTATTTTGATGAAATAGAAGATGGCCGATCAGTACAAATATTACATATTGGCTCATATGATGATGAACCTAGAAGTTTTAAAAAAATGAAAGAATTTATTAAAGAAAACAATTTGAAAATTAAAACACTTGTACATCGCGAAATTTATTTATCGGATGTTAGACGAGTTGAGAAGGAAAAATTAAAAACAGTTCTGAGATATAGGGTTAGTAAATAGATTAGATTTATCAAAATATAATTTATGAATGATAAAAGTAATATAATAAATAAGATTAAATCTTGAGCTTAAAAAAGATCCTATAATCTCCGGTCTTTATTTTTTCTGAAAAAGTCCTTAAAATTCGATATTAATATATATTAGATGACAAGATGTCAGATTATGATAACATTGTCACTTCACCAAAGTTATACTTTCTTTTTATAGCAAAAATAAGTATAATGATAGAAGTTAAATATTTATTTATTATTATATTTTATTGGGAAATAATAAATAAAAACAGGAGAGAAATATGAAGAAAATTAAAATTGTCTGTGATAGTACGTTTAATCTCCCGGAAGATTATATTAAGGAAAATGATATTCGTGTCGTTCCTCTAAATGTTATTATTAATGGTACAAGCTACCGTGACCAAATCGATATTCAACTGGAAGAAGTAATGGATTCCATAAATAATGGTTTTAAGGTTTCAACAAGTCAACCGACTCCTAGTGTTTTTCTTGAAACATTTACAAACTTGAAGAATGAAGGAGTTACTGATATTCTTTGTTTTACAATTTCCTCAACTCTATCGGGAACCTTCTCCGGCGCTAATCTTGCGAAAGAGAATATTGAAGGCATTAACATCCATCTCATTGATACTCTTTCTGCATCTATTGGTTCGGAGATGTTGCTTCGGGAAGCAATCTTGCATCTTCAGAGCGGGAAAGGTATTCCAGAAGTACTTCAGAAAGTGAATAATTTAAAGGAAAACTCAACAATCCTTCTTTGCATGGAAAATCTGAAATACTTAAGGTTTTCAGGAAGGATCACAAGAATCAAAGCTACTCTTGGCAACCTCCTCCATGTAAAACCGATTCTTGAATATTTTGCCGGAAAGCTTAATATCCATAGTAAATTCAGGACCGAAAAAGCTGTTTTTAATTATATTATCGAACGGTTAAAAACCGAATATCAAAAAGCAAAATCCAAGTTTTTAGTCTATTTATCCCATGTCAGAAGTTTGGCTAAAGTAGAGAACCTGAAAAAGTTGATTGAAGATGCACTTGAAGGTGTGAAAGTTCATATCAGCAAACAGATAACCCCGGTTATTGCCGTCAATATTGGCTATGGGGGCTATGGGGTTTCTTGGTGTTACGAAAACTAATATTTGTGATAAATGACTTTCAACGAAGCAATAGCCGTGACATCGGTTCATGTGTCAACTTGTTTGACACTTTTTTAAAATAATTTTCAATAAAAGCAAATAAGATGTTATACTTAATAGGTTACATATAAATACAGAAATAAGGAGACTAGATGACAACTATTTTTGACGAATTACCAATTCTAGAGACAACTAAAGAAGCGTTAAAACAATTGGGTTTTGAAATGCCTACCCCAATTCAAGCACTGACTATACCAAAGATAATTGAAGGGCTCGATTTAATAGGCCAAGCCCAAACCGGTACAGGAAAGACTTTTGCCTATGCAATACCAATGGTAGAAAAAACAGATACCACTAAAGAAGTTACTCAAGGACTTATTTTAGCACCAACCAGAGAGTTAACTGTTCAAGTATATAAAGAAATATTAAAACTTGTAAAGTTTTATCCGGAGTTAAAGGTAACTACCATTGTCGGTGGTGAATCTTATGAAAGACAATTTAGAGAACTAGCAAAACATCCCCATATTATTGTCGCAACCCCCGGACGTATCATTGATCATATTAATCGAGGCACAGTTGATTTATCTAATGTCAGCATATTAACCTTAGACGAAGCCGATGAAATGTTGAAAATGGGTTTTCAAGAAGATGTTGAAACAATCTTAAAAACGATTCCGTCTACCAGGCAAACGGTGCTCTTTTCCGCTACCATTCCTCCCTTTATCAAAAAAATTGCAAAACAATATCAAAAACGACCAGAATTGATCAAGGTAGAAGCAGAAACTTTAACCGTTGATAAAACAACACAAGGCTATTTTGTTGTTAAAGAAGGGGATAAACCTAAATTATTAAAAAGAATACTTGATTTTGAAAATCCGAAAACAGCGATTATTTTTTGTAATACCAAAGCAGATGTTGATAGAATTGCTGCCGCCTTACAAGAGGAAAACTTTACCGCAGATGCATTGCATGGCGATTTAAAACAAGCCCAAAGAAACTATGTAATGAATCGTTTTAGAAACAAACAACTTTCCCTTTTAATTGCCACTGATGTTGCCGCAAGAGGATTAGATGTTTCTGATGTAGAAATAGTAATTAACTATGATTTACCGCAACAAGATGAAATCTATATACATCGAATCGGAAGAACCGGTAGAGCAGGCAAGAAGGGGAAAGCTATTTCCCTAGTTACCCCCGGTAAACGCCAAATGATTGATGTCTTATCTAAATTTACTAATGCCGAAATAAAAAAATTAGAAATACCTACCGAAGAGGTAATTTATCGTCAAAGACTTAAATCTTTTAAAAAAGATTTAAAGAAATCAATCCGAAAAGAAGTGCCTAATCATCTAGAATTACTATCCGATATTTTAGAAGATGATCTGGCAAAAGAAGCGCTTTTAAATTCATTATTGGATAACGTAATTCCTAAACAGAAAACTTATGATGAAATTGAAGTTGTTTCAAACAAGAAAACTAGAGAAAGAAGAAGTGAAAGAAATAACAAAAGTCAAAAGACAAGGGGGTTAAATACTTATAAAGATTTTACATTGAATCTTGGTAAAAAGGATGGAATGACCCCCCAAAACTTATTCAGGATCATGGAAAAAGAATTTGGAATTTATTCTAAAAATATCGGAGATATTAAACTCACTTCAACCGCTACAGTATTTGGTTTAAAAAAAGAAACAGTTTCACGTCTGAAGAAAGATAAAACCTTTAGATATAATGGTAAAGAAGTATCTTTAAAATTAATTAAAAAATAGCGTATTTAAAAACATTGGTGGTGATTTAATGTCTGAGATTGTTGAAAAGGCCCAGGAAATAATACTTTCTTGCAAACATAAGGGTATTGCCGTTGATGCAACCTGCGGTAATGGACATGATACATTATTTCTATTGAAACATTTTAAACAGGTTTATGCTTTTGATATTCAACCTCTGGCAATCAAAAGAACTGCAGAAAGAACCAAAGGTTTTATTAATCTAATTCTTATTGAGAATGATTTTCAAAAGATTAATAAGTATGTAGATAATGTTGATGCCATTATGTTTAATCTTGGGTTTTTACCGGGAAGCAACAAAAGGGTTAAAACTTCTGATTTTAATTCGGCTGCTGCGATTCTTAAAGCATATGATTTACTTAATCCCGGAGCTATAATGAGTATAGCCTGTTATACCAAGCACGATGGGGGAATGGAAGAGTTTCAGGAAATTAAAAATTCCTTGAAAAACTCCGGAATTCCGTATAAATTATATCAAGGCTTTATTAACGAAGAAGTTTTAATCGAAATAATTAAATATTAAAAACAAAAAGACCAGTTAAAGAAAGCGAAAGCTTTGATAACTGGTCTTGTTTTATAATTGTTTAGGATAAATTGATTTTTTTATCTCGATAGAAAAATTCTTTGTCTTTTTCGGTGATACTTCGAAGCACCCTGCAAGGATTACCGACAGCAACAACATTATCAGGGATGTCTTTTGTGACAACACTTCCGGCCCCAATTACAGTATTGTCGCCAATAGTTACTCCGGGAAGAATTATTGCACCGGCACCTATCCAGACATTTCTTCCGATTTTAATCGGTAAATTAAATTGGTAAACCTGCTGCCTTAATTCAGGGAGTATTGGATGACCGGCTGTTGCTATCGTGACATTTGGTCCGATCTTTGTATAATCGCCAACAAAAATATGTGTATCATCAACCAATGTTAAGTTAAAGTTTACATAAATGTTTTTACCGAAATGAACATGCTTTCCACCCCAATTTGCTTGTAAAGGCGGTTCGACATAACAACCTTCACCGATTTCAAAAAACATTTCTTTTAAAAGTTTTGTTCTCTTGGCAATTTCTGTAGGCCTAGTGTGATTGAAATCATATAATTTATCCAAACATTTTCTTTGCTCGATTCCTAAAGCTTCATCATTACAAGAATACAATTCTCCACTGTGTAATTTTTCAAATACTGACATTAAATCCTCCGTTTAATTATATTTAGACTTTTAACTTAGTTCAAACATACCGGTATAAAGTTGATAATACTTACCTTTTTGTTTGATTAAGTCATCATGGCTACCGCGTTCGATTATTTCTCCTTGTTCAAGAACCATAATTGCATCCGAATCTCTGACCGTTGAAAGTCGGTGAGCAATGACAAAGACGGTTCTACCTTCCATAAGTTTATCCATTCCTTTTTCAATCAGTTTTTCAGTTCTAGTATCGATTGATGAAGTTGCTTCATCAAGAATCAATACCGGAGGGTCGGCGATAGCGGCACGGGCGATTGCGAGTAGCTGCCTCTGCCCTTGGGAAAGATTTTCACCATCGTTTGTAAGAATGGTATCATAACCTTGGGGAAGATGGGAGATAAAGTAATCCGCATTCGCAAGTCTTGCAGCTTCGTAAACTTCTTCGTCAGTTGCGCTTAGGCGACCATAACGAATATTATCTTTGACGGTACCGGTAAAGAGATGAGTATCTTGAAGAACCATTGAGAGCGATCTTCTTAGATCAGCTTTTTTAATATTTTTTATATCAATACCGTCATAAGTAATTATTCCTTCGTTAATATCATAGAAGCGATTTAAGAGATTTGTAATTGTGGTCTTACCTGCACCGGTTGAACCGACAAATGCAATCTTTTGTCCGGGGTTTGCATAGAGATTGATATTAATTAAAACAGTTTTATCTGGACTATAACCGAAATGGACATTTTCAAAAACAACATTACCCTTGATTTGTGTGAGTTTGATTCCGTCTTTTAGAGGTTCTTTCCAAGCCCAAATTCCTGTTCTTTCTTTTGTTTCTTCTAGATTTCCTAATTGATTAAAACGTGCGTATGTAAGAGTTACTGAACCTTCATCACTATCAGGCTTTTGATCGAGAATTTCAAAGGTTCTTTCTGCTCCTGCAAGGGCCATAATAATAGCATTAAATTGTTGCGATATTTGAGTGATAGGTCTCGTGAATTTTCTGGAGAATTCCAGAAAAGAAGCTATTTGACCAAGAGAGCGATTGGAAATATTGAAGATAGCGATAATGCCGCCGACGGCTGCGGTTATGGCATAGGTAAAGTAACCAAGATTCCCCATAATTGGCATCAGTATATTAGCATAAGTATTGGCTTTAGTGGTCGCATCGGTTAGGTCATCATTGATAATATCAAAATCCGCTTTAGCTTTTTCTTCATGAGAGAAGACCTTAACTACTTTTTGTCCTTCAATCATTTCTTCAATAAAGCCATTCATACGACCTAAGGCCTGTTGCCTTTTTATAAAGTTTTCGGCACTTCTGGAACCGAGTTTGCGAACAATGAAAACCATTAGGATAATCATGATAATAACAATGAGGGTAAGTAGAGGACTTAAGATTAACATTGAGATGAAGATTCCCACAATAGTTACCGTTGACAAGATTAATTGAGGAATACTTTGTGAGATCATTTGCCGGAGCGTGTCGATGTCATTTGTGAAGCGACTCATTAGTTCTCCGTGGGTATGGGTATCAAAGAAACGAATCGGAAGAGCTTCCATATGTTTGAAAACTTGATTTCTGATTATCATCATTACACCCTGAGAGATATTAATCATCAGGCGGTTAGTAATATAAGTAGCAATAACTCCAACTAGAAAAATTCCTGCCATAATAGAAATAGCAACGGCCATAGGTGTAAAGTCAAAGAAAACATTTCCAATATTAGGTTCTAAAAAATCATCGATTAAGATTGATAAAAAGTAGGTCCCGGCGATATTTGCCAGGGAACTAATGGCAATCGAGATAATTACAATTATGTATTGGAACTTATAATATTTAAAAATGTAGGAAATCAGACGCCGAAAGGTTTTTGCCGCATTTTTAGCTTTTCTATGACTATATACTCTTCTATGCATCGGAAGCAACTCCTTTCAATTGGGAATGATAGATTTCCCGGTAGATATTATTATTCTTCAAAAGTTCTTCGGAGGAGCCAATTCCAACGATTTCACCTTCGTTTAAGACAATAATTTGATCAGCGTCTTCGACCGATGAAATCCTTTGGGCAATAATAATTTTTGTAACATCAGGAAGTTTATTAATTAAAGCATCACGAATCAGTGATTCGGTTTTGGTATCAACAGCCGAGGTTGAGTCATCCAATATTAAAATCTTGGGCTTTTTCAGCAATGCTCTAGCAATGGTTAGGCGTTGTTTTTGACCTCCGGAAACATTGACTCCGCCTTGCCCGAGATCACGTTCATAACCACCCGGTGTATCCATAATAAAGTCATGGGCTTGTGCATGTTTAGCGACAGAAGTAATTTCCTCGATACTGGCATTTTCATCGCCCCAGCGAAGATTTTCTTCTATTGAACCGCTAAAGAGGACATTCTTTTGGAGAACCATTGAGACATTGTTTCTTAGTGCTTTTAAATCATAATCGCGGACATCAATTCCTCCAACTAGAATACTTCCCTTTGTAACATCATAAAGTCTCGGTATTAATTGTACAAGAGTGGACTTTGCAGAGCCGGTACTGCCGATAATGCCGATGGTTTGTCCGGATTTTATTTTTAGATTAATACTCTTTAAATTGGGATTGTTGAGATTATTGGAATAACTAAAGTAAACATCTCTGAATTCAATTGAACCGTCTTTAACTTCCGTAATCGGCTCAAGAGGATTAATAAGATCGATTTCTTCTTCAAGAACTTCAAGGATTCTTTGGACACTGGCTTTCCCCATAGTAATCATAACCATAACCATTGAAATCATCATCAAATTCATTAGAATCTGCATAACATAGGATATGAAACTCATCAACTGACCGATTTCCATCACTTCGGAGATGATGAGTTTTCCTCCGAACCAAGCAATAGCGATTGTACAGGCATTGATTGTAAGTTGCATAATCGGTCCGTTTAAGATCATAATTTTCTGAGCTTTTTTAGAAGTGTCATGAAGATCCTTGGTGGCATCTTTAAACTTTCCAATCTCATAATCTTCCCTAACATAGGCTTTTACTACCCGAATTCCGATTAGGTTTTCTTGGATCGAAGCATTAAGTTTATCATATTTCTTAAACATCTTCATAAAAAGGGGATAAGCTTTAGAAAGAATTAGATATAAGGCAATAGTAAGCACAGGAATTGCGACTAAGAAAATTACTGCAAGACTCGGGTTAATAGTAATTGCCATAACCGTTGCCCCGATAACCATTAGCGGTGCCCTTGTAAATATTCTAATAATCATCTGATATGCTTGTTGAGTCATGGTAACATCGGTTGTCATTCTGGTGATCAGGGATGCGGTTGAGAAATTATCAATATTCTGAAAGGAGTAATCCTGAATTTTATAATACATCGCCTGTCTCAAATTGTGTCCGAAACCGGAACTAGCGACAGCCCCCATTCTCCCGGCAACCACCCCAGAAATTAAAGCTAGGATCGCAAAGACAATCATTAAACTACCGTAAATCAAAATAACAGAAAGGTTGCCGGTTCCACCATTTCCTTTAATTCCGTCGTCAACTATTTTTGCTATTAAGAAAGGAATCGCAACTTCAAAAGCAACCTCTAATATAATAAAGAAAAAGGTCAAAAAAGTTTCTTTTTTATAACCTTTTATGTATCTACTGATTTTAAACATTATATCTACCTCCTAATTCTCAAGATTGTCTCTAATTTTATTCAGGATATCTTCTAGATTTATTAAATCCTTTTCCGAGAGGTTTTTCCTAATCTTTTCCTCAATCTGTAGATTTTTACTTTGGATTTCTTGAAAAATGGATAATCCCGCTTCCGTTAATTCAATCTTTTTTAATCTGGCATCGTTTAGATGACTTTTTCTTTCAATCAGGCCGATCTTTTCTAGATTTTTCAAAATGCTGCTAACTGAAGATTTCCTAATATTTTGGAATTCTTCTATGTCTTTTTGAAATATTTCTTGATCTTTTCTTAAAGCAAGAAAGCGGATTATTCTTCCTTGTTGGGGAGTAATTCCATACTTCATCATGTCTGTATTAATAATCCTAAACATTTGCTTTACAAGACAATAAAGTTTGTCGGAAATTTTAAATTCTTTAATCATAATATTCTCCTTATTAGTTAGAAGTCTAACTATTATAACAAAGATATTTATCGATGTCAATTAAATATTATGGACATAAAAAAACTT
Source organism: uncultured Acholeplasmatales bacterium (assembly GCA_937877075.1). Classification (GTDB taxonomy): domain Bacteria; phylum Bacillota_I; class Bacilli_A; order ML615J-28; family CAG-698; genus DTU067. Next base: position 19,424 of record CALEGD010000053.1, read on the forward strand.
TTTAGTTTTTTAAAGATTGATACTGTAGATAAACTAAAAGAAGAATATCTCTCTAAGTTTTCAGTAGATTTCCCCCTTATAAATGCATATATTATAAAGAGGTGAAAATATGGTACTGATACATGTTGTCGGTCCGGGGGAGACTTTATATCAAATCTCGCAGCGTTATAATACATCGATAGATAAAATTATCGATGATAATACCCTACCCGATCCCAACCAGCTATTAATCGGTCAAGCTTTAATAATTAGTAAGGATAATGGTGAATATGTTGTTCAAAGCGGTGATACGCTCAGCCAAATAGCCGCTCGTTTTGGGATTCCCGTTGAAGCTTTGTTTACTGCAAATAATTTAGCCAGTAATAGCGTTATCTATCCGGGGGATGTATTAAAATTAGTATACGGAGATTTAGAAAAACCGGTAATGGAAATAAACGGTTATGTCTATCCTGAAGCCGAATCAGAAGTTCTGGAAAAAATGCTTCCTGATCTGACCTATTTAAGTATTTTTGCTTATCCGGTTAGAAGTGACGGTTCGCTTGGGGATATTAATGACTCGAGGTTAATCGAGCTGGCTCGTAATTACAGAGTGGCACCGATGATGGTAATTGCGAATATTACAGACGGTAGTTTCGACAGTGATATCGCTCATAGCATTTTGACTGATGAAGCTGTTCAAGAAAGATTAATTAATAATATCTTTGAAATCCTGCAAAATAAGAATTACTATGGACTTGATGTTGATCTTGAATATCTTTATCCGAATGACCGTGAAGCATATAACAATTTCTTGAGAAAACTTGCTGACCGACTCCATCAAGAAGGTTTAATTCTTACAACCGCAATTGCTCCGAAAACCAGTGCCAATCAAGAAGGTTTACTTTATGAAGCACATGATTACCGGGCTCATGGAGAGATTGCCGATCATGTAATCATTATGACCTATGAATGGGGCTATCTTTGGAGTGAAGCGATGCCGGTTGCCCCGCTTAATAAAGTTGAAGAAGTAATTGCTTATGCGGCAACAGAAATACCGCCAGAAAAGATTTTTATGGGTGTTCCCAATTATGGTTATGATTTCAATGTTCCTCGGATTGAAGATGTTCCGGCTCGGATTTTGACTAATAATGAAGCAATTGAACTAGCAAGGCAAAAACGCGGAGGAATTGAATTTGATTATGAGGCAATGTCCCCATTCTTCCGCTATCGGGAGAATGGTCAGGATCGTGAAGTTCATTTTGAGGATGCCAGGAGTATGCGGGCTAAGATTTTCCTAGCCAGAGAATATAATCTCGGTGGGCTCAGCTTCTGGACATTAATGAGCTATTTTAGACCGACTTGGATTTTAATTAATAATTATTTGCAAGTTAGAAAGGTAATATAAAAAACCGAGCAAAATTGCTCGGAATAAAGTGTCAAAAAGACACTTTTTATTTTTCTTTATTTTTTGAAAACTTGGCTTTGATTCGATCGATAAAAGCAGAAAGATTATCCCATTTTTTTATCATTAGTCGACTGAAGAGAAAGAAGAAGGCAATATAAATTACTACTATCACTATTCCCCACCAACCGAAATTCGGTATTTTATTCGCAAAATAGACCATAATTAAGGTCGGAACTGTCCTGGTCACCACTAAAGTAAAAATGAAAAAGCGCCAAGACATCGGTGTGATTCCGGCAATAATACATAAGATATCATCCGGAAAACTAGGAAGTAAAAGCATTGTAAAGATAGCGGCTTGTTCCCTTCCCTTCGCAAGTCCTAAATAATGATTAACTGTTTTTTCTCCTAAAATCCAGTAGACCGCCTTTTTTCCGAACAGCTTCCCGAAGGCAAAAGAAGTAAGGGAACCCAGGTAGACACCGATTGTGGTTAAGAGGAAAACCTCAAAAGGATTATCAAAAAGGGCGAGCCCCGCAAAGATTGTCGGGAGATTGGAAATTGGAATAATTGTGGTCTGAAGATAGTGTAAAAAAACATAAATGGTTCGAGAATAATTTCCGTATGCTAGTAGAAATTCTTTTGTTGCTTCGGGGGTACTAAATTTTTTATTTAGTCCAAACCCGTAGTATAATCCAAGGACTATTCCGGCAAGAATTACTAGTATTCCTAAAACGATGATAAGTCTTCTGATACGTGTTCTTTTTTCTTGATTTTCTGTCATATCTAATTTCCGTTTCAATGTATTAAATAAATTCTATACTTTTCGAGTCTCTTTGTCAATTGAAATATTATTCCCATCTTTTTACATAAACTCACAAATTAATAAAAGAAGGGAAAAGATATTGATAAGAAACATTATTTTCTTATCGGTTTTTAATAAAAATTGCACAGGTTGATTATATTGTTTGTAGAAAAGAGAAAGAATATAAAAGGAAAACGGAAAAATGAATATAGAGTAATAATATATAATTTGATTTACCCGCTTATTTAATATATAATAAACTTAGAATAATTAATAAGAGAGGAAATTTTATGAAATTTAAAGACTATCCTTACGAACGCCCCAATATGGGAAATATTGAAAAAGAATTTAATGAAGTAATTGAGACCTTGAAAAATGCTCAGTCAGCCGAAGAACAGATTGGGGCTATCGACCGCATCAATAAGGTTAGAAAAGCCTTTGATACCATGTCTTCGCTATGCCAGGTCCGGTTAACAATCGATACAACCGATGCTTTTTATGAAGCAGAACAGAATTTCTTTGATGAAAACCAACCATTATATGCAAATTTTGAAACCGAATTATCAAAAGCTTTATTTAATAGTCTCTTTAAAAATGAGTTGATTAAAAAATACGGGAACCAACTCTTTGCTTTAATTGAAGCAAATATCAAAAGTTTTAGTCCTGAGATTATCAAAGAGCTCCAAGAAGAAAACCGTTTGTTATCCGAATTTCGGAAACTTTCTGCCAGTGCAAAAATCCCTTTTGATGGAAAGATTAATAATCTCTCACAAATGGGTCCGTATCATATTTCCTTCGATCGGAATATAAGACGGGAAGCAGAAGCGGCCACCATGAAATTCTTTGAGGAAAATGAAACCCAGTACGATGAAATTTATGATGGTCTTGTCAAGGTTAGAACGAAAATGGCAAAGAAACTCGGTTATGATAATTATGTAAAACTAGGATATTTGCGTCTTGGACGGACAGATTATGATTCGAAAATGGTCGCAAATTACCGTAATCAGGTAGCAAGAGATTTGGTACCGGTTGCCGAGTCAATTATTAAAGCTAAAGGAACTCGTTTGGGAATAACTGAGCTTAAGAGTTATGACCTTGGAATTGATTTTTTATCCGGAAATCCGAAACCAATCGGAAACAAGGAGTATTTAGTGGAATCGGCTCAAAAGATGTATTCCGAAATGGGCAAGGAAACCGGCGAATTCTTTAAATTCATGTGTGAACATGAATTAATGGATTTAGAAGCGAAAAAAGGAAAGTCCGGCGGCGGTTATTGCACCTATTTTCCGGATTTTAAATCACCGTTTATTTTTTCTAATTTCAATGGTACCAGCGCTGATGTAGATGTTTTAACCCATGAAGCCGGCCATGCTTTCCAAGTATATAGCAGTCGCGATTATGAAGTTCCGGAATATATTTGGCCAACACTTGAAGCTTGTGAAGTTCATTCCATGAGTATGGAATTCTTCGCTTGGCCTTGGATGGAACTTTTCTTCGGAGACGATGCCGATCGCTATCGTTATCATCATTTGGCCGGAACAATTACCTTTATTCCTTATGGAGTCTTAGTTGACCATTTCCAACATGAAATCTATGAAAACCCGGATTTAACTCCCGAGGAAAGGAAAAAGGTTTGGCGGAAATTAGAGAAAATGTATTTACCTTATAAAGTATATGAAAATGAGTTTTTAAATAAAGGGACTTATTGGTTCCGTCAGTCACATATCTTTCAAACTGCCTTTTACTATATTGACTACACACTTGCTCAAGTCTGTGCTCAACAGTATTGGATTAAAAATCGTGAGGATCATAAAAAAGCTTGGGAGAGCTACTTAAAATTATGTAAGGAAGGCGGAAGCAAATCATTCCTTGAACTCTTAGAGGTTGCCGGCCTTGAAAATCCCTTTGTAGAGGGAACAATCAAAAAGGTTGCGGTTAGCTTAAGAGAATTCCTTGAAGGATTCGATCAGTCGAAATTGGTTTAAAGTATCAGTTTTTATTTTCAGTTCATAATAAAGAGTGTTAATAATGAGATTTCCGAAACAAAAAGTACAAATAACACATGAAATAAATGATAATCTTTCGCGCGGTGATTATTTCGGCGTTTTCAAGTTGAAAGATAAGATTCTTGACAATTCTGAAGAATTGGATAAGAAAGTCTTCGGCGACCTTCTTTCTTCTACTTTCATCATCGGTAATTTTGATGATGTGGTATTAATAGCCTCTGAGTTAAAGAAAAAGGGGATTGAGACTTACGATACCCTTTATTATTCCCTCCTTGCTTTAATTGCCAACGAGGATATTTACCAAGCGATGTCGATAATAAAAAAAAGCATTATTCTTAATGCTGCTGAAGTAAAGGAGCTTCGCTTAGAAGGTGGAGCTAATTATACAAACATCCTTTCCTATGCGGATAATTTCCCTGGATTTACGCTTTTACTTTTGATTGTTAATTATCTTGAAGGTATTATTCAGGAAAGTGCCGGGAAGATTGAGGTTAATCGTGAATACTTGCTTTTCCGTTTTTTTGACTTGATTAATCTCGTTTATGAACTCGGATACCCCTTAAAAATTATTCAAGATTTAAGTGCCGTAATGAAAATCATATTTAACCTCGCTGTTTAATTTAAAGAATAATCATTGTAAAAAGGGAGCAAATTTGTTATAATACTTTAGAATAAAATTAGAAAGTAATAAAGGAGAAAAACAATGAATGTAAATGTCGAGAAAGTGGCGGGTAGTAAAGCCCGGGTTAAGGTTGATGTCACTCCGGAAGAATTTAAAGAGTATTATGAAGAAGCTCTAACTAAAATTCTGGAAACCGTGGAAGTGAAAGGCTTCCGAAAGGGAAAAATTCCCCGCAATATATATTTGAGCCGTTTCGGTGAAGGAAAGGTTTATCAAGAGGCTCTTGATATCGCTTTAAATAAAACTTATTTTCAAGCTATAAATGAACAAAAACTACAGGTTCTTGCCGATCCGGAAATCGACATTGATTTTGAAAAGTTCAATTCCGAAAAGACTCTATCATATACGGCGACGGTTTCCGTTTATCCGGATATTGAATTAGGTCAATACTTCGTGTGGAGATAGAAAAAGAAAGCACAGAAGTTACTGAAGAAGAGATTGAAAAAAGAATAGAAGCGGATTTAAAAAGCAAAGCCGATTTGGAACTTGTAGAAGAAGGAACACTTGAAGAAGGTCATACCGCCGTTTTCGATTTTGAAGGATTTAAGGATGATGTTCCTTTTGAAGGCGGTAAAGCCGATAATTACACTTTAGAAATCGGTTCCGGTCGTTTTATCCCAGGATTTGAAGAACAGATGATCGGAATGAAATCGGATGAAGAAAAGTTTATTGAAGTAACCTTTCCCGAAGATTATCATGCGGAAGAGTTGAAAGGTCAAAAAGCTAAGTTTCGGGTTAAACTCCATGAAATTAAGAAAAGGGTAGTTCCGGCTCTTGATGATCAATTTGTGGAAGGATTATCTATTGAGAATGTAAAGACGGTTGAAGAGTATATGGAATATACTAAAGGCAAACTCGCAGCGGAAAAGAAAGAAGCAAGTGATAATAAGTTTGAATATGATCTTTTGAATAAGGTTTGCGAGGATGCGAAGGTTGAAATTCCTGAAGTTTTGCTTGACCAAAGAAAAGACAATATGTTACAACAGGAAGAACGTCGTGCTCAAGCTTATAATATTCAGTTTGAACAACTTCTAGCCTATCAAGGCATGACGCTTGAACAATATAAAGAACAGATTTCCGAACCTGCCCGTTTGGATGTATTAAAAGAATTGGTCTTAAATAAGATCATCGAAGTAGAAAATATTACTCTGGATGATGAGGACTTTAAAAAAGGTTACCAAAATCTTGCCGCTTTATATAACCAAGATTTAGAGAACATTGAAAAACAGATTCCGAGAGATAAGGTTACTTATCACTTCTTATTGGAAAAAACAGTTTCCTTGATAAAAGAAAAAGCAATAATTAAGTAAAGATTAAGTTTTTTAGATATAATAAATACAAATGAAGAAATTTTAATATAATAGAAAAAGAGGTGAGATAAATGGCTAAAGATAAGAAGTCGAGGGTTTGTTCTTTTTGTGGGCTGCCTGAGAGTAAAGAGCGAAAAACAATAGAAGGTGACAATGCCTATATCTGTGATGTCTGTGTTGATATCTGTCACCAGATGTTTGAAATGAACATCCAACATGAAGAAGACTCGGCGAGCCTTCCCAAGGCAGATTTTATCATGAATTTGACACCTCGGGCGATTTACGAAAAACTCGGAGATTATGTAATCGGACAGGAACATGCAAAAAAGGTCTTGTCCGTTGCCGTCTATAATCATTATAAAAGGGTTCAAAATAATTTATTTGAAGATCATGAAGTCGATATTGAGAAAAGTAATATTCTTATGCTCGGTATGACCGGAAGCGGTAAGACCCTCTTTGCAAGGACGCTTGCCAGTATCTTAAAAGTTCCTTTTGCGATTGCTGATGCAACCACCTTAACTCAAGCCGGCTATGTCGGTGAGGATGTTGAAAATGTTCTCTTGCGTTTGCTTCAGGCCGCCGATTATGATGTTGAACTGGCCCAAAAGGGCATTGTTTACATCGATGAATTTGATAAACTCGGACGCAAAAGCGATAACCCTTCAATCACCAGAGATGTTTCCGGTGAAGGTGTTCAACAGGCACTTCTAAAGATATTAGAGGGCACTGTGGCAAATGTTCCTCCTCAAGGAGGCAGAAAGCACCCACATCAAGAGTTTATCCAAGTT
>CALEGD010000054.1 GCA_937877075.1 uncultured Acholeplasmatales bacterium
CCTAAAGGAATAATGTAATTGTGATAAGATTAAAGCTGATTATTTTGCTACAACACCATATGGTTCATATTATTACAATTACATTATTCCTTTAGGAACTTATATCTATGACATGGATAAAAGCAAATATGATCCGATTCCTGCTAATCAAGATAAAATTGCAATTTCCGATTACTTAGGAACAATAGATGGGATATCTGCAGTATATGCCGGACTTCTCCGTGGCGCTAAGACAATGACTTATACCATTACAGATAAGATAACCGGAGAAATTGTCTATGAATTTGAAGACTATAATGTTAGAAAAGCTTTTTCTAATGGAGGTTCACCAGTCCCATCTGCTGAGTTTTTAAGACTAAAACCTACGGAATTAGGATTAATTAATAATCGCGAATACGAATTTAAAATGTCAGGCCTACTAGATTATAAAGATGGTGGTGCAACTACAAATACGAGAAATAGTTTTGATTTTAACTTTACTCTTGATAATGAAGCCCCTGTATTAAAAGAAGCGACTTACGAAAAAGTTTATGATAGAACTTTGAAAAAAGATCGTTATTACATAACTTTGATGGTTTATGATAATCAATATGTTCAATCAATTACACCGATTATCTTTACAACTCCTTCGACTTATACATTCTTAACAGAATACCCAATTCCAGTTTATAGCGAAAAGGGAAAAGACAATAAAGTTCGAATTGAAATCACTGATCATTTGAATGATATTTCAGAAGATGCTTTGATTACAAGTGCTTTAGGATTTTCAATCGATGATTATGCCTTAAACTCTAGTATTTATATGTGTCAACTTCCTGGAACTAAAGGTGATTTTAAATTTACAAAAGATGGTACTGATCAAGGAATAGATCTTCAAATCTTATCGATGTATGAAGGTGAAGTAGTTGATCTAACCCAATACCTTTCAACAAAGGATGAAACAGTTGATGAAGATAAAGATTATCTAAAATATTTAGTTTGGGAATCATCTAATGAAAGTATTGCTATTGTAGAAGGAGGCCAAGTCTTAGGATTAAAGCCAGGACGGACAACTATAATAGTAACTGAACAGATGGATTTAAAACAGGCTGTCCTGATCATTAACGTAAAAGAAAGGCCGGATAAAGTTACTGAACAAAGTTTAAATTCTACTTTTACTCCTCTAAGAATATCTGCTCAATCTAATCCGATTGATGTAGAAGATGCAAGGCTTGAAGAGATTCGTTTTTCTCACTTTGAAACTATATTTGCTTATTCTAGAGCGGGTCAAACTAGTGAGATAGGCAGTACTGGTAATAAAACATTTATTACCAGTCTTGGCCAAGCAGGAACACCGACGCTTAGTTTTTACCCGGGCGAAAAGATCAAATTATATCATGAACTAAAACCTTGGTATGTAGAAGATAAATATCAACTGATATTTAAATCTCACAATCCAGAGGTTGCAATCGTTGATGAAGATGGAATTGTAACCGGTTTGAAAAAGGGTTCTGCTATTATTGAATTAGCTGTAGAAGGATCTAATCTTGCTGCTAAGATAAAAGTTGAAATAAAGAGCGAATTCATTATTGAAAATCGCACTTTAATAGCTTATAAAGGTTTAGGCGGTCAAGTTGTTATTCCTGACGATGAAGGAATCCTTTATATTGGTTCATATGCATTTTGTTTATTTGATACCGACTATACAATTGAATTAGATGAAGAAGATTATGATAAAAATAAAATACCAGCTATGAATACTTCGGTTACCTCCGTTGTTATTCCAGAAGGTGTTGAAGAAATCCAAAAATATGCTTTTTATAATTGTTCGGGACTACAAACAGTTGAAATTCCGGACTCAGTAAAATATATTAAGGAACATGCTTTTAAGAAAAATATTGCTCTTACATCGATTAATTTAAAAAATATTAAAGCAATCGGCGCCGAAGCATTTAAAGGCTGTGAAAATTTAACTGATATCAGATTAGATAATATTTATTCAATTGGTGTGGGTGCTTTTGAAGGTTGTATAAGCATTGAAAGTGTAAACTTAAATACGCTTCGTAACACTGGCGAACGTGCTTTTAAAGATTGTACTGCACTCACAAATGTTATTCTATCTGAGAATACAAGATTAGCTGAAGCGATGTTTGTGAATACAGGCCTAATTACAATTGATATTTATGAAAAAGTTCAAATTCCTGAATTTTGTTTCGCGAAATCAGAGAAATTAGAAACTGTAAATATTCATAATGATTTAATCACAATCGGTAAAGGCGCATTTAGTGAATGTATATCGCTGACTACATTTAATATTAAGGGTAATGTAGATGAAATTGATGAACAAGTCTTTTATGGATCGTCAAATTTAAAAAGATTTGTTTTACCTAATAATGAATTTGAACTAGGAAGATTTGCTTTTTTTGAGTGCTTTGCACTTGAAGAATTAGTTTTTAGTCCAAATACAAAAATAAATAACCTTAGCAATTCTGCTTTTAAAGATACAGGTTTAGTAAGATTTGTTGTTGATGAGGCTAACCCATTCTATCAAACTGATGATTACCTTTTAGTCAGTAAAGACGGAAAAACAATTATTCTAGCTACTATTGCTAGAGATTATCAAAACTTCATCTTAGATTCGAAATATGAGGTAATTGGTGAAGGAGCCTTTTCTGGAACAAATATCGAATCACTAACAATTACAGATAGTAATTTAGTAATTAATGATTCTGCTTTTGCTAATTGCACTTCACTGCTTACAGTGAATCTTCCAAACGAATCTGGTCTTGTGATAGGTGCTTATGCATTTAATAATGCTACAAATCTAACTACAATTAATAATCTTAATCAAGTGACTGAAGTTGGCGATTATGCCTTTGCTAATACTGGTTTAATAAAGGTAGAGATTGGAAGTAATGCAGTATATGGTGAGGGTGCTTTCTTTAGATCAAAACTAGAAGAAGTATCTATTGGCGAGGGAACAAAATTTGGACTTGGTGCTTTTCAAAGTTGTTTGAATTTAAAGGTTGTAAAAATGCCTGAGGGCGGTAATGTTCATTTCGGTGTTGCTGCCTTTGCTTATGATAAACAACTTGTGGAAATTGACTTAAGTAAGGTTGGATCTATTATTGAAGATCAGACATTTTATGGATGTGAAGCTTTAAAGGTTGCTAATCTGCTCTATGTAGAATACATTGGTGAATATGCTTTTGCTGACTGCGGAAACTTGAATTATTTGAATATTCCGAGGGTAATAGAAATTGGTGAAGGCGCATTTTCAAGAAATAACCAAAACAGAGAAGCTCCAATCTTCAGTGATTTAATTCTTCCCGATACCCTAACAAAGATTGGCGATGGTGCATTCTTAGGTTGTAGAGGAATAGAAGAAGTAATTTTACCAGATTCCCTTACTGAGATTAATGATTTTATCTTTGCTTTTTGTATTAACTTAAAATCAGTAGTAATACCATCTAATATAAAATCTATTGGCAAGTATAGTTTTACAGGATGTCAATCACTTACTTCAATTAATTTAGGAAACATTGAAGAAATTGAAGAATATGCCTTCACATCTGCTAACCTACTTGAAGCAGTTGATTTGAGTTCAGCTAAATTTGTTGGCGAAGGTGCTTTTGCGGATACGAATTTAAAAGGAAAATATACTGCAAATGATTTGTTAGAAGTTTGTGATTATGCCTTTCAATCCACAGATATCGAAGAATTTATTTCTCCTAATCTTGAAGAAATTGGAATTGCTGCCTTTCAATTTAATAAAAAGCTTAAGAAGTTTGTCTTTTCTAAGAATCTAAAAAGTATAGGCACTTCCGCGTTTAATGGTTGTACAATCCTAACAAGTTTTTATTATCTTGATGATGGACAAGAAGTAGCTACAGGTACAATTAATGACTATGCTTTATTAGATCAAGGAATTTTATATACAAAATACAAAAATGGAAATCTAGAGTTATCATCTGTTCCTAATGGTTTAAAAATGGAGACATTGATAGTTTTAGAAGGAACAACAAGAATTGATAGACAAGCTGGAAACGAAAATCCTTTTGTAAATACAATAGTATTACCTGATTCTTTAAAAAGCATTGGCAATTATGCCTTCTATAATTATCAAAACTTAAAAGAAGTAGAGTTTAAATCATTTACTGCTCCTATTTTAGAAAGTTCATATAATTACAATGCGCACTTAGAAGAAACAGATCCCGGCTATGACATCATTCATAAACACTTTAATATATTTGATTGGCAATTATGTTACTATAATTTTATTGATTTACTAGGAAAAAAAGAGCCAATAAAGATGACTCTTCCAAGTAATGAAAATATAGTCGGATATGATTCTCTTGTATATTTAGTATATTTTGGAGAAATGGGTACAGCTGATAGAAGTGATTATGAAGCAATGAGCAAAGATATGATTGATTATATTGAAGCAGTAAAAGAAATAGAAAAGATTCAGACAATCACTTTAGCTCATGAAAATCTGATCAATAATGCCTTAACCTCCTTTAATAAAATTAACCAAAACCCTAATATATTTGGTTATACAACTGAGGAATGGGATCTAATGGCAGAAGTAGTTAGGGAAGCTAAAGAAATTATTACAGAATTGAGAATAGAATATTCACCTAATAATTTGAAGGACTTACAGAAAAACATTTCTAATTTACCAAAAGTTTTTGATATTTCCCTATTAGAAATATTAAGAGATATAGCTTATGAAATTAATACATTAAAATTAGAAGAAAAAGCTTTGCTTGATTTAGAAAACTATAATTCTTTATTAACTTCTTATCAAGAATATATTAAAGAAATTCCTAACGAAATAGCTCCTGCGGTTAATTCGCTAAATAATTTATTAAAACTTGTTAGGAGTGCAGGTTCTTCATTAACTATTGGTGCATTCTTATTATTAAGAAGAAGATGGGGTCTATAGGATATGAAAATTAAAATGAAGAAAATGTTATTCCTTTTGCCAATTTTCTTATTATTAATATTTGTTGGTTGTTCTAGTAATAAATTGACCAAATACAATAAGCAAATAGAAAAATCAATAGAAACTGTAGGGGTTGTATCCTCCAAAATTGAAATGAAGGATAGTGGAGTTTTAATCTACGAGTATCTTAAAGTTGAATCAGTTACAGAGGATAAACTTAATGTAAAAATTGATATTTCTTCTCTAGACGAGACTTTTACATTTAAAAAACAATCATCCACAGAAACTGTTGAAGATCTTAATCGTAATTCTTTTTTACCATTTAAATTAAAAGATGACTTATTAGATGATTTGATGATAGAAAATGATACCTTAACTTGCACGGTGTCTAAAGAGAATATTGGTAAGTTATATGCGCTTCCTGATTTCGATATTGACGGAAATGCTGAACTTGTACTAAATTTTGAAAATGAAATAATTATTAATATTACATGTGTGTTTAAAACAACATCTGGAAAAGATGTAATAATACATACAGAGTATAGTTATTAGGAGGTAGGACATGAGAATTATAAAAAACCAATTATCTAAATTCCTCTTAATCGCTTTATCGCTTTTGTTAATATTAGGAATTACAGGTTGTGATGATAATACCGGTCCAGTAGAAATAGAAATGGACCTAAGTGCTCCGACTATTACAAGTAACGAAGAAGTTATTTTATCTGTTATTGTTACTGGTGCGGAAGATGACTCATATTTTCTAAGTTTTTCAGATGAAAGTCTTATAAAAGTTGATGATAATAAAATTATCACCATAGCAAAAGATGTAAACGCTGATAAAGAGGTGTTGATTACAGCAATTGCAAATGCTGACAAAACTGTCTCTGTTTCCAAAATATTAACCGTAAAAGCAAAAATTGTTCCCCAACCACCAAAAGAAATTGCTGTTGCAATTAGTGGAAGATCAGAAGTAAAAAGTGGTCAAAGTTTAAAACTAGAAGCTAGCATTGAAGGTACAGAAGACTCTGATGTAACTTGGGAAATTAAAACCGGTGGTGAATTTGCTCAAATTGATGAAAATGGTAAATTAGATGCAAATGTAGTTGTTGGAGATAAGGTTATTGAGGTAATAGCTAGAAGTAAAGAAGATAATAAGGCCTTTGCTTCGAAGATTATTACAATAGTCGCAAAACCTGATTTAACTCAAGAAATGATCGACCAATTGAATTCTGATAAAATTTCATTTGAAGGATATATAAATATTAATTTATATACTATAAGTTTATTTAAAAAACTCTATCGTACCTTTACAGTAGTTGTAAAAACTGCTATGGATGGAACCTATTGGTACGCTGAGTATGAAAACTCAGCTGTAGGAACAAAATCAGGATTATATTATAAAAAATATGATAATATCGCTTCTCAAGTTGGTTTAAGTTTTATGAATGACGAGGAATATCTTCCAATGACAGACGATAGTGGAAAGCCTATTACTTGGGAAAACTCAGGATTCTATAATAACTTTGTAGGTTTGAGGGTTGAAGATTTTGAATTCAATGAAGAAACTTGGAGATATGAATATAAGGGAAATGATGAAAAATTAGCAGAAAGGATGGTTGCTTCTGCTAACCCTTATGAATTTGTTCCAAATGAGGATGGTTTTGCTTTAATAATTGAAGAAGGAGAAATCCTTGGAATCTATTCCAAAAGCATGTCTGATTATACAATAGTAGAAAATTATGAAGCAATTCAAGAATTAATAGTCGCTGTAAATTACGGAGATGATGTAGAAGTTCCTGTGATTGCAAAATATTCTACTGAAGAAATCCATGAGGACTTAAATATAGCAGTTAATAATATGCGAGCCTTAGATAGCTATTCATTGAAGTTTAAAGAATTCACCTCTACAATCTATACTACCGGATTTTCTCAAAGCGGCTTTGACCAAGTAATCACAAATGAGGATTGTTATTTTAGGCCGTTTACATTTTCTTATGATGGAAAAGGTGATGAGGTTTATAAATACAATAATGATGCCACATTTGGATATCAGAAGATTAACGACAATCTTTATAATTCATATACAAAAACTGAAGATGGCTCTTATCGGGCAGCTAGAGCATATAATAATGATTTTAAAAATGCAAAACCTTCATTTGCCTTTGCTCCAGAGATCTTTAGAACTTATTATATTGACGAAGAAGAAGGAACAACTACCTATTATGTTGATGATTTAATGACTGGGGTTGCAACAACTTTCTATCACCATCTCAGCAATGATATTAATTTATATGGTGTTTTTGCTCTTCGTGGATATACCTCATCTACATCATCCTTTACACCTTATGTGGTAGTAAAAGATGAATATATTATTGAGGCAGGTTTTTATTACTATTTAGGCCCAATTTCTGGGGTAGTTGAGTTAGAGTATAGCAATTTCAATAATTCATCTTTACCTGATGATGTAGTAATCGACTTTGAAACAAGATATGTACCTACATCATGGGAAGAATTGACGATTATCGCAAGAGAAGAGATGTCGCCAACTGGTGAGGAAGAAGAAGTAAATGCTCTAGATTACCTTAAAGTATTCTTCAATAATGAAGAAATAGCTAATACAATGCCGTTCTTTGGTAACCCACTGGGGGATACATATGGATTTGGCTTAACGACAATTCGTATACCATATAGTTCAACTAGTGGAAAACAGACAATACTTTTCTATTATGACGTGCCCTTAGACATTGATTATACAATCAATTCATCGATTACGGCAGTCGAAGAATATTTGGTTGATTTGGGATATACAAAAAATAGATATGGAGAATATTCAAAAGACGGAATTTTTGTTCATGTTACTGATTCAAGCCTAGATTTAATGATCTATGTTTGGAAAGCTTAGTTTAATATAAATGAATGAAGAAAGAAAGAGGAAAAATGAAGACACTAACATTAATTGGAAAGAAAGTATGTTTAGTTTTGCTTGTTGCTCTAATGGTTTTACTTGTTGGGTGTAATGATGTCCAAGTCGAAATAAAGTTAGAGCTTAGTGCAACTAGTATTACAAAAGGTGAAGAGGTAGATATTGCTACTACTGTAACAGGAAGCAAAGACCAAACGGTGCATTTAAGTGTATCTAATCCTGAGTTAATTTATTTAAACGATGAAAATGTTTTGACAGTTCTTAAAGACATAACTGAAGAAACATCAGTTACAATAATGGCTGTAGCTAATGCGGACAAGACAAAAAGTGATTCTAAGAAACTGATTGTTAAACCAGTTGGCTCTCAAGTTAGTATTGTAATGACTGCAGACAAAACAATCATCAGCAAAAATGAAAGTGCAACAATGGTTGTAGCAGTAGCTGGTGGGAATGACAAAACATATAGTGTTCAAGTTAGTCATCCTGAATTAGTCGAGGTTAAAGGAAGTGTAGTATCGGTTATCAGCAATCCAACTGTTGATACAGAAGTAACCGTTACAGTGACAGCTAATGCTGATACAACTGCATCAGCTATAAAAGTCTTTACTGTAAAAGGATTCAAACCTTCCCCAATACTTCTCGTAGCAAAGAATTCTATTACTGAAGGTGAAGAAGTAAGACTTAATGTAGAAGTAGATGGCAATATTGATTTAAATTATCGATATGAAGTCAGTGACCCAGAATTACTAGAGGTTAATGGTAATGTCATTACGGTAAAAGGTACTGTAACAAAAGAAAAGTTTGTTACAATCACTGCCATTTTAAAAACAGATGAAACTGTCCGTGTTTCAAGAGAAATTTTTGTAACCCCACCTAAATCCAATGTAGGAATATCAATTACTTCTACTAAAAACACTATTACAAAAGGTGAACAGGTCACTCTAACTGTTGCAGTTACTGGAACAGAAGATGAAAGCTACACAGTTGAGATTAGTAATCCTGCTTTAATCAGTGTTACTGATGATGTAGTTACGGTTATTGCTGATATTAAAGTTGATCAACTTGTTACAATTACAGTTATTTCCGATGCTGATCCAACAATTAAAGCTACAAAAACTTTAACCGTAAAAGCTCCTATTAAAGAAGGTGAAGTTGGTGAATTAACTTCACAAAAACTAGCAGAATTAGGAAATGCAAGCATTACTGTTGATGGTGTGTTAACTGATTACTATGTAGACTTTAATGCATCTTCTAATAATGTTACTAGCAATTATGACATGAGAGTGGAAATGAATCAAGATGCATGGGTTGGTTCTTGGAACGCAAGAGGACAAGAACAAAACAAAATTACAGATCATTACCGCAGAAGTGAAGACGAAGGAATAAAAGATTATTACGGAAATATTGGTCATGCTTTAGAACAATTATATATTAATAAAAATAATGAAGTTGCTGTAAAAAGAGTAACAGATAGTTCTAGCGTACCAGTGCTATGGGAAACACGTCATTTCTGGAATCATTTAGGAAATCTTCAAATAGACAAATTCACATATGATGTTGAAAATGAAGTCTATCAATATAATCCTGATTTTAATGATGAAGAAGAATTATATTTAATGACATATTTATCATTCTCATTAACTCCACTTCTTGCTGATACTTTAAATGAATTATATTTAGTAATTGAAGACGGAGAAATTACGAAGCTGATTGCTCAAACATCAGTACTTTATTATGGCTCTGCCAATAACGAAATAGCTGATGCAGATGCTATGAGTTATACAACAATCGAATTAGTATTCTCAGAAGTTGGAACTACGACTATTGTTGATCCAACTCCATTTGAAGCTCCGACTCATGCTGATAAATTACAAACAGCAATGGATAAAATGAAAGTTGCTAAAAACTATACATTTAAATTAACTGACATTCAAACTGAAGCTCCTGTAATTGATCCAGGCGAATATGAAATTAATAGCACAAATACAGTCAATAATTCAGTTATGGCTACTTCAATGTTTAACATTTTATCATCTCCAACCAAAATAAGAGATTATCAGTCTTCTGTAGGTACAGTAGGTAGCTTCGGTAAAATTACTGAAGATGCAGCTTTGTTTGCGGAAACTCAAAAATATGCTTTTACTTATGATGGTGATGATTATAGTACTAAACATAGAGGATTAAAACAAAATGAAGATGGTACATATGATGAATACAATTATGATTCAACTGCTGACACTTTAGTAGGAACTAAAAAAGTTCAAGGCACTATCTTTGATGCACTACCTAAGTTTGATTTTTCTGTTAACTTATTTAAATTTATTGGTACAACCATTTTACCAAATGGTAAAACAGGTTATACCTTTAATCTTCGTGAAACAGCAATTACCAAAGACATTTCTAAGGAAATCTCAGCTTATAAGTATGCAAGTAACGCTGAATCTTCAGGAACAAGAGTTTTATCAATTGTTGTTGATGAAGATGGAAACCTTGTGTCTACAGTCTATCCGTACTCCATTATGGACATTTATATTGGTCATTGTACTACTATCTTCTCAGATTTTGGCACTACCGAATTAGATGAAAGTATCTTTGATGGTTATATTCCAAGGGAATATAAAACTGAGTGGAGCGATTATCTGACACTCTATTATACTCCAGATTTCTCTTCAAATTCTTATAAGGAAAATACTGAGATCGTATTAGAAGCCATTTTTGGTGAAGAGGCTTTAAGCATGCCTACTCCAGCCCTGTTTTTAGATATATTTGGCGATAATATTAGTGGCCCATTTTATAACTGGAGATCAAAGGGTGTTGATGCAGATGATAATCCAATTTATTTTGGCTATATGAGCATTAATGCAACTAGTAGTGAAGTTGACGAAAACAGTAAAATAACAAATTATGACGAAATCATCGCAGAACTCACAGCTGCTTTAGAAGCTGATGGATTTACTTTATCAATAGCAAATACAGATATATCTGGCGGTGCAAGTGGTCGTGCGAACAAGATTGCCTGCTTTATTAAAGGTGACATCCAAATCGTCATAGAAAATAATTATACAAGACATTTCTTTATTTATTTCTATAAAACTGGCGATTGGACATTAAATCGATAAAATAAAATAAAGCTATATCCTTGGTGAGAAGCATTTCTATCTCGGATATAGCTTTACCTTAAAAGAAAGGGGGGAGTCAATATAATTAAAACTGTAAAAAGAATTTCTTTAATTTTACTAGCATTTGTTATTTTTGCACTTAGTGGTTGTAGTAAAACAATTGTTGAGGTGATTGCATTAGATGAGTCTGTAACTATCAAGAATAGTGAAGTCGCTTCCTACGACTATAAACAATTGTTTATCATCACCGAAGATGGCGAAGCAGTTGAAGTTCTCGACTCTTTTATAGATTCTAGTAGTATGAAAAATGAGACTGGTCCTTATCAGGTAATATGTACTTATAAAGGAAAAAGTGCTCAAGTAAACATTCAAATTGAAAGCAATTATACCATTGATTTAGCTACAGAATTAGTAACTGTTGAAGTTGATGAGGCTATGACATATGATTATA
The DNA here is from genome assembly GCA_937877075.1 of uncultured Acholeplasmatales bacterium. GTDB lineage: Bacteria > Bacillota_I > Bacilli_A > ML615J-28 > CAG-698 > DTU067. The sequence continues at coordinate 11,421 of CALEGD010000054.1, forward strand.
GGTCACTCTTCACAGCCTCAATTGATGGAGTAAGTACAAGCATTACAAGTCAGATGATATTTACTGATGTAGATGATAAAGTTGGTACTTATACTTATACAGTAAAGTTAGGTAATCTAAGCAAGTCACTAATTATTAATGTTGTAGAAGAACATCTTTATCTGGTTAAAGCTAAAGTGGATCTAGTTACATTAACAGAAAATGAAGTGGCTAATTATGACTATAAACAATTGTTCACTATTTCAAAGAATGGTAAACCTGTAGAAGTATTAGACCAATATCTTGATTCTACTGTAATAGCTGAGGTTGGTTCTTATATTATAGAATGCAGTTATGAGGGCAAAAAGGCTCTCGTTAGAGTTAATGTAGTTAATTCAATTTATTTAATAGAGGCACTCAGTGAAGAAATCAATGTAAAGGTCAGCGATGCTTTTAGTTATGATTTCAAATCATTATTTGAAGCTTCAATTGATGGGACTAGCATAATTGTTTCCGATGAAATGGTTACTACAAATCTAAAAGATGAAATTGGAACATATTTTTATTCGGTAGAATTAGGCACTGCAAAGAAGACCATTATTATAAACATAATACATGATTCAGGTGTTATAGTTAGTGCTAAGAATCTAGAAGTTACAATAAAAACATATCAAGTAACTAATTATGATTATAAACAATTGTTTGTAATTGAAAAAGAAGAAGATGTTATTGAAGTATTAGATAGCTATATAGATAAGAGTGAGGTAAAAGCTGAGGCTGGCTCTTATCTTGTAACTTGTAATTATAATGATATCAGTGCCACTGTAATTGTTCATGTTGAACTACCTGTCGAGAATATTGAATTAGTTAGTGAAAGGGTCGATATCAAAATACGTGATGCCCTTAGTTTTGATTATAAATCATTATTTGATGCATCTATTGATGGCGAAAACATTCTGATTACAGATGAAATGGTCGAAACAAATCTAAAGGCTGAACTAGGAACTTATACATATACAGTTAATCTTGAAACAATTAGTAAATCAATTATTATTAACATTGTTGAAAACTACATTATTGAAGCTGTTGAAACATATCCAAATATCGAAATTGAAATAGGTGAGTTGGATAGTTTTGATTATACAATTTTATTCTCATTATATGTAGAAGATAACTTTACCCCAGTTACGTTTGATATGTTAGATACATCAGAACTAGAATCCGCAGAAGTTAATATGACTTATAATATTAAATTAAACTATAGCATTGATGACACTAGATATGAAAAAATTGCTCAGGTAAAAGTAGTTGCAGATAGTGAAGTTTTTGTTACTTCAATAGATATTGAAACATATCCAAATGGAGAATATATCGATTTAACGACTCTGTTTTCAATTACTAAAGGAAAAGAAGTTATACCAGTTACACTTGATATGATAACCGGTACAATCGATTATTCGAAGCCCGGAGATAATATTATAACATTAAGTTATGATGGAACCATCAAAACTGCCAATGTAGAGGTTAAACTTGGCGTAATCATTGATTATGTAAAAGGTGATACAATTCAAATCATTAAAGGAACTAATCAACTTGCTTATTCTTTTACAAATGATTTTGAAGTTTTAATTAATGGAGTTAGATTTGAAAATCTTCCAGAATCTTATATCCTACCGCATGAAGTTGATTTTAATACAGTCGGAACATATGAAGTGACAATTGAGATTCCTTATAATAATAAAAATCTTGGTTTGGGTGGAGTAAGGTTTGATTATTATTTAAAAACAATCACTTATGAAGTAGTAGAAAACAAGGGTAATATTATTGTTCTTGAAGAATTAGTTAATCTGCCTCAGGACGCCATTGATTATAATGTTTATAAAAACTTAAATGTTACAATTAACGGTAAAAAACAAACATTAACTGAAACAAAAGAATATGTTGATGTAATTACTTGTTATGTAGAAACCCTTTCCGAACCGATTGATTTTAATAAAATCGGTAAACAGGAAGTTATGATTGCGGTCTATATAAACGGTCCGGCTCAAGACCCAGAAATTGTTACTTATGATGTCATAACATATTCTGAAATTGTTATAACAAAAAACATCCCGGTTATCTTTCAAGGGGATGTCTTATATACAAAAGATTTATTTACTATTAAAAATGGTAATCAAGAAATTGAAGTAACTTATGATATGATCACTGGTAAAATTGATTCCTTTAAACCAGGAGTCTATACCATAACCCTTAATTATTTAGATCTTGAAGAAGAAGCAAGAGTTGTTGTTTTTGATGAAAATCTAAAAGGTGTCTATCGTACCAATATTCCAATTATACCTGTTGAAAAAGATGATGATGAGTACGATGATGGAGAGGGACCGATTTATTATAGTATGGGTATCATTCAAAAGCCTAGGCTTTTAATAAATGAAGATGGAAGTATGTATTATGGCACTATTCCGGTAGAAATAGTTCGTGCTATTGATGAATCTTCAATGATAGTCATGATTCGTAATACTGAGTATATTTTCATTTATGATAATGGAATCATCTTTCTAGAACCGATTAATACGATAAATTTTAGGTTCTCCGAAGAAAGACGCCCACTCCTTTATTTTAATTCATCACAATGGGAACTCGTTGATCATGTTTTAATCAACGAAGTAGACAGCTATGTTTTAGGAAATACATACCTTTGCTATTCTATTAATACTTTCCAAGTTAAATCAAAATTAGATAATACAATATCTTGGTATGGATTAAAAATTGAGTTGCTAGATAAGCCTATGTCTAATTATTTTTATGATGTGTCATGGGGCGTGGTTGAATATGATTCAGATTTCATAATAGAAGAGGGAAACTCATCTTCCTTAGTATATCAAGATTGTAGATACGATTTTATGATGCTATCAGAAGAGGCTGGCAAAATTAAGATAAATCTTCCTGAAAGAAATTATGCAAACATGATCTTTAGGGGAACAGTTGACGGGAAAGCGGCTGAATTAAGAGCAAATCAATATGAAGGATTCACTTTTATTATTGATTCTAAGATAATATTTAATGTAGGTTCATCTTTTGTCAGTGGCATGAAAAACGGTGGTGTGGATTATGCCACTAATACAATATTCCTTTATAATGAAACAGAAATGTACTCCTATAAGTTTATTGTTGATCCAGTAGCTCTAACCTTTACTTTAGTGGAAAGAGACCAGTACTATGGAAAATACCTAGCTGATGGAATATTTGTTTTTCTTGATGGTTATGGGACAGGTATAATAAACTTTGATACCTCAAGTGGTCGTAAATCTTTATTTGATTACTCGGTAAAAAATACTATTATTGAATTAAGATATAAAGATTTAATTACAAGAAATAATTATGGAGAATATTCTACTTTATATGTTGACCCATTCTTAAATGTAATAACATTTAAATATAGTAAAGTCAAACGATTAGAAGGCGTTAGACTTGAAAATGCAATAGTACAAGATGGCGCGATTATCAAAATAAAATCCTATAAAATCGGAAAAGATTCTGATAGTGTTGCAAGAGCCAAGCTTTATTCCAATATCGAGATTATTACAAAGGATGGCATCATACCAGATGATCAGAAGGCATCATTCTTTGATACTTCTAAAATTAGATTTAACACCCCCGGTTTTTACCAATTCACGATTAAGGTCAATATTGGCGGTGTTGTTGTTAGTTCATATTATGGAGTTGAAATTCTAGATAATACCTATGAAGATCATGAATTAGTAGCTACTTATGGTAATGGAGTTATAAGTAGTGCAAACAGCTTGTCTATCAACAAATATGGGCAAGTGACATTTGTTAGTAACGGAGTTCTTTACAACGGAGTTATTATTAATTCAACTGAAAATTCATTTGTTATTTCAGCACAAAGCAAAGCGAAAGAAAGAATTACCTTAGTTATTAGTAGTATTGCTCCTGAAATTGTCCTTGTGACCTGCTCCGGTGCAATTAATCTTACTGATTATTATACAACCCGTACAGTAAGAGTTTCTGGTACTGATAAATACATATTAAGAGAATTTGCATCATCTGATCAAGTCACATATATTCTTTCCTATTCGTTATCATCTATTGGTGAGATAGTATCCCTAGAATCAATAAACGGAATCTCTCCATCAGTGATTGGTTCAATTATTAAAATCACAGCAAATGATAAGGTTACATATGCCAAGATAGTGGATTGGAATAGTGCTACTAAGGGATTGCAATTAGCTGATCCTTATCGTGGAAATTACACTTTTGAAGATAAAGATACACTAACACTAGATGGGTTTGGTGGTGCTGTTTTAGGAAGTACAAATGGTAGTTATACCCTAAATGATAATATTGCCACTATAACATTTGGAAATGTTGTAAAAGTATATCGCATAAACACTAATGATGATACTTATGAAATTGTTGATATTCAATTAGATGAGAGTTTAGTTCGTGGTTATACATTTAATGGTTCACATGATTTTTATTGTGGAAGCTTTCGATATACAGCTGAGACATCATTTAGTTTTGGAGAAAATGGAATTGTAATTATTAAATCTACATCATCTTCTCATGATGAAGGTGATGGACAATGTTCCAGTGATTATTATAATCCAAGTTATGCCTCAAGAAACGGTGTAGAAGGAGTATATACAGTTATTGGAAATAAAATTAGAATTAATGTAAATGAAGAAACATTCGAGTTTTTAATTAGTGATGTTTTAAAGGTTAATAAAATCTCCTGTATTAGTACAACATTAAATAATTCAAATCATGGTTATTTTTCGATTAATACAAGCTTTAATAGATAATCCGAGAGGGAGGAAAAAATGAGAAGAAAAGTTCTATTGGCGATGGCTGTTATCTTAACGATGTTTTTTTTAGTTGGATGCGGACATAGTCATACTTATGGCGATTGGTCAATAGTAACGGAACCTACAACAACTGAGGTCGGAAGTGCTGAAAGATTATGTTCAACATGTGAAGAAAAAGAAGTTGTAGAAGTTCCAGTGTTAACTGATGATATTTGGACAGTTATAGTAGTGGATGCCACATGTGAGGCTGAAGGAAGTAAAACATATACTTCTGTTTATGGAGAAGTTGTAGTTAAACTTGCCCTTTTAGATCATAGTTATGGTGATTGGACATTGGTAACTGAACCAACAAAAACTGAAGTCGGAAGTGCTGAAAGAGTCTGTTCAGTATGTGATGATAAAGAAGTTGTAGAAGTTCCGGTCTTAA
>CALEGD010000055.1 GCA_937877075.1 uncultured Acholeplasmatales bacterium
ACCTCATTACCCCGCCAACCGAGCCCACTGTACGTACTATTGTGATTCCAAGTAGCAAGGTGATGAGGTTAACCAGAGCAGTCCGAGAAGTTTCTGCAAGACTATCGAGAACACCACATTCTCGCAGTAAATTACCAAACATCAGAAAGCCAACTAAAGCTAAGGCTTGGGGAGCAATCATGCCGGCAATTAAAGTAACTGCTATCGGAAAGATAATCTTCGTAGTTTTAGAAACACCCTTAGGATTATATGGCATCCGGATTTGTCTTTCCTTTTTGGTTGTGACCATTTTGATGGCAAAAGGTTGAATAATCGGTACTAAAGCCATATATGAATAGGCAACGACGGCGATTGGACCCATATATTGGGATTTAAGCACATTAGCTACTAGAATTGAAGTTGGTCCGTCGGCAGCACCGATGATTCCGATTGAAGCCGCATCTTTAATATCAAAATTGAGAGCACTGGCTATAATGATTGTAATGAAGATTCCGGCTTGGGCAGCGGCACCAAAAAAGATCAGTTTTGGATTCGATAAAAGCGGACCAAAGTCGATCATCGCCCCGATACCGATAAAAAGCAGAAGTGGGAAGAGTTCTCCCATTTCGATTCCGATATTAAAGAGAATGGCAATCGCGCCGGAAGCAGTCTCACCACCGATAACCTGGTCGAGAACTCCAGAAAAGGGGATGTTTACCAAAATTGCTCCAAAGCCCATCGGTAATAATAATGAAGGCTCCATTTTAAATTTAATGGCTAGAAATATTAACAAAAAACCGATTGCAAACATGATAAGATTCTGCCAAGTTATCTCTTTAAATGATTGCAATAAAAAATCAAAAAAATCCATTTTCTTCTCCTTATGGCAAAATTTTATTTCTTTTCTATTTTACATCTTTCCTCAGCCTTTGTCAAGGAAACCACATTCTAGCGGATTCTTCTTTTATTTTACCAAGATGTGTCAAATTTATGCTTGGACATAAATATATCTTTTCTGATTATGGAAAATAGTGTATAATAAAGCTGAAAGCAGTATAGTGAGGTAAATACTTTGAAATTTAGTTTCAATCCTTTTCCCGAATTAAGGACAAAAAATCTGATTTTAAGAAAATTAAGACCAACAGATCTGCAAGACCTTTTTGAAATGAGAAAGGATCCGCGAGTGAATTTATATATTGATAATCTGGTTGACCGAGAAATATCGGAGACGGTAGACTATTTAGAGAAGATGAATCGCGGAGTTGATTCCGAAAAATGGATTATCTGGGGTTTGGAATTAAAAACTGAGGTTCGCTTAATCGGTACTATCAGCATCTGGAACTTTAATAAAGCTCGCGATCGTGGTGAACTGGGTTATGGTTTAGACTTTTCTTATCAACACCGCGGTTATATGACTGAGGCTTTAGAAGCTGTTATTAATTATGCTTTTCAAACCTTGAAACTTAAACACCTACTTGCCTATACAGAAATAAGAAACTTAGCTTCGATTTCATTACTGGAAAGATTCGGTTTTCAAAAAACAGATGAAATTGAAGAAACCGGACTACTTACTAATCGCCTTTTTAGAATGGCAATATATCAATTGGAGAATATAAATCATGAATAAAATAATTTACGAATCCCCGATTGGGAAGATAATGATCACTGAAAATGACGCAAGAATTGTAGAAATAGAATTATGTAATAAAGTAGTAGAAGGGTTATCTGCATCTCCCTTACTGCTTGAAGCTAAAAGGCAACTCGAAGAATATTTTCGGGGAAAAAGAAGAACTTTCGATTTACCGCTTCATCCTTCCGGTACCGAGTTTCAAGTTAAAGTTTGGAATGAACTTTTAAAGATTCCTTATGGAGAAACGCGGACTTATGGAGAAGTTTCAAAGAATATCGGAAATCCCAAAGGAGCCCGCAGTGTCGGCGGTGCTTGTAATAAAAATCCTTTAATGATTGTTATTCCCTGTCATAGGGTAATTGGTGCCAACGGAAGTTTAGTTGGCTTTGGCGGTGGAATAAAGGTAAAAGAAGAACTTTTAAAACTTGAAAGCTAAACTTTGTTTTTTGAATAAAATATCTCCTTTAAGTAAATAATACATTTGAAAAGGAGGTATTTTTCATGAAACTGACACCGTTAAAAAATGACAACGGTTTTGATCTGTTTAAAGAAGATTTTCTTGAAGGTTGGTTGAATTTCCCCTTCTCCAGGTTCGGCCGGAATATGCAGAAGATGAAAACCGACATTATCGAAACCAAAGAGAAATACATTATCAAAGTCGATATTCCCGGCTATGATAAGAAGGATATTAAGGTTCATGTTGGAGATAATTATTTAACCGTCTATGTGAAGAGGGAAGAAGAAGGAGTTGACGAACAGCCGAAAGGCGGAAAATATGTCTATCGTGAACGCTATATCGGAACCGCTTCCCGGAGTTTTTATATCGGAAATGTAAAAGAGTCGGACATAAATGCGAAATATGAAAACGGAACCCTGACCCTAACCATGCCGAAACTAACTAAAGATGAAAAAGAAACAAGATGGGTTGATATTCAATAAGATTTCATTTTAAATATAAAAAGTCGCTACTTTTGGTAACGACTTTTTTTACTAGGAAAGTCCCTTCATCTAGAAAAAGCCTTTATTTTTCCTTTCTTATTAACCTAAAATCAATGACTTTTTAATTCCTATATAATAAACTTGTAAGCGGGTGAACAGATTTATAAAACAATCAAAATGAAACTTTATCTTATGGTTTACTATTTTTTATTGATAAGCCTTCCGGAAGAATTTGCTAGGGTAATTGGATTTTTGTCAGTTAAAAAGCTTCCTTTATTACCGGATAAGTTGTCTAAATTTACTGGGCCAACACTTATTGTAGAGGCTAATTTTGTTTTTATACATTTATTATTGACTTTTTATAAATACCGATTGTGATTAATATGTAGTTTTATTTGACTTTTAATAATTTGTAATATATAATAGTTAATAATATTATTTATTTGGTATGGTAAAGATTATGAATAGAACAATTGTAAGAGCTGTAAAAATTTTAGAAATTTTATCAAACAATAAAGAAGGTACTTCTTTAATAGAATTATCGAAAACCTTAGAAATTCCTAAATCATCAACTCACGAAATAATCCAAACATTATTAAAGCTAAAACTTGCGGAAACAAATGTTTATAATCCAAAATTATATGTCCTTGGAAGTAAAGCATTCTCGATCGGAAGTAAATATATCAGTACAAATGATATCATCCATTTTGGATCACATCATCTGCGGGAAGTGGCAGACAAATATAATAAAACCGGATTTATTGGGTTTTTAGACGATGATAAAGTAGTTTATGTATATAAATGGCAATCTCCTCAAGCTAAACTTGCATCCTGTGATTTAGGGACGAGACATCCTGTTTATTGCACAAGTTTAGGGAAAGCTTTGCTAGCCTATTTACCGAAAGATAAATCTGAAGAAATAATTTCTAAGACCGAATTTGTAAAGAAAACGGAAAATACTATTATGAGCCCCGAGAAATTAATGGAAGAGTTAGAATTAACCAGAAGGAGAGGCTATTCAGTTGATAATCGGGAAGTAGAAAATCATGTGGCTTGTTATGGTGCTCCGGTCTTTGATAATTACGGTAATGTAGTTGCTGCAATTAGTGTTTCTGATTTATACAATCCTGACGAAATTAAAAACTGTCAAGTAGGCTTAGATATCCGGGCAGCAGCAGATAAAATTTCTTCAAGATTAGGTTTTAATCCAGCGAGAAGAATGATTAAATAGTTAAATTAATGGGTAATTTTTCACTCTTTGTTTATTTTATTAGCGATAAAAATGATAGGAAAAGGGAAATTATCCTTTAGTAAAATGATGACTTTCAATAAGAAAAGGCCTGATTTAGGCCTATTTTTTTGGATTAAAGAGATAAGATGTCATTGAAACGCTTCCGAAAGTACAATTTTTATTGTAAACTTGGATTTCATCATGTTCGGTGCTGGCTCCGAGAACGTAAAGTAAAGGCGAAAGGTGCTCGGTTGTAGAAAAAGCCAGTTGGGATTCGGGTATTTTATTATAATTAATTATTGTTTCAAAATCTCTTTCCATTATTTTAGTATAAATAAAACCATCGTATTTTTCCGCCCAATTATAACCGTTTGTTAAATTGAAATCGGCTTTACGAAGATTGTGAACAATATTTCCGCTACCGATGATCATTACTTCATCACGAAGGCTTTTTAAAGTTTTACCGACTCGAAAGAGTTCTTCCGGGGTTTTATTATAGTCAATACTCATTTGAAACACTTTTACATCCCTCTCGGGATACATTATATTTAATACACTCCAAGTTCCGTGATCAAGTCCCCAGACATGATCAATTTTTGCTTGAGTAAGGGATGCAACTTTATTTGCCAGTTCCGGTGAACCTTTTACTTCATAATTTACTTCATAAAGTTCTTTTGGAAAATAATAAAAATCATGAATGGTGCGCTGATTTAAAGAAGCATTTACTTTCAGTCTTCGACTCACCCAATGAGCGGAAACGGCGAGGATGGTACGGGGTTTTGGAATAGCGGCGGCAATTTCTTTCCACCCGCTTGTATAAAGGTTATCTGAAATGGCGTTTAATGGTGTGCCGTGACCGACGAATAATAAAGGATACATTGTCCCCCTCCTTCCCTAAATTATACAAATTATACCAAAATTTTCTGAAATTTGCAAGGAATTTTTTTCCTAGGCTTTATTTTTGAAATACTTTTTCTTTTCTGTTAATAATAAAATACAGGTGTTCTTATGAAATTTTCAATTAGATTAAACGCTGTATTTAAAATTATTCTCAGCATGTGTAATATTTTAATACCCCTGTTTGTTGGGCCCTATATTATCAGAATGTTGAGCCGAACTTCATATGATACCTATACAAAAGCTTCGGTGGAAATTCAGCTCTTTTTAGCACTGGCCACCAGTGCAGTTTATACTTATGGTATCCGTAGTATCAGTAAGATCCGCGAGAATAAGAAAGAAGTCCAAAAACTTTTTTCGGAATTGTTTTTAATCGGACTTTTCTTCAATTTCTTTTTTGCCGGATTTTATCTTTTCTATATTCGTTTCATTAATAATCATCAAGGAGAATTAATTTATTACATCCTGATGATTCAATTTTTAGGTAGTACACTTTCGGTTGAATGGTTGAACGAAGCACAAGAGAATTACCGCTTTATTACCTTTAAATCAGTGATAGTAAAGGGGCTATATATCGCGACGGTTTTTCTCTTGATTAAAGGTGATAATTTAATTCGCTATGGGTTGATTATATCGATTACTTTTGTTTTGGAAAGTCTGATTAGTTTTATTTTTTTATATCGAAAAAACCGCATGAAGTGGCGGGATTTAAATCTTAAACGACATTTTAAGAGTATTTTACTGGCATTTTTAATAACTAATATTTCCCTGCTTTATGTTCAAACAGATAAGATTATGCTCGGGCTATTGATTAGTGATGCTGCCGTAGCTGCTTATACAATCCCCAATTATATTGTTACTTCAATTTATAATGTTGTAATTTCCATCTTTGTCGTCGCAATCCCTCGTCTTACTAATCTACTGCATGAAAAAAAAGGAGAGGAATATCGGAAACTTTATAATGAATTACTCCAAGCATTTTTGATGATTTTTATACCGATTCTCTTTTATATATTTATTTCATCGGAAAAATTAATTGTCCTATATGCCGCCGGTAAGTATAATGACAGTATTCTCCCCTTAAAGCTTTCCACAATCTATATTTTCTTTAATGCTTTGGTTTATACTCAAAGAGAAGGAGTGCTTTATTTATCGGAAAAGGAAAGACCGATTCTCTTTTGTAATCTGATTGGTGGCCTCTTCAATCTTATGTCTAATCTTATTCTCTACTTTTTAAAGATTTTAACTCCGGTTAATGCGATTATCACCTTGGTTGTTTCTTATCTTTTGGTAACTTGTTTATTGAGGTTTTATATCAGAAGGAAGGTTTCATCGAAATTAAAAATCTTGAATCGGAGAATTCTTTCGTATTTTCTATTTTCTCTTCCGATTATTTTGATTGATAAACTCTTATCTTTATTTAAATTAAATAGTATTATTTTTCTAATTCTATCGCTTTCTAGCTTTCTTTTTATTTATTTTCTCCTGCTGATTATCTTTAAGGATAGGATCTTCTTAAATAATTTTAAAACCAGCCTCAACAAGGTAAAGGACTATCTGGCTCGGAAAAGACGAATAAGCAGCAAGAAATAACATATAATTAGATAAGGGGGTATACGGATGGAGAAGAAAATAAAAAGCCTTTCCTTTCATATTTTAGTACCGATTATGTTGTCTTTTATAATTTGGATGTTGATTCCAGATTATACGGTCTTTTATGAGGGGTTAAAAAAACCGGCACCACAACTTCCTCAAGAAGCCTTTGTAATTGGCTGGTGCTTAATTTATTTCCTGATGGGAATCGCCGCAACCTGTGTGGAATTAGCTGATTTCAATCTTGAATATAAACAAAAGTCTTTTAATTTGTATTATTTGCAGCTCTTGGTTAATCTTTTGTGGATGCCGATGTTTTTCGGTTTTCAAAATCTCTTTGTTGCGATGCTTTGGACCGTTTTGCTTTTGATTATGGTCGCTCTAACATTCAGGAAGTTTCTTAAAGTCAAACCCAAATGCGGATACCTACTGATTGTTTATCTTCTTTGGGTCTTGTTTCTCACCTATTATATGATTGCGATATATATAATGAATAAATGACACTGCAAGGCAGTGTTTTTTTGAAATCGTATCCAAATTCTTGAAAACGCTAACAAAATATGATAAAATTGTAAATAAAGGAGTTTATGGATGTTTGAAAGCCAGTATCTTCAAAATGTTTTTGAGAATTGTTTAAAAAGGAATGCCGGCGAGGAGGAATTTATCCAAGCCGTGAGCGAGTTTTTAGGTGCAATTGATTTAATTGTTGAGAAAGATCCAGATATTGAAAGATTGGGAATTATTGAACGGATGATTGAACCGGAAAGACTGATTACATTCCGGGTTCCTTGGGTGGATGATAATGGAAAGGTTCGGGTTAACCGTGGTTTTAGGGTTCAGTTCAATTCCGCTATTGGTCCTTATAAAGGCGGGACAAGGTTTGATACTTCGGTTAATCAATCGATTATCAAGTTTCTCGCCTTTGAACAAACCTTTAAAAATGCTTTAACCGGCCTTCCGCTGGGTGGGGGTAAGGGGGGAGCCGATTTTAATCCAGTCGGGAAGAGCGAGGGTGAAATCATGAGATTCTGCCAAAGTTATATGGCGGAAGCATATCGTTATCTTGGACCTAATCTGGATATCCCCGCCGGAGATTTGGGTGTTGGGGCCCGCGAGATCGGATTTCTTTTTGGCTACTACCGAAAAATCAAAAATGAATTCACCGGAACATTTACCGGTAAGGGTTTAAGTTATGGCGGAAGTCTCCTCCGTCCGGAGGCAACCGGTTATGGTCTATGTTATTTTGCTTCGGAGATGCTTTCGAATTTGCGGGGAGAAGATCTTAAAGGCAAGCGTATAGTTATCTCGGGAAGCGGAAATGTCGGCAGTAATGCCGCTATCAAAGCTAGGAATCTCGGAGCTATTATTGTCGGTATGAGTGATATCAGCGGTATGATTTCCTCCGAAAAAGGAATTGACGTCGAACTTGTTAAGAAGTTAAAGGCTGATCGGAAATTTCTTTCAAAGTATCCTATTGATAACCCCGAGGTTAGTTTTTCTGAGGATTACCGCAATCTTTGGAAAGTGCCGGCGGATATTGCCTTTCCATGTGCAACCCAAAACGAGATAAACAAAAGCGATGCGGAAAGGATGAGGGAAGGCGGGATTTTTATGGTTGTAGAAGGGGCGAATATGCCTTGTAATCAAGAGGCTATTCATCATTTTCTGAATAATAATATTCTCTTTGCACCAGGAAAAGCCGCTAATGCCGGCGGAGTTGCAACCTCAGGGCTGGAAATGACTCAAAACTCCCTCCATCTAAGTTGGTCTGCGGTTGAAGTCGATTTAAGATTAAAGGAGATTATGAAAAATATCTACCAAAATTGTTATCAGACTTCAGTCAGAGTCGGAAAACCGGGAAATTTGGTGGTTGGGGCTAATCTTGCCGGATTTGCAAAGGTTTATGAGGCTATGAAAGCTCAAGGAATTATCTAAAGAAGGGAATTAAATTATGTTATCTGATATTGAAATTATTAATGCTTCAAAAATGAAGGAAATTAAAAAACTGGCTAAAAAGTATAAAATTAAAACCGATGAACTTTATGCTTATGGGAAATATATTGCCAAGGCGGAGTTTGAATTAATTGAAAGAGTTGAAGACCGGCCGGACGGAAAACTTATTTTAGTAACGGCTATTACCCCGACTCCGGCAGGTGAAGGAAAATCAACCACCACCATCGGTTTGGTTGATTCCTTAAATCGTTTGGGGAAACGCTGTTTAGGTTGCATCAGGGAACCTTCTTTAGGACCTGTTTTTGGTGTTAAAGGCGGCGCTGCCGGTGGCGGTTATGCCCAAGTGAATCCGATGGTGGATTTGAACTTACACTTTACCGGTGATATACATGCGATTACCACCGCCAATAATCTTGTCAGTGCCGTTATAGATAATCATCTTTACCAAGGCAATGACCTCGGAATTAATCCGGAAAGGATTACTTGGAAAAGATGCATGGATTTAAATGATCGGGCTTTAAGAAAGGTTAGTGTCGGACTCGATTCAAAAAAAGAAGTGCCGCGTTCAGATTATTTCAATATCTCCGTCGCCTCGGAAATTATGGCCGTTCTTTGTTTGGCTCATGACTATGCTGATTTACGTAAACGACTTGATCGGACCCTTGTTGCCTATGATTATTCCGGAAATCCGATTTTAATTAAGGATTTAGGAATTACCGGATCGCTCATGGTGTTATTAAAACAGGCACTAAAACCAAATCTGATTCAAACTCTTGAAAATAATTTAATGCTTGTTCACGGCGGTCCCTTCGCTAATATTGCTCATGGATGTAATTCAGTTATTGCCACTAGACTCGCCTTAAAACTTGCCGATTATGTAGTTACCGAAGCCGGCTTCGGAGCCGATTTAGGAGCGGAAAAATTCCTTGATATAAAATGTCAGGAAGAAAATTTAAAACCGAACCTGGTTGTGATGGTCGCAACTATTCGCGCTTTAAAATATCACGGCGGAGTTTCGGTTAAGGAACTCGGAAAAGAGAATTTGGAAGCCTTGAAAATAGGGGTTAAAAACTTAGAGAGACATCTCGATACAATCGCAGTTTATAAGCTTCCCGCCGTCGTTGCCTTAAATAGATTCGATTCCGATAGTGTAGCAGAAGTTGAATTTATGAAAGAGTGGGCTATGAGGCGGAAGGCCGCTTTAAGTCTTTCCGAAGTTTTCAAAAAAGGTTCCGAAGGTGGCCTGGAACTGGCTCGTTTTGTTTTGGATAATTTGGGAAGCGGTGAATATCGCCCCGTCTATCAAAAGGAAGACGATCTTTTCAAAAAGGTTGAAAACATCTGTCTTAAGGTCTATGGTGCGAAAGGCGTTGAATATGCCCCTGAAGCTCTTGCCGAGCTAAGTCGAATCAATCGTGATGAGAACTATCGGGATTATTATATTTGTATGGCAAAAACCCCGAATTCGATTACCGATAACCCGAAAATCTATGGGGTTCCGGAAGACCATATAATTCATATTAAGGAGATACGCCTAGCGACTGGTCCGAAATTTGTAATTTGTTTGACGGGAACGATTATGACTATGCCGGGATTATCAAAATATCCGATGGCTAATAAAATTTTCATGGACGATGACGGAACTATCCATGGGATAATGTAAAGAGGAATTTTTTTCCTCTTTTTTCACTTTCTTTTTCATCAACGATTTGGTATAATACTATATGCTTAAAAGGGGATGATATTAATAGTTGAAAAAGGAGAAATGAAAATGCACTACCTCTTAATGGATAGTTATGTCTTGTTGAGTATTGTGAATATGAAGCTGAGAGATTTCTATTCAAGTTTGGATGATTTATGTGATGATATGAATATCAATCGCGAAAAGCTAGAAAGGAAATTGTCGGCAATCTCTTACCAATATAAAATGGAAAATAATCAGTTTGTCGGGCAAACTAACCTAAATTTTGAAAATTTCGAATAAATTAAAAGCAAAAGTGAATATTATAATTGACTTTCTGCTTTACCTAGAATATAATATATCAAGATAAAGACATTGAAGAGGAAGAGTAACAACCTCACTTTTTCCCAGAGAGAGACTATTGGTGTGAAAGTCTTAAAAAGTTGTTGTGAAGGTCGCCTTGGAGTCGGCAATTTGAATTTTAGTAGGATTGCCCGCATAATCTGCGTTATGGGTTTTGAGTGCAACATTTTGTTGAAATAAGGTGGTACCACGGAATTTTCGTCCTTAAGTTTTTTCTTAAGGCTTTTTTGTTTTTTACGGAGGTGTAAAATGAAACTAAAAGATTTACCGACTAAATATGATTTCAACGCCGTTGAAAAAGGAAAATATCAGGAGTGGGTTAAAAAAGGTTATTTCACCGCCGGTGATATTTCTAAAAAACCTTTTACGGTGGTGATTCCCCCTCCCAATATTACCGGAAAACTTCATCTCGGCCATGTTCTTGACACAACTCTTCAAGACATTATTGTTCGTAGAAAAAGAATGCAAGGTTATGATACTTTGTATTTACCGGGAATGGATCATGCCAGCATTGCTACCCAAACCAAGGTTGAAGCTAAACTTCGCGAACAAGGGATCTCCCGTTATGATTTGGGTCGGGAAAAGTTTTTAGAGAAGGTTTGGGAATGGAAAGAAGAACATACGAAATTGATCCGCGAGCAGTGGGAGGTTATCGGTTTAAGTGTTGACTATACCAGAGAACGTTTCACCCTCGATGAAGGTTTAAATAAAGCCGTTAATGCCGTCTTTTTTAAGATGTATAATGATGGATTGATTTATCGCGGTGAAAGAATTATTAACTGGGATATCCAAAATAAAACTGCTCTTTCGAATATAGAAGTTATTTATCAGGATGTAGAAGGAGCATTTTATACAATTCTCTATCCCTTTGTAGAAGGAGAGGGAGGAATGTTGATTGCGACTACTAGACCGGAAACTATGTTCGGCGATGTTGCTTTAATGGTCAATCCGAAAGATAAACGTTATCAAGAGTTTATCGGACGCAAAGTTTATATCCCGGGAACTAAAATTCAAATCCCCGTTATTGGTGATGAATATGTTGATATTGACTTCGGAACTGGGGTTGTTAAGGTGACACCTGCTCATGACCCGAATGATTTTGAGGTTGGACTTCGCCATAATTTATCACGTCCTCTCTGTATGAATGAAGATGGAACGATGAATGAACTGGCGGGTAGTTATCAAGGGCTCGATCGCTTTGTTTGTCGCAAAAAGCTTGAAGAAGATTTGCGTCAGGCTGGTTTACTAAAAAAAGTTGAAAAGATGATTCACTCTGTGGGTCATAGTGAGAGAACTGGAGTAATAGTTGAGCCGAGATTATCAAAACAATGGTTTGTTGCGATGGATAAGTTAGCGGAAGAAGTTTTAAAAATGCAGAAAACCAAAGGCAAAATTTATTTTTATCCGGAACGTTTCGAAAAGATTTACCGGAATTGGCTAACAAATATCCAAGATTGGTGTATATCCCGACAACTTTGGTGGGGCCATCGGATTCCCGCTTATTATAAAGGGGAAGAAGTTTTTGTTGGTGAAGAATCTCCGGGAGCGGATTGGGTTCAAGATGAAGATACGCTTGACACTTGGTTTTCTAGTGCCCTTTGGCCTTTTTCAACCTTGGGTTGGCCGGAAAAAACTCCGGATTTAGAAAAGTATTTTCCGACCGATGTTATGGTTACCGGAACCGATTTAATCTTTTTCTGGGTTGCGAGAATGGCTTTTCAGTCCAAATATTTCTTGGGCGTTCGGCCCTTTAAGGATGTTATTTTCCACGGTATGATTCGTGATGAACTCGGTCGGAAAGTTACTAAATCTTTAAATAATGGCGCCGATATGTTAGAAGTCCGCGATCAATACGGGATGGACAGTTTGAGATACTTCATAACTACTTCAACCGCGATGGGTCAAGATATTCGTTTTTCTGAAGAGAAGGTTGAAGCGGCTTGGAACTATATCAATAAAATCTGGAACATCTCCCGTTTTATCGGAATTAAATTTGAAGAAAACGGATATCAAGGCGAAGAAATAAAGACAGAGCTCTTGAATGCCGTTGATAAATGGGTCTTAAACCGACTTAATGAAGTTATTAAAACCGCCAATGAATTTTATGATAAATACGAATTTAGCGAGGTTGCGAAAGTTATTTATAAATTCGTTTGGGATGAATTTGCTTCCTGGTATTTGGAGATGACAAAAGTTGTCTTTTCAGAAGCGGGCGATGTAAAGAAAATCAATACTTGTGCAGTTTTAAACTATGTACTCTTAGCCGTGTTAAAACTTCTTCATCCTTTTATGCCTTTTGTTACCGAAGAGATTTTTCAAATGATTAAAGATGATAGTATTACCATTAGCCCTTGGCCGGAGGTAAATCCAAATTACAGTTTTAAAAATGCAAATAATATAGAAATCATTTACGAGATTATTACCAATATCAGGAATCTTAGAGCTTCAAAAAATGTTTCTTTCCAAAAAGAAATTAATTTAGAACTGCAGGTTCGAAACCCAGAAATTATTGAATTTCTGAAAGAAAATCTCCCCTTCTTGCGTCGCTTTACAAATTACCGTAATATTAAAATCACTTCCGAAGAAATTGATACGACTAAAAAGAGTATTAGCGTTTTATCCGAAGCAGTTTTGGCTGTTCCATTACAAGAACTTGTAAATATTGAAGAAGAACTAGAAAAACTTTATGAAAACCAAAAAAAGATGTTTTCGGAAATTGATCGCTGTGAGAAACTCTTAAAAAACCCCGGATTTATTAATAAAGCCCCGGCGGAAAAGATTGAAAATGAAAGATTGAAATTAGAGGACTATCGTCGTCAACTTGAAGAAATCAACAGGTTGATAGAAGATTATCGGAATTAATATGCCTTATCGCATTCTTGTTTTAGGTAAGCCTCTGGCTTTACCATTTAATAATAATGAAATTGATTATCTGGAAACGGGAAATTATCGTGATTATGACTTGGTACTTGATGGCAATACCGGTGAACTTTTCATCGGTTTTACCGAAAAAAGTTTAGGTTTTGTAAGTTTAAAAGGAGAAGATCCGATTACTGAAGGATTAATTCGTCTTGAAAAGGAAGAGTTTAACCCACGCCTAGCTTTAGAAATGTTGGGCGGTAACGAAAAGATTTATAAGAATTCTTTGAAACTATATCAAGAAGAGTATCTTAATCTAAAAGAGAAATTATTAAGGTATCAAATGGCTGGAAATTACCAAGGCATAAAAGAATTAATTCATAGAGTAAAAGGTTTTGTCCTTTATACTGGAGGCATCCATCTTCACCAGCTGGCAGTGCTTTTAGATAATGAACTTTATGAAAATGAAACCACCTACCTTAATGCTTTTTTAAGAGCCCATCAAAGATTACTTGAATATTGTTGTGAACAGGTGAAAGATGTTTGAGAATGTACAAGATTTGATTACTTGGATTGAAGCGCAGAGGCGACTGACTCCAAAGGTTTCCCTTGAGCGGTTTAAAAAAATAACTGCTCTTTATGGAAACCCGGAAAAAGATTTGAAATATATTCATATCGGGGGAACAAATGGGAAGGGTTCGACCGTCTCTTTTGTAAAGAATATCCTTCGGGAGGCGGGCTATAATATTGCTTCCTATATTTCCCCCTACGTCATTAGTTTCAACGAAAGAATTTCTTATAATGACGAGTTTATCTCTGACGAGGATTTGCTTGAAATCGGCAATTTGATAATTTCTAATTATCCGCTTCTTTCCCAAGAAGGGCTAGAACCGCTTTCCTTTTTTGAATTTATTACCTTAATGGCTTTTATTTATTTTTCAAGATTAAAGAATTTAGATTTTGTCATCCTCGAAGTTGGACTGGGTGGTCTGCTTGATGCGACTAATATCATATGTCCTTTAGTCAGCATTATAACCAATATTTCCTTTGATCATATGAATGTTTTAGGAAATACGCTGGAAGAGATTGCGGAAAACAAGCTAGGGATTGTAAAGAAAGGTGTACCGTTGATTACTTTGGATTCTCCAAAGTTGCGGCATCAGATCCAAAACAAATGTGGGGAAACAGGAAGTCCTTTGGTGTTTGTAGAAGAAGAAGAAATTAAAAATGTTAAGATCGGACTTAGGGAGACTGTATTTGATTATCATGATTTAAAAGATTTAAAACTCAGTATGCTCGGACGTCATCAAACAAGAAATGCCGCTTTGGCGATTGAGGTTATCAAAATATTACAAAAGCAATATCAAATACCTAGGAATTGTATTTACCAAGGTCTTTATCGAACTTTTTGGCCGGGACGCCTAGAAGTACTTTCCCGTGACCCGATTATTCTTTTAGACGGGGCTCACAATTTAGACGGAATAAAAGCTCTTTCGGATTTCTTATTGGAAGTTAAGAAAGAAAACTATTTGCGGGTTGTTTTTGCTGTCTCACATGATAAGGCTAAGGACAAAATGCTGCCTTTAATTGAGAAAGCAGCTGATGAAATGGTTTTTTCAAAATATTCCTATCATCGAAGCGATGATGCCAATTTACTCTTTGAAATCTCAAAACATCCAAATAAACGAGCTGAAGAAGATTTGGATAAACTCCTTTTAGAAGCAAAAAAAGATAAAGAAGTAATGACGGTTTTTTGTGGGAGTCTCTATTTTGTCAGTGATGTGCTCCATAAATATAGCCTTTTATCTTGACAAAAAAATAATAAATATTGTGTTTTAATTACAAATAAAAAGATAGATTCGTCTATCTTTTTTTGACATTTTTTCATTACTCTTTTATTTATACTTGTCCATAGGGGGGAGTATTTATGAAAAAAAGGGAAATTGATATTTTCGGGATTCTGCTTGGGGTTGTAATTGGTTGTATACTCGGTTTCTTTTTATCTTCAAGAATAAATTTGAGTAATAATAATGGAGAAGAAATGGTAATGTCGGAGCAAGGAAATGTTCATCTCTTGCAGATTGCAAAGTTAGATGATCATACCGAGGCCATAAATTTATTGACCGAGCTGGAAAAGAAAGGACTAAATGCGGTAATAGTAAATAAAGGAAATAATTATTATTATATTTTTGGTGGCATTGCTTCAAAAAGTGAGGATCTAGTTTCCATAGAAGCTGAATTCTATGATAAGGGTTATACAGGTATCAGGATTGTAAAGGAATACCTCTTAGATAAAACAAATGCGGTTATTGAGAACGATCAAGAATATGAATTTTGGAGCGAATGCATCAATAGTTTATTGGACAGTTTGGATAATAAAAGCTTTGAAGTCAGCGAAAACTTCGTTAAGCAGAAAGTAGATTACGAATTAAGATTTATAATATTGGCTTTAAGAGAAGAGTATAACGAAAAACTCCTTAAAGACCTCCAACTAGATGCTTATCAAATAATTGTTGAGAAGCTAGGTTAAAAACGAAAATAATCATCCCTGTCTCTAGTATTAATATAGGAGGTAGGGATGAGTTTTTTAGTAAAAGAGCTTCCCGCAAGTGACCGCCCGCGGGAAAGGCTTTTAAAATATGGAGTTCGTTCGCTGTCAGATCATGAATTACTGGCAATAATACTAAGGACTGGGACGAAGAATATATCGGTAATCGACCTTGCGAAACAAGTTTTGATTGAATTTCAAAATTTAAATCGTTTAAACGAAGCAACAATTTCTGAATTAAAAAGGATTAGGGGTATTGGCGAAGCAAAAGCGATTGAATTATTAGCTTCTATTGAACTGGGCAGAAGAATCAACCTTCCAAATTCTTCAAATTTGGTTTTGACTAATCCTTTTCAATCTTTTGCTTATTTAAAGGAAATAATTCAGAATGAAAGTCAGGAACATCTAATTTGTATTTATTTAAACACTCAAAGCGAAGTGATTACAACTAGAACCATCAGTATCGGAACCATAAATCAAACAATCATAAATCCTAAGGATGTTTTAAAATGGGCACTTAAACATTCCGCATCGGGAATAATCATTGCTCATAATCACCCCAGTGGGAACCCTGCTCCGAGCAATCAAGACTTTTTAGTTACAAAAAAGATTATCGATGCAGCAAGGTTAATGGACATTATTATTGTTGATCATATCATTGTTGGGAAGAACCGTTATTATAGTTTTCTTGAGAACAAGAAACTATAATAAAATGGACTTGTCTTTCATATAATGCTATTAATCGAGGTGATATGATGAAGGATAATGAGAGTTTAAATGCAATTGATCGTTTTCTTTATAAGTTTTTGATTTGTATAATACTTCTTTTAGCGGTTATTCTTTTAGATAAGATTAAGGTTGTAAAGCTGGAAAAAGTCCGAGAACCTTTCAGTGAACATATAAACATCTTACCTTTTCTAAAAATAATTAATGGTAAAGAAGGTTTTTTATTACCGGTAGATATCAGCGATCAAGTAAATGCCCCGACTTATCAGAGTTTTCAAAATGCTCAGATTATTAAAAATGGACGTTTAATAGTTCTAGATGATTTTCAAGGTGTTGAAAATTACATGTCAGGAGTAGTTGTAAAGATTGCCCGTCACAATGGACTTTTTGAAGTGACTATCAAAGGAATTGACGGTTATGAATATGTTTATAATAATCTTGAAAATGTTGATGTCAATATCTATAAATACTTAAAAAGTGGGGACATCATTGGTTTGCCTGGAAGTTATGAGGGGATAAACTTTTTTAGATTTTATGTTTA
This sequence comes from uncultured Acholeplasmatales bacterium, assembly GCA_937877075.1. GTDB lineage: Bacteria > Bacillota_I > Bacilli_A > ML615J-28 > CAG-698 > DTU067. Next base: position 16,941 of record CALEGD010000055.1, read on the forward strand.
TTCACAAGGTGAACCCATAAATATATTTCCCTGATGAAGATTAAAATTCATTATTCATTAGCCTTGATATTTTTCGTTTTTATCTTTACCGGCTTTTATTTGGAGTTTTTAATATTCTTCTTAATTATCTTTGTGCATGAAGCGGCTCATTACTTTATGGCAAGAGCATTTGGAATAAAGATAACTCACTGTACCTTTACTATTCTTGGAGGAATATTAAAACTAGAAATGGGACGCATATCCCGCTTCAAACAATTATTGGTTTTTAGTGCCGGTATCTTGATTAATTTTCTAATTCTATTTCTTTCAAGATTTTTACCAAATATCTATTTAAAAAAACTCTTATATAACTATAATTTGTTATTGATTATATTTAATTTATTACCAATTCATCCATTAGATGGCTTTCAAATATTTCAGGTTATTTTAAGTTTTTTTAATTCTCCCTTTAAGGAATTTCGTTTTGCCTCCTTGACATCTTATTTGATGTTAGGGACACTCTTTGTTTTTGTTTTTATAAATCGTTTTGGTTTAGCTGCTTGGATTATTCTTGCATTTTTGCTATATCATAATGTCAATCTCGGAATTAATAAAACCAATTTAGTTTTAAAAAAAATAATAAATAATTATCGTTATCAACAAGTCAAAACAACTTAAATATGTTATAATGGAAATTATGAAAAAAAGCTACACATTAAGAATTAAAAATAAGGATTATCCGGTTGTAATCACTAAAAAAAAGATTAAAAGGATTATCATCAAGTTAAGTAGAATTAGAGGTGTTTGTATCTCTTGTCCAAATTCATGTTCTGATCAAGTTGCCCTTCAATATCTAGAAAAGAATCGGCCTTGGCTGGAAAAAGCAATTCGTGCACAGGAAGAAAACGATCAAGAAATGGGAATTTCAGCTTGTTTGAATTATCAAATGACTTATCTTCGCGGGAAGCCCTATCTTTTAGAAAAAAATCCTAATTTAGATGAAGTCTACCAAATAAAAGAAAATATTATTTTCTACCGTGATCAACCAAAAGATGCTCTTGAAAAACTGAGAAAAGATTATTACTCGGATATTGAAAATGAATTTTCCTTGGTTCTTCAAGGTTTTAATCGTCATATTACTCAGAAACCATTTTTAATAATCCGGAAGATGAAAAGCCGTTGGGGTAGTTGCAATTTCAAAACCGGAAGAATCACTATCAATCGAGCTTTAATCCATGTGCCTCAAAAACTCCTCCATTATGTGATGATTCATGAATTTGCGCATCTACTATATCCCAATCATAGTCTACAATTTCGAAAGTTTCTGAAAGAATGCCTTACAGATTACCGTGAATCAGAAAAAGAATTAAAAAAATATGCCTTCCTCTTACAAATATGATTTATTAAGCTAAGATTTTTGATCTTGGCTTTTTTAATTTGAAATTATTAGGTTTCGGTCATTTAAATTTGAAATAATGAATGATTCAGAGTATAATCATGGTATAAAATAAAATGTATTTATTTGGAATAACTTTAACTTAATTATAAAAACGACTTAATTTCGTATCTAAAGTTAATTGAAATGAATTATTTTTTGATAACTTCCATATTAATTTTATTTATTTAATACTACCATCTTTATTTGCTAAAATTTGCCACAATATCTATTATTTCGACATGTTTATATAAAATTATTGCATTTTTGCATTTGTTTATTATAATAAATTGGTATTTATTCCTTTCTAAAATTAATTTTCCTTCTTTTTTTGTTATAATTATTACAGAAAGATTTTTAATAAAACATATTTAAAGGAGGAGAAAAAATGAAATCATTTAAAAAGTTATTTTTATTGACTGTAATGTTTTGCCTGGGTTGCTATTTTTTACAACTAAAAGTTTCTGCAAACACATACCCGGGTCAAGAAAGGGGTGAACTAGGGTATTCATATAATCTTGTAAGATCACCCTTTTTCAATAAGGTGGAAATGCTATACGGCAGACCAATTTATAATGAAGACTGGCTTGCTAGTATTAACTATGGAATTGATACTATAAGCTATTCAAAAGTAATAAGTGCATCATCAACTTCACTTAATGGTGTTAGGGATGAGGTTAAAATGAAACTTTCTCATGAGCTAGGATTAAACGGTAAATATGGAGATTTTTCTGGAACCGTAAGGAACGCTTTTGAATTAAGCTTAGATAAAACAAGTGAAAGTTATCTATCAACCTTCCATCATTATTATTCACATATAGAACTTCGAAAACGTTATTGGTTACCTAGTTTTATGGTTGATATTGAAACCTATAGTTCACATTTTGATGATAATTTTAAGCGGGAAATAAGTAGATTACAATATAAAATACAAGTTGGAACGATTGGAAACCAGGATTATTTTGATTTTTTTGAATTGTACGGAACTCATGTTCTTCACGATATATATTATGGGTCAAAGATCGAATCAACATATTCAATATATACAGACTATCATGTTATTGATAATTCCTTAAGATTAAAATTAGAACAAGATATTTGCCTAAACTATGGTAGCGTAATAAGTGGTAATGGAGAAACAAGTTTAACATTAAGTGAAAAACTTAACTATAACACAAAATCGATTTCTGAAGATTACCGTACTAGTACTTATGGTGGTTCATATACACCTTCCTTTCACAATTATGAAAACTTTTGTAATGATTATGATGATTGGAAAAATTCAGTTTCTGAAAATAATTATGAAGCAGTGTGGATTAATGATTATGGATTGTATGAAATTTGGAAGATTCTTCCTTCAGAATATAATTTATTATCGTCCAGATTAGAATCTGCATTTGATTTATACAATGATTTATATGCTTTTGATTATTCATTTAAAAGCAAGGACACACTAGAATATACCAATATATTTGAACGTCCAGGAGAAAAAAAGATAACTGATTCTGGAAGATTTAATCAACATTGTGATAATGTAATAGATAAGTTTCCACAATTTCAAATTTTAAAAAATTTGGGTTATAAAAAAGTTAATATCAAATTAGTGTTTGATATGAAGGAAGAAGCTGACGGATATCAAAGCATTATGATTTATTTAAATGAAGATGTAAGAGGTGATGATGCTTTTATTGTGTCTACTGGTTTTGATCTTGGTGGCAGTCGTACTGTAGAAGATTACACACCTAAAACATGTAATTGGACTATTTCACTTGATGAATTATTGGGTCCAAATAAGGATAATAACGGTTTTTGTATTAGATATGGGGCACATGGCTGGTGGTCTGATACTTGGTGTAATAAAAATATGAAAGTGAGTTTAAAATTTACAAAATGAATTTATTAAAATTATTTAGTGTAAAAAAAACTTATCATTCGGAAAAGACTGAAAATGTAAATGCCTTAGTTGATTTTTCATATGTTTTTCCGAATAAAGGACTAATATTTATTGTAGGAGAATCAGGTAGCGGGAAATCAACCTTATTAAATCTTATCGGCGGATTAGATTGTGATTTTTCCGGAAGTATTATTGTAAATGATGAAGAGCTGAATAATTTTAATGATAGTAAAAAAGATGCTTATCATAATTCTTGTATTAGTTTTATTTATCAAGATTATAATTTGCTTGAAAACTATACTGTTGGAAAAAATATTGGACTTGCTTTGGAACTCCAAGATAAACTTGATCAAGACTTAATTAATGATGTATTAAAACAGGTTGATCTTGAAGGATTTTATCATAGATTTCCAGATGAATTAAGCGGTGGGGAAAGACAAAGGGTTGCTATTGCCCGTGCTCTTGCAAAAAAATCGAACATTATTTTGGCTGATGAACCTGCCGCTTCCCTTGATGAAGTAACTAGGAAGGAAATCTACACACTATTTAGGAAAATAGCAAAAGAAAAGCTAGTAATCATTGCTTCCCATGATCTTGATAATGCTAAGAAAATGGCAGATCAAATAATTAGGCTGCATCAAGGTGAAATAATTGATGTTGATATTATATCTCAAAATCAGAATTCTGAAAATATTATAATAGATTATTTAAAACCTAAATTTTCCTTTAAAAATATTATACTTAATGCTGGAAAGATTTTTTCTGGAAAACCTATAAGAATGTTTCTAAATTTCTTATTGTTTTCAATTATATTGAGTGTATTTGGGTTTTTTATGTCTGTGATATTTTTGGATAAAGAAAAAATAATCTTTAATGCTGTTGATAATCAAGATATAAAAGATATTGCTATATCAAAACAATCTTCATCTAGGGATGATTATATTAACTTGACATTAGAGGATGCGGAAATTATTGGAAATCTAACTAGTAAAAAGTGGTATTATATTTATGATATGGAAGATCCTTATTTCTGGGATAATTTACATAGTGACCCATCCCGTGATTATGAGTATTATGTTTATGATTATCATAGATTCAACGGTATCATGGGCTTAAATAGAGAGATTTCGGAAGAACTGAACTTTGTTTTGAAAGCAGGAACTTATCCCGAGAAGCGAAGCGATGACTTAGAAGAAATAGTTGTTTCCGAGTATCTGTTTGAGTTGTTTCAGTATTGGGGATTTGATAAATACTCACTTGAAGGACCGGTTGATATAAATGGATATTCAGACTTAATCGGTCGGAAATTAAAAGTAGACAATAAAAAATATTATATCAGTGGTATTATTGAAACAAATTCAAATATCGATAAATTTACATTTCTAAAAACAGTTTCTAAATCTAACCCTGAATTTGAAAGTTTTTTACTTACAAGCCCTGATTTATTTTTATATACCAGGGAAGATTATCCTGTTGATTTAAATATTAAATACTTATATACACCGATTAATAATTTATCAAAAAGTGATTTAAAAACCCTATTAGATCTTCATTATAGCGAATCTTTTCTGATTGCCCGTAATTATCTTATTCATGATATTGACTTAACAACAGCTGATTTATTGAGATTGCAAAACATATTTATTATATCTATTGTAATTTTAAGTATTTTTTCCATAGTCTTATTAATTAATCATATTAGATATTCCTTAACATTTAATCATAAATATTTTGGAATATTAAGATCCTTAGGTGCTAGTAAAACTAATTTAATTTTAATTTATTTATTTATTGGAATAGTTATTATTTTGGTTACTTTAGGAATTGGTATTTTTGGATTGAGCTTGATTAATGATGTAATCAATAATTATAAGTTAGCAGATAATGTCATATTGGATACAATCTTTAGAATCTCATTTGAGAGTATTATCTTAATGTTAATCTTTAATATACTGGCTATTGGAATAGCTATCGTATTTCCTGTTTTGAGGATGTTAAGTAAGAATAATATTGAATTAATAAACAGGAAAGAGTAATTAACTATGATTACACTAGATAATGTTTATAAAAAGTATAAAACCAGGCGTAGAAATACCATCACGGCATTACATGATATTAATCTATCATTTCCAAAAAAAGGCTTGATTTTTATTGTCGGAAGAAGTGGTTCCGGAAAAAGTAGTTTGTTGAACTTGATTAGTGGAATTGATAAACCGGATAAAGGAACAATTACTTTTAATAATAAATCTCTTAATAATTTTTCCAATTTTGAAATTTCTTCCTACCGAGCTAATAACATCGGTTTAATCTTTCAAGAACATAATTTAATCGAAAATTATAATGTTTATCAAAACATTAGTTTAGGAATGGAAATACAAGGGAAAAAGGTTAAACGCGAAAAGGTAGAAGATTTATTAAAGAATCTTGGTCTTAATGACCTTGGCAAGCGAATGGTTTATGAATTATCGGGAGGGCAACGTCAAAGAGTTGCTATAGCTAGAGCTTTAATAAAAGACCCAAATATTATTATTGCAGATGAACCTACAGGAAGTTTAAACAAAGAAATCGGCCTGGAAATTATTAAAATTTTAAAAAATATTTCCTCTGAGAAACTGGTCATTGTGGTTACTCATGATTTAAGTTTGGCTGAAAAATATGGTGATAGGGTTATCCAACTTGAAAAAGGAAAAGTGGTTTCTGAAGAAAATCAATTTCAGGAAGAAATTGATGTAACTGAATTTATTCCAAGAAAGACAAAACTATCTTTTTCCACTTCTACAAAGCTTGCTTTATTAACTCTCCGCAAAAGGAAAAAAAGATTTGTTTTAACCATTTTTCTTGCTACTTTTTCTTTGTTAATACTTGGTTTTTTGGATTCCTTTTTAAGTTTCAATCGTATTATCTATACTAAAAATTACCTAAGTCAGTTGAATAGAAATTATTTACCTATTCTAAAAACTGAATATGTTGATGAAAAGTGGAACTATATTAATTTCGATGAAGATGATCTTAGTTTACTGAAAGAAAAATTCCCCAGTAATACTTATCATCCTGTATACTCTGGATTAGGGGGAGACAATAAAAGTATTCATATCCCGTATTTCAGTTTTTATTATAAAGAATCTTTTTCTGGTGCCGTTTCCTTAAATGAGAGGAATCTTGAAACCTTAGGTTTTAAGATATTAAGCGGAGATTTACCGAAAGCAGAAGAAGGATATGCAATAGCAATAACTGAGTTTTTATTTAAAATGTATTGTGAATTCGGATATATAGATTTGAATGGAAACCTCCATCCCGTAGAAGATTATGGCGATATCTTAGGGAAAACAATTGAGGTCGGATCTAAAAACTATAAAATTACCGGTATTATAGATACAAACTTTAACTTTGACCGTTATAAAATTCTTGAAGATGAACGCTTTGATGTCTTAAGAGGTGAAATACGCGACATTCATTTAAATGATTTTACCAACTTAATGATAATGCATCCTGAGGTTTTAAAAAGAATCATAAATGATTCAATTCATATTGAAAGTGTTATTGTGGTTTCCGAAAATGGATTTGATGACAATTTTATTACTTTTTTACATAAAAGAATTGATGATAGATATGAATATAATATTTTCAATGAAATGAGCAGTTATCTTGATAAACTTGATAAGGTAGGTAATACAATAAATAAATATTTTAGTTATTGTATTATTATAATTGCAGGTTTTTGCTTAATCTTGGTCTATCTATTAATTAATGAAAGCATTTCTTTAAATATTAGAGAAATGGCAATCTTACGTTCAATGGGTGCTCGAAAAAGAGATGTCTTTAAGATCTTTTATATAGAAGGAGCAATGGTTTCAGTTTTGATTAGTATTATTGGCTATATTAGTTTTATCATTTTAGTTTTATTAATAAATTGGTATTTAAAAGATGCACATCTATATCTGGTAAACTTTTTTATGATCAGATTAAGACAATTTCTTTTATTTATAGTATTTAGTTTAACTGTCTGCTTTTTTTCAACCCTAATACCGATATTAAGAAATTCAAGAAAAAGTTTAGCACAAATTATTTCTTTAAATCGCGAATGATACAATAAAGGGAGGGGTAAAAATGATAACAAAAGCTGAAAAACTCGCATCATTATTAAAAAGGAAAACTGCGAGCAACAAAAACTATCTGTATAGCCAGATTATCAAAAATGAAAGATTAAAAAGGCATATGACCTTGGAAGAAATGGCAAAGGGGATTTGTTCGATAAGTTATCTTTGTAAGGTCGAGAAGAACACCATTGAGCCTGAAGTGTTGTAATTCATAGATGTACCCACATCTATTAGATTAATAGCAATATGATGTAGTTATGTCCTGCCTGTTTAGCATTGAAATAAAAATCAAAATATATTTAAAATCATTCATTAATAAAAAAAGTAAAGTACTAGTTTTCTCTAAGTGATTAAAAACTAGTACTTTTTTAATAAAACATCCAATTTTTCTAGATAATGGTAAATAATGCATCAATATGATATAATAAAATACAAATATTAAATATTTTTATCAAAAATGTATTTTTTAACAACTAGGGAGGTAAGAGTATGAAAAACAATGCAGATTTGGGGATGACAATCCAATCATTAATTTGTGATAAATTTAACATTACTCCAAATGATTATGCTAAGGAACAATTTAAGTCTAATTACAATAGTGATTATGAAGACAATTTATTGCTAGTAATTGAAGATGTTTTTAAAAATTTAGAATTAAACCCAACACAGTGTACAACTTTTGAATTATCTAATAAGCCAAAAGAAAAATTTATTCCATATAACTTTATTTTAAGCAATGGACAAACCTTATCTATAAGAACTTCAAAAACAAACGATAGGGTAGCTCCACGTATAGTTGGGCAAGGTGGTTATGATACTTTGAATTCTCATTTTTCAATAATTTATGGTAAAGAGATAAAAAGCCAAGACGATATTAAAAGGTGTTTTTATGATAATATTGATGAACTACTTCCAACATTTATAGATTATTTATTAAATGCTGATTATACTATATGGATTTTTAATGATAAAAATAATTTAAAGTACATTGTTTTGAAAGGAGATGTTTTTGTAAACATTAGTTTTGAACGAAAGAATTTTACTTTTACTAGGTCATTGGACGATTGGGTTGAAAGTAATACTTTAAAATATAAAAATAAATCAATAGCTGAAATTCAAACACATTCAAAAAGAACTTTTAAATTTCGATTTTATATGAATAATTTTATTCAAATGATTGAAGAAACTAATAATACAACTGAAACTGTCGGGATTACTGCGGAAAAAGCAATATGTGATGTTTATGATTTGGATTATCCAAATAATTTTAAGAAGAGGGCTTCTGTAATTATCCAAAAAGAATTAACTCCAATTATTAAAAAAGCTTTTTTACACTTGCCGGAACCACTAGAACACACTGGGTCATCAAAAGGAGTTCGTTCTGGTAATAGTAAATGTTCATA
>CALEGD010000056.1 GCA_937877075.1 uncultured Acholeplasmatales bacterium
AGAACTTTCAGTTGATTGTAAATCTTCTAGCCAAGTGGCAGCCAAAACCCCAGCAAGAAATGATCCTTCGTTTTGTTTATACTTTATTGAATAAACATTTGGAAAGGTCCTGCTTTGTGCTTCTTTATTAATATCAGAGTCAAAAATGATAAATCTTTTATTTGGAAATTGCGGAGCTGTTCTTTGGAGTCTTTCTCGCATTTGATCGGTTCCGACAATAATAAGATCATATTTTTCACTAGACTCACAAACTTCTCTTAAGGCTGATTCCCAGTTACTTGAGTTTTGACCAATTTCTTTAATGGTAGTCACAATCTCGGGATTAGTTTCATTAAGCATCATTAAGCCTTCATGAGCTGAATCAAAAAAAGATTTATCGCCCAAGTTTCCATTGATAATTAAACAAATCTTGGTAATACCGTCATTACTACCGTCATTGTCGTTGTCTGTGGTTCCGCCACAGCCAACCAGGATAAATATCAAAAGCATTAAAATTATATATTTTATTTTCATATCATTACCTCTTTAGTTTTTCTCATTCCCAGCGAAAGGCGTTTTGCCTTCCGCTAGAAATTGAGTTGTAAATGTTTCTACCAAGTTTTCTCTGCTGTAACATAAGAGATTTCAAATAAATCGCCATCTCTTAATTGTTGAGCACCAAGACCTGGTGAAAATTTACCATTAATGTTTGTGCTCCAAGATGAATAAGTGCCATCACCATTATCAACATAACCGACACCGGCGAGAGTTGTAATGAAACTAGAATAACCATTTAAACCGACAATCTCGATCCCTTTTGAGGCGCAAGCCGCTTCTACTGCTTCATAAGCCATATGCTTAATCGTTTTCATGGTTACTGTACCGCTGAAAAGCGGATCTTTAGTAGGATCAGGATTTCCGATGACTAATTTTACAGTAATCTCATAATTTCCATAATCCTCGCTAAAATACTCATCAACTGCCTCAGCAGTGTCATTTCCGACCTTCACGTCATCGCAACCGACGAGTAAGGTTAATGCTAATACAAGCATCAAGGCTATGGAGCCTAACTTTAATAGTGCGTTTTTCATAGATTTCTCCTTTCTAATATTTATTTTCGAAATACGCGAAGTTTACTTATTCAAAGAATATTGGATTCGTAATTCCATAATAAACACCTGTTCCATATACTTCAATTACAATCCAATCACCACTATTTATTTCTTCAAGATTAATTTCACTTTGATAATCTGTTCCGGTTATATCTAATGAATAATAATAATTTCCATTTTTGATAATATTAATGGTATCTAAACCATCGCGACAAAAGAGCTCAAGATTTAATACCGGATCGCTTGTTGTGACAGTATCACCATAAGTTTTTCCGGCAATACTTCCGAAAATTAAAGGACCGTTTGAAATAAAGGTCTTACCGTTCTCAACGGCATTCAAGATAGATTCAGCATTGACTTCATCTAACATATAAGCGAAAGTAGTCGGCATACCGGCATATTGTCCTGTTTTTTTCAAAAGATTTTGATAAGCTTTAGATTCGCCTTTATACAAAGCCGGATTATATGAACCTCTGATACTATGAATATCGGTTCCTCCGGTTGCGAATAAACGCAGTCCCTCATTTAGTAATTCAAACCATTTCGACATCGAGCGACGATTTTGATTCAAAACGTTTTCAGGCGGAATATAGCCACAAGGTTCAAAATAACCATTCCAGATCTCAATAGTTGAGAAATTGCCAACCAAATCCCAGAGACCATTATAATTATTAAATCCCATACCTCCGGTTGAATACGGATGATTTAATTGAGCTATCCCACCATTTCTTTTAATCTCTTTAATAACTTTTTCAACTTCTTCATAGGGATTTTCATTTTGATCCAAATCAATATCCCATTGCTCTACCACGGCACTGTTTCCGATTGATTGGAAATGGCCGTAAGCTGTAGTAATTTCCACTCCCGGAATTGGGGTGAAAAATTTATATTGTCCGTTAACCATCGCATAAGGCAAACGATCGGTTTGCATCCATTCTGAGATGCCGGTGTTATCATTATGATCAGATAAGAGCGACCAGGATAAGCCGGCAGCAATAGAGGCCCTAGCCAGTGCTTCTACACTATCAGTTCCGTCGGAAAAGACAGTATGTTGATGGAGGTCACCGGGATAAAAATATTTTTTTTCAGAATTATATAATTCAACCAAACGTATATCTTCTAAATAATAATTTTTAAAATTCTCAACCTTGATTGTTTTTGTAACAGTAGAGTATTGCATACCCCTTGTATAATGAAGTTTATATTCACCTTCCGGCAATTCGATTTCATATCCGGACAAGACATTAGTTGTATATAACATCGTCTTGCCATCGCTTTCTTCTACGATAATATTTGCCATTAACATATCGCCTAGATCAGTCAAAACCTTTCCGCGAATTGTTGCTGGAGTCAGTTGAACATCAGACTTAGTTTCATCATTGTTATTTTTAAAAACAACTATTAATAAAGTTGATTCAATCAATAATAGAACCATCGTAAAGATTGCAAATAATCTCCAAAGTTTTATTTTTTTATCCATAACATCTCCTTTTTAAAAATGATAAAACGTTTTACCAATATATTAACACCAATTACAAACTATGTCAACAAGTTTCATAAAAAAGATAAAAAGGTTTACATAACATAAAAAGAAAGTAATAATCAAAAAAGCCCTTATTGGTTAATACAAATAAGATAAACCGCCTATAGCCGAAGATGTTAGGGCGAATGGCTACATGAAAGAATGCCATGAATCCGAATAGATTCATGGCATGAATTTCTATATATTCAAAAGCATAATACTTATTAATTAAATTGCCTTACAACAATCATGAACCACGGAACCTACAGAAATCACTATTCCAGGTAATCTTAGTGGCGCTAGAATATTCTCAACAATTCTAATTGCATGATCTTTAGATATTAAATATGATTACCATATCTATAAATTACTGTTTTTATCAAAGTTATTCAGGAATAGCCGATTCGTTGATAAGACTTAATTAATCTTTAGTATTTGTTTATCTATCAGCATCAAAATAAATAATCCGCCTTGAACGCTTCGGTTTTGAAATCCTACCTTCTCTCCGGTAATGGTATCATACCAATCACTGAAAGGAACACGATTAGGAGTATTATTTAGATATTTTACTATTCTTCCAAGAAATTTCTTCCTCACATCTAAATTATCACTCAAAGCTGCAACCCATACCATCCAATCAGATTTTGTATAAGTAGCTCGGTTGTCTAAAGGAACGCCATATTTGTTCATTCTTAATAAATAATTTTCTATTTCATTATTAATCACTCTAGGATTGAAAAGTTTGAAATTAAAAAGTTTGTCAATCACAAGATTATATTTTAAACTGAAACTTCCTTTTTCTCCAGAAAAAGAAAGCGGAATAGATTCCAGATCTTTGAATTCTTCTTCCCATAACCGGGAATAATCTTTGGAAATATTAAGATAATAAACAGCTTCTTCTTTATTTCCAAGCTTATCCAAAAGTACACCAAAGGCCTGAATTCCTAAAATAGATTTAATCGACAGATTGACATTGCCTTCAAGATGTCCGGCGAAATCATCCGTACATAATTGCTTCTTTGGTTTAATACCTTCTTTAACGAGATATTCTGCCCATTTTTTTAATAAATCTAGGTTATCTTTAATAAAATCAGAATTCTTCCCTGTAGTTAATAATGCTAATGACATTATTAACATATTACTAGATTCTTCAACCGGCATCTGACGATCTAAATCATAAATTTGCATGCCCTTTGGAAATTGATAAATTAAAGGAAAAGTTTCTTTCTTTTTCCAATCAATACTGAAAGTATCATTAAGGTATTTATTTTTAGCGCTTGTGAGCCCATATGTTTGACCGCAACAATAAGGATAAGTTCCACAATCATGGGGAGCAAAGTCATAAGGCCAAACCGGCATTCTTGAGAACCGAAATACCGGTCTGAGCATTCCTTCTACAAGTTCCGGGTTATATAATAGGAAAAGTGGTAGCGAAGGATAACTGACATCTACAGTAGCGATGCAGCCGTTAGAAAGACATTCCTTAGAAAGAAAAAGGATATTTCCTTCATAATCAGCAACTAGTTTGTGAGCTCCGATACTTTGTCTCAAGGCGGCGCAAAGAATCAGATAATAGTCTTCGCCATAGCGGGCTATATCAGTTTTTAAGTTCCGGTCAAAAATTTCTAGTTTGTTCATTATCGCTTCATAATTATTAAATGAAAACTCAATTGCATCAATAATACTTCTTCCGTTTTTAAAGAAAAAACCTTTTAACCAAAATCCAAAATAATTAATTGCTATGCAATCATCAAAAGCAAGTAATATTTTCCCTTTAATTTTTGTTTCACCTTGATGACGATTGCAACTCAAAAGATAGCGTTCTTCTTCTGGCTTTATATTAGGTTCAATTATTCCAGTATTATAAAAACTGAAAACTTCAGATTCTGAAAGATAATAGGCTTCATCTCCAGTCAGATAATAATAACCCCAATCAGCATTAACAGGATCACCGACATGAGCCAATGGTTGTTGCTTTCTTAATCCAAACCAGGAAGCTTCGTAATCGGATAATTTAAAGACTCCACCGCGAACGTCAGTTTTTTCATCATAAAGAACCTTTTCATTTACAATTAAACTGACTGTTACTTCCTTGAGGTTTACTTTCGGGGTTATTTCATAACTGAAATAACAGACCGGACAGGAAAGCACCTCCAAATCATCCGGTAATAAGGGAGAAATAAAACTGATAGATAGAGAAAATAAATCATTCTCAAAAGTGTAGTCAGTTGAAAAAGCGCGAACTATGACAGTCTTTTGATTTAGTTTCTTGATACCATCAGTCTTCCCCAAAAATGAATAAGCTTCGCCATCAACAAAAACAACACCATGGACAGGACTTTTTTGTCCTGTCCAAAAAATAGTGTCATCATTATTCAGTTCCTCTTCTTTTGCCCAAATTGAAAAATAAGGATCAAAGATAAATAGAGGGTATGCAGGTAATATTTGCTTCATAATTATCCTATAACTGATTGGTTGAGGCTATCAGCGCGTCAATCAAATCATTATTAAAACTGTATTTGTATTCAGAATACGTAGCCCCGCAACCTAAAGTTTGGAAACCAAAGGCTGCTTCACCTTCATAAGGAATTTCCATTTTCATAATAAAGGCACCATCTAGGAAGACATAGGCATCAACTCCGTCCCGAACTACGGTCAAAGTATGACCTTCCATCTTAAGATCCAGAGTGTTATTGGTGATTTGGTTGGTCTGATCCCAGGTACCGCTCTTCCATAATCTCACCAAATTATTGTCTTGGTCAAGGAAGATGGCTTGTCTTTGCAGGGAACCATTATCATATCCAGCAATAATAATGCTGGCTTTTTTGTCGCGATCAGTAGAAACATTAGAAGGTAATAGATTACTGATTTTAGTTTCTACCAGATATCTGGTTCCGGTTTGACCGCTAAAGTAGACTTGGGCTACTTTGCTCGCGGTTGCTGTCCCGTCGCTATAAGTCCAAAGCGCTTCATCATTGCCGCCACCGACACTGCCGGAACCGACTGCAACA
>CALEGD010000057.1 GCA_937877075.1 uncultured Acholeplasmatales bacterium
TCACGATATTTTGCGGCTTTTAATAACAAAAGACCTATCCCGCTTGAAAGGTTGCCGGAATCAACGACTCTGATTCTTCCTTTCGGAAATTCAGCGGAAACAAGCATCGCATTTTGATAGACCGCAGAGAAACCAGAACCGATCCCCATAAAAAGGATATCGAAACCAGCATCAAGATTCTGCTTGAAAGACTTAATTAGAGCGTCCGGAGTAATTGTAGAGGTTTTTGGAAGTTCGTTAAATTCCTTTACTTTTTGGTAAAGCTGTTCAGCATTAATTTCCACAACATCCGCATAAGTCTTTCCGCCGATGGTTACATATAAAGGGAGTACTTCAATATCATGCTTCCGATAAAGTTCCGGTGTCAGATCGCTTGTACAATCTGTTATTATTTTAATCTTATTCATAATTTCCTCTCCAATTTTTAAGATATTATATATATTATACAATAAATTTCCCGTTTTCTCAAGAAAAAACAGATGTTTCTAAAGAGGGATGACAAAACAAAAGAAATTATCTATTTAGTTTTGTTTTGTTAATTTCGTTTATTTTATTAAATTTCTGAAAGATTTTATATAGCCACCACGGATACTATTGATATCTTGAATGACAATTAACGCTTGCGGATCTATCTGATAAATTTTATTCGTTACTATTTCCTTACCCTTCCTATTTGTATAAACAATTAGGACGGACTTTTTCGCATCCTTACCTTCCGCATCGATAGATGTAATTCCATAACCAGAATCACGTAGAGTTTTTGAAATTAAAATTCCGTTTTCATGAGAAGAAATTATCTGAATTAATACCTTTCCCATGGCAATTTTATTTTCAAGTAGAGAGCCGACAAAAACCCCGCTTGCGAAACCTAAAGAATAAATAATTGCTTTTAATGGTTCTTCAGAAAGTGCAGAGATAACTCTGGAAGCAACAAATACCCAAATTAAAGCTTCAAAAAAAGCTAAAATTGCCCCTTGTTTACCATATCCCTTGTTGACAAGAATGTTTCTCACAGTTCCGATTGAGACTTCCACAATCCGGGAGAAAAATATCAGCATAAATTCCAATACTAGATCGCCCATTTTTTTACCTACCTTTTTCTTTTATAATTTCCAATTGCCTTTCTCTGCGACCGAGCGAAGAACTTCCTGATACAAAAAGTCGCGGAATAGGTCAGTTCTTTCTAGGTCCCTTCCTGCAAGAAAGGGATAATTTTCTTTTTCATATAAATAATCAAGCGTCGCAATCCGGTAATCTTCTTCTTTAAATATAGATTCTGACGGATTAAAATTTGAACTAAACTTAATATCGGGAGCATCGATTAAAGGAAGTAAATCCTTTCCTCTAAGAGTTATTAAAACAATACGGTCTTCAAAGGGCATCATTCGAAATAAAGAATCATAAGTGATCAGAGATTCCGAAGACATAGGGAATGCTTCTGAACGAATCGCTCCAAAATTGATCAGGGCGAGTTTGGCGCCTGTAGCAGCTCTTAGGGCATCAACGGCCCAAGTTATTGCTTGTTCTTTGGTAATAGCCTCACCAACAAAACCAATTATCTCGTCCAAATTTCGAAACTCCTCTTGATAAGTTCTCAAAAGTTGGTTTATTTCCGGACTTTCCCGACCGCATTTAATCATATCGATGTTTTCGGCCTCGGCATCAATAATTATGTTTTGATCAATTTTAAAGGAAATCTTGCCGATATAACGACCGCAATTTCCTGATTGAATAATCGGAAGCGGGACTTTTCCGCTTCGAATCTCGGCAGCATAATATCGATGAGTATGACCATTAATCAGAGCGTCTACACGACTGTCTTCATCTAGTTCTGTAATCTTTTGATTGAATAAAAAGCTATCCGTATGGGCCAAGACGATAATAATCTGACAACCGTGCTCACTTCTAAGCAGGCGAGAATATTTCTTAATAGCCTCCATTTCATCAGTGAATAGAACGTCTTTGACTTTTGAAGCCAGAATGCTTTCTCTAAAATTCTGACCGATGACTCCGATGACTCCGATCTTGAGGTTTTCTCTTTTAAATATTGTATAAGGAGTAAGCCATTCGGGAGTTTTTAAACTCTCTTTTAAAACAATATTGGCTCCAAGGAAAGGAAAATTTGCTTCTCCGTCTGACTCAATTCCGTTTTGAAAACACGTCAAAATTTCTGTTCCCCAATCAAACTCATGATTTCCAACCGTCATTGCATCAAAACCGATAAGGTTCATCGCTTCTACAACCGCACGCCCACGAGTAAGGGAAGATAGAAGAGTGCCTTGAAACATATCTCCGGAAGAAATTATCAAAATTTCAGGATTTTGCTTTTTCTCAGAAAGTAAAAAAGCACCAATTTTTGAAATGCCGGGGGTATTATGAGGAAGTAACGCTCCATGAAAATCATTTAAACTATAAATAATTATCTCCTTCATAAATTCCCTCCCTTTTTATTTTTTCTTACGACTGTCAAACTTCTTTCTTTCGTTAGTATTGAGAATCTTCTTTCTAAGTCTGATATTTCTCGGCGTAATTTCAATTAATTCGTCATCATTAATATATTCAAGACAAGCCTCTAAACTCATTTTTCTAGGCCTTTTAAGAACAACTGTCATATCTTTATTTGATGAACGCATATTTGTCTGTTGCTTCGCCTTTACAACATTTACCGCCAAGTCTTCTTCTTTATTACACTCGCCGACAATTTGTCCTTCATAAACAAGTTCGTTCGGTTCAATAAATAATATTCCCCGGTCTTCAATCTGACCGATTCCATAGGCTGTCGCCTTCCCTTCTTCAACCGCAACCAAAACTCCGAGTTTTCTTTGTCCGGAGGTAAAACTTTCTAGTTTTCGATATTCGAGAAAGATATGTGATAGGGTTCCATAACCCTTAGTTGCGGTCATAAAGTCGGTCGAAAGCCCGATTAGTCCGCGAGAAGGAATATGGTAAATTACACGGGCTTGCGTCGGACTGTTTTCAATTGTAATGAGGATCCCGCCCCGATTCCCGAAGAGTTCAATAACAGAACCAACAGAATCATTCGGGACATCGATAACAGCATATTCAAAAGGCTCCATCTCAATACCGTCAACTTCTTTTATAATCGGACGCGGTTTCGCAACCTGGAATTCATAACCTTCACGTCGCATATTTTCAATCAATATTCCTAAATGGAGTTCACCGCGACCAGAAACAATCCATTCCTCACCGGCTCCGACCCGACTAACCCTTAAGCTTACATCTTTCTGAGTTTCCCGATAAAGTCTTTCATCTAGTTTTGTAGAGGTCACGAATTTTCCTTCTTTACCGGAAAAAGGTGAATTATTGGTGCTAAAATACATTTCTACAGTTGGTTCACTGATTTGGATCGGAGGTAGAGCTTCTTCTTCGTCGATTGTGCAGATAGTTTCTCCGACATTAATATCCGGCATCCCTGCTACCGCTACAATATCACCGGCTTCGGCGCTTTCAATTTCCAGTTTCTCTAAACCTAAAAAACCATAAAGCTTTTGAATTCGAAAATGCGTAATGCTTCCGTCCAAACGATAACAAGATACCATGGTATTTGTTTTAATTGATCCGCGAGCAATCCTGCCGATTGCCATTCTTCCAACATATTCGTTATAATCAAGTAGCGTTGCTTGCAATTGCAGAGCCCCGGATTTATCAACCTTAGGTTCGGGAATTTCGGAAATAATCAAGTGAAGTAAAGGATCCATCGAATCCTTTTGAGTTTTTACATCACTTTCTAAACTGCAAGTGCCGCGTAAAGCACTAACATAAGCCACTTTAAAATCAGCTTGTTCATCAGTACTTCCAAGTTCGATAAAGAGATCTAAAACTTGATCGACAACTACATCGGGACGGGCAAATTCTCTGTCTATTTTATTTATTACAACAATCGGTTTCAGATTCGCTTCCAGAGCTTTTCTTAGGACAAAGCGAGTTTGAGGCATCGTGCCTTCAAAGGCATCAACAACCAATAACACCCCATCGACCATTCTCATAATTCTTTCTACCTCACCGGAAAAATCAGCATGTCCGGGTGTATCCAGAATATTAATCTTATAATTCTTATAACGGATGGCGGTATTTTTGGAAAGAATGGTAATTCCCCTTTCTCTCTCTAAGGCATTACTGTCCATCACACGTTCTTCTATTTGAGTTCTTTTACCTAAGGTATCGGATTTTTTTAATAATTGATCGACCAGGGTGGTTTTTCCGTGGTCAACATGGGCTATAATGGCGATATTCCTAATTTTCATGATTTCTTCTTTCTATTCAAAATGGATTTCTCTTAAATTTAGTTTTTTATAAAAGGACTTTTCATGGGACACCAAAATTAAGGTTCCCTGATAGTTTTTTAATGCTTTAAAAAGTGCTTCTTTAGCTTGATGATCAAGATGGTTGGTCGGCTCATCCAATATCAGTAAGTTTGAGGACTCAAGACTCAACTTCGCAAACCTTACCTTGGTAAGTTCACCCCCAGAAAGTTTATCGAGGGTTTTTAAGGCAAGTTCACCGGTTATACCATATTTTCCGAGTAAATTACGGATCTTTTCAATTTCCATCAGCGGATAATGTTCCTGGATGAATTGAATCGGTGTTATGCCCTTATTCCCCGGATATTCTTGGGAAAAATAAACGATTTTATTAAGAGGATTCACCCTCACCTCACCGTCAAGTTCGGGAATAAGTCCGAGCGCAGTTTTTAAGAAGGTGGTTTTTCCGACACCGTTCTTTCCGTGAATAACAATCTTTTCACCAAAAGCAATTCTTAAAGACAATTCCGGAAGCAAAGGTTTTGAATAACCGATTAAAAGTTTTTTTACGTTGAGAACATCGGAATTAAAACGACCGATAAAAGGAAAACTAAATTTAACCGATTTTACACTTTTCGGTTTTTCAAGAACATCAAGTTTCTCCAAAACTTTTCTACGACTTTGAGCACGTTTTGTTGTAGAAGCGCGAACTAAATTCTTGGCAATAAAGTCTTCATTTTTTTTAATAAACTTTTGTTGCGATTCATATTTCTTACGATATTCATCTTCTCGTATCTGTTTTAAAGAAAGATAAGCCTCGTAATTTCCCTTATAGACATTAAGATTCTTATTATCCAACTCACAAATATAATTGCAGATACTTAAAAAATGAGGATCGTGAGAAACAACGATAAAGGCTTTTTTATAATCCGAAAGATAACTGGATAACCATTCAATATGTGATGCATCAAGAAAATTGGTCGGCTCATCAAGCAAAAGCACATCCTTTTCCTCTAAGAGCATTTTTGCAAGGAATGCTTTAATCTTTTGACCGCTGCTGAGTTCGTTCAAACATCTTTCTTCATTTTCAGAAATACCAAGGCCACCGGTCACATTTGCAATCCTTGATTTTATTAAATAAAAACCTTTTTCTTCTAGTTCAGTTTGTATGTAGTATGCACTATTGAGGATTTTATCATACTTTTCAACAGGAGCGGTTTCTAGGCTTTGATAGAGTCGATTCATTTCCGCTTCTCTTTCAAAAAGATTTTCGAAAACCTGATAAAGATATTCTCTGACCGTTAAGCTACCCTCTATTTCAAGATGCTGATCCAGATAGCTAAAGCTCACTCCCTTTTGCCAATCAATTTGACCTTCATCCGGATCAATCCTTCGGGCGATAAGTTTCAATAATGTCGACTTCCCGGATCCGTTCGGACCGATCAATCCCAGATGAGTATTATGAAAAAGTCTCATATCGAGACTATTAAATAAGTTCTTATCACCATAGCTAAATTTCAGATTATTAATTTCTAAGATACTCATGAAAATCCTCTTTAAATATTTTAACACAAAATTCCTTGATTTTCAATTTAAAACTTTATATTAAAGAATAAATAAGAAAAACGGCGAAAACATGCCGTTTTAGCTTATTAATTATTTCCTAATAAAAATGCCCAGAAATACTAATGGTGTCTTCTCCTGTTGTCATGATGAACCGCATCAAGAATAATTACCAAACATAAACTTAATACTTCACTAAATCCATCACCTACCAAAACTTCGTATTTATCTCTAAAAATATTGAAGTTTTTTGAAACAGAACAGAAAACATTGCCGTCTTTTGAAATATTAAAATTCCAAGCAAAGATATCACCACTTATTTGATAATTAGCGTAGGGAGAAATAATATCGTATTTCTTCACAAAAAAAGTAAAACGTTTCTTGACAGTTACAGCAAGCTTATCATCGATATAAATATTATATCTGGGAAGTAGCCGAAACATTTTCTGTTTGATTTTACCAATATTTTTCCCGGTTGCGTCGTATAAAGAATATTGTTTTCCAAAGGTAAACAATCGTTCTTTTACTTCATAAACAATACTTCCGTTTTCATTAAAAACTTTAAAACGGTCGCCGATTGAAAAGATTTTTTCGTTAATGTAGAACTTTTTCATACTTAACCTCCCAATAAATTATACCATATTTTAGTAAATAACAAAAAACATTTTTAAATTTTAGGGTAATGTTTTATTATTCAGGTAAAGTTCATACCATTCTTTTCTGGTAATTTCAACATCCGCTGCCTTCACAATCTGCCGAAGATGAGTAATATTAGTGGTTCCGATCGCAACTTGAATCAAAGCCGGATGACGAAGAATCCAAGCAACAGCAACCCCTGCCGGAGTTAGTTGATAAATTTCTCCTATTTCCTTTAATTTTTGATTCAGTTTCAAATAATCCGGATGGTCAAGAAAAGTTCCGGCTTCTAAAGAGATATGTAAGGGAGACCAAGCCTGCATCGTAATATCATTAAGGCGCATATAATCAAGCACACTTCCGGTTCGTTCAATTGCATTATCATTATTGATGTTTACATTTAAGATTTCATCTATTATTAAAGAATGAACAATACTGAATTGAAGTTGATTAAAAATCAATTTATTCGGAAGATGTCTTTGAAGGATCTTAAGTTGGGTAGAATTCATATTCGAAACCCCATAGTAATTAACCTTCTTTTCTTCTCTCAGTATTCTAAATGCTTTTGCTATCTCAGAAAAATCCGTCAAAGCATCCGGACGGTGGATAAGTAAAACGTCTAGATAAGATGTCTGTAATCTTTTTAGAGAAGCATTGACTGAAGCAAGAATGTGTTCACAAGAACTGTCATAAAAACCTTCTCTAATCCCACATTTAGTTTGAATAATGATTTTCTCTCTAAGCCCCGGATTGACTTTCAATACTTCTCCAAATACTGCTTCCGCTTTCCCATCCCCGTAAATATCGGCATGATCAAAAAAATTGATCCCTTGACTATAAGCTTCAAGAATAAGTTTCTCTGCTTCTTCGATGTTTAAACTTCCCAAACGCATACAACCAAGCAAGATAGAAGAAACTTTTAATTGACTATTTGGTATTTGATAATATTTCATAATTAACCTCTTTTTAAATATTATATTATTTTATTATCAATAATTGACTGCATTTTCAAAATATTCTTTAAATATATGTTTAAAAAAATTACAATAATTTAAAAGGCAAAAAGTCAGACATTTGTCTGACTTTTATGATGAGGGCAAATATTCAAACCGAACTTTCAATCATGATCATCCGTTTGCGAGCTATTTATTTGATTTTAAGGCAATTAAAATAAAAAAAATACCAGTGTCATAAAATGGCAACTGGCTGTCTCCCTCAAAAAAGACCCTATAGCTTTCCGTCACAAGATTACTCTTGTTTTGGCAATTTTCATTTTTTTTAATAATACCACATTTTTAAAAAACTGTCAAGGAAAAAATTGGAAATTCAAATGACATTTGAAAAGAGGCTGTAACTCTGATAAAACAGCCTCGAGGAGGGAACAGTTTGAGGATAATAACTGGAATTTATTATTATTTCAATCTGTCTAAATAAATATTATCAAAGAGTAAAGCTTATGTCAATACTAAAGTTATTTATCTTCGACATCTTTTTCCAAAAAATTGATAGAAACTTCGGTGAAAAATAATAATGCTTATACTGGCAAAAGTTAAGATCAATTTGTTATATAATTAAGGAAGTGAAAAAATGAAAACAAAAAGATTTATATTGCCGATTATTTTAACTATTATCCTTTTAATAATCTCTGGATGCGGCAGCAATTTTAAAGATGGAAAAATTCATATTACCAGTGATGATAATAATGGTTTACTCGAATATGATGATACTAATGCAGATTTCCTGGTGGAATGCCCCCCCTGTCCAGATAGTGAAGAATGTACTCTTTGTCCGGAAAAAGTGTCTGAAGAATGTACTTCCTGCCCAGGGATAATCTGTCCGGTAGAGGAATTTACCGAAGATAGATTAATGCAAACCAGGGAAATTATTCGTCAAAGTAATATCCTTATTAAAGCAGAATTATACAGTAAAACATTCAATTTATATTCCTTATCAGCTACAAGTACCGGTTCCGGCGTCTTATATAAAGTTGAGGAAGGATATTATTATGCAATCACCAATTACCATGTTATAGATTCTAAGAAATATGATAAAGTTAATTATACCATTACCACGGAAGATGGTGGGCAGTATACTGGCCAAGTTGTAGCATCAGCTCCTATTCTTGATCTTTCGGTAATCCGTTTTTTCTCCACTTCTACACTACCTCTGCTTGATATCAAAAAGCGTGAAAATCTACCTCCTGAAACCGGGGAATTTTTGCTTGCGGTTGGAAATCCGGCTTCATTACAGAATGTCGTGACTTTCGGAGAGTTTCTAGGAATGTCCAGAATCAGTAATGTAGATTTTGAGGTTTTAAATCATAATGCGCTCA
>CALEGD010000058.1 GCA_937877075.1 uncultured Acholeplasmatales bacterium
AGCCGGTATTTCCGCCTTCCCAATGTCTGCAAGGGTTGTACAAAAACTCGGTCTTGAAGCCGATCCAGAAAATCATCTCTTGATGCATGCCATTTCCGCTAATGTCTCAGGACAGATTGCCTCGGTATTAGCCGGTGGCGTAATACTCTCGATGTTTACAATGATATAAGGAGTGAAGCAAATGACAATTTTAGATATCCAAGAAAGCTTAAAAATTGCTTGGCAAGGAATGCTGGCAGTATTTATCGGTATTACCGTTATTTATCTTTTGATTTTAATTCTTATTTCTCTACAGAGAAAACATAAGGAAAAATAAAGGAAAGGTTCGAATCAGAATTCGAACCTTTTACTTTTTAAATATATAAATATTCGGAAAAGTCAAAATAGAGAGCAAAAATGTCCATGAGATAATTTTTAGAACTAATTTCATCAATCAGATCCAGACAAGTTAAATAATCTTCGGAAGTCGGCTCAAGTGAGCTATATTCCAGTTGATCTTTCAAATCGTCTATTAGATCGACTTTCCAAAATATAAAAACATCTTGCCTAATAACGAAAGGAATTTCAACTAATTCCTCAAGTAATTCTTCTAAAAGATTATCGATTTCCAAAATAGAGGTTCTTTCGTTGAAAAGCGGATAATATTGATAAAATAAGTCTTCCATAAGATCTATTTCATCATAATATCTAGTAAGATCACACAAACTATCATAGACAAAGTCCAAATCAGACCATACTTTTTGGAGGTATTGAAAAACTGCAAATTTTACTTCATCCTCATCATATGCATTAAGTAAATCTTCGAGAGCTGTATTAAATATTTGTTCCAGATCTTCAGTAGTGGTTGCCAACTCAATTTCAGATATAGCTAAAGCCATAATACTTTCCATTAATAACGTTGATTCATTTGTTGCAAACTCCAAGTAAAGAGTATATTCAAAATCGAGATCACTTAAAAAAGAAAGTTTAGAACGTTTAAACGGATCTATTTCTAAAGAGACAAATTCCATACCTAAATCATCAACAAGTTCATAAACTTCAACGATATCTACAGCCTCTTCTAAATTATCTAAGAAAACCTGATAAATACTTTCTAAGAATTCTAAATCTGTATCCATGATGCGATTATGATAATACTCATACTCCATGGTTGCAACAAACAAACTGTGGTCCTTCACTTTTGCTAAGAGGAATTCCGAAAAGTCACTGATAATAGAAGTGTTCAAGGCGGAAACTATATGATCGAGATCATAAACTTCTTTAATTGCCTGAATCAGATTATCACTATATTCTTCTGTCAAGTAATAATCTAAATAGTCAAAAATTCTATATAATTCATCAACATATTCATCTTTTAACAGTTGGAAATTATAATTATATTCAAAATCCATTTGTGATATTTCTGCGTGGAACTCTTCATTAAATGTTTCCATTTCCTCCAAACTTGTTGCTTTATTTACTTTTTCAAGATAGTAATTATAGCGTTCAAGCAAGTTTTTAGAGGAGAAATAGCGAATATAGTAAAGGTAATAATCTAGTGTATCCGTTAATTCGAAAATTATGCTTTGCTTTTCAAAAAACAACGTTTCCTTTATTGGATCAATTTCTCTTGCAATTTCGATTTTTTCTTTATAATCTAAAAAATATGCCAAGATTTCCAGATGATTTCCGGAATTAATCAATCCAACAGCTTCATCAAAAAGAGCTTCCATTTCCAGAATACTATCGTCAGTTGCATTTAAAACATTAATCTCTAGGATTTCAGTTAAATCAAGAATCGTCTCATATCTATATTCCTTAATCGGATCATATTCAAACCCGGGATCGGTATATAAATATTTGCGAATAAACAGTGCAAATTCTTGAAGATTTTCAACCTTTTGATAATCTTCATTCATTTGATTAACGAAATTATCAAAAAGAGTGATGGAGTCATCGGTTAAAAGTCCTCTTTCAATTTCAATCAAATCTGTTAGATTTTCAAAAAGTTTCCAATAAGGAAGAACACTTTCCGTTGTACCAAAATTTGAGACTTGAAATTCATAGGTCTCTTGCCAGTAATATTCGCCATCATAAATATCAAATTCAAGAACTATAGACTGATTTTCTAAATCAACGATGACATCACCATTGCAGGCTTGATTTTTATAGTAATCAGTTTGCAGGAATTCAGCAATTTCATCCTCTTCAACATAAGCAGAAAATTTCCTTTCTTCTTCATTATGGAAATGAAGGGAATTTAAAATTTCTGTATTAATTTTATATTCATAATCAATTCCAAAACTATCAATCTTATGAAATTCAAAAGCCAAATCTCCTATAATGTCTTCGAAGTAATAAACAAAAGTATCATCATAGGCAATATAGTAAGATCTATCATTCTCGATATCATAATACTCTGTAATCAGTCCGTCTTCTTCAGCTCTTTTTGCAGTAAGTGCTACAGTCTCCCATTTATTTTGATAATAAACGGAAACCGTCACATTATTAGAATTAAATTTATCAAAAAATGCTTCTAATTCAGTGGGTTTGACTTTCCATTTAGCATAGAGAATTAAATCTTGACTAACGGTATCGTATTTATTGAATAGATAACCGTTTTCATCATACCATCCTTGGAAAAGATAATTTTCTTTAGTCGCTTCCGGAAGAGGTAAGTAACTTCCGGAAATCACTTGAACTACTTCATTTCCGTCAAGAAGTTCTCCTCCGTTTAAGACATATGTAATTTTTACATTTTCAGAATCTTCCGGTTTGGCCTTTACATCGGTTTTAACGCCGTTAATTACCCAAAAGCCGTCATTGCTGATTTCAATTGTTGGTATACTTCCGGTTTCGCCCTTTAAAAGTTCAAGTGAAATCAGGTTTTTCCAAGTTGTTTCGGATTTATATTTCCATTGAATAAAATTATCTTCTACCCTGAATTCTGTTTCATCAGCCCGGATATTAATATTTAAAGTTTGTTCGGCATTGAGATATTTTACTTTAATTTGATGCATTCCGGCAGTTTTAAGTTTTTCGAGATCGGAACTGCTTAACATATCCGAATTTAAGGGAATCTCGCTTTTAGTTCCGTCAGACATTTTAACTTCTAGTAAAATTTCGGAGAGACTAAAATCGTCACGGTATTCTAATTCACTATCAATTAATGAAATTGATTCAACTTTCTGTGTTTTAGAGCACCCAATAAAAAGAACGCTAACTAAAATAACGAAAAATAAAATAAATAATTTTTTCATATTTCCCTTTCTTATGTTTATTTGCACTAAGCAATTAATTATACTTCATTTGTAAATAATTTCCAAGTAAAAAGATAAGAGATGATATGAATATCCAAAAAAGGCCTTTGAAAACAAAGACCTTAATTTTTTATTTTAGAATAATGAAAGAGTTAAGAACAGTTCCGCAAGTAGGGTGGCAACTAAGCTGACAACTGTAATTTGAGTATTGATACTCGGTCCGGCTGTATCCTTGAAAGGATCTCCTACTGTATCGCCAACAACACCGGCTTTATGAGCATCACTGCCTTTTCCACCGCAATTTCCGGCTTCTATGTATTTTTTAGAATTATCCCAAAGACCACCGCTATTGCTCATGAAAAGCGAAATTAATAAACCGCTGACGATGTTTCCGGCAAGGAATCCACCGATGGCTTTTACGCCGCCAATAAAACCAACAATAATAGTTAAAGCGATGGCGAAGAGTCCGGCAGGAACAAGTTCACGTAAAGCACCAGTGGTAGCTATGGTGATACACTTGTCATATTCAGGTTCAACACCTTCTTTTCCTTCCATTAATCCGGGGATTTCATCAAATTGACGATGAATTTCCGCAACCATTCTTTGTGCGTTCTTATCAACGCCAAGCATTAACAAGGCACTGAAGACCGCCGGAACCGCTGCACCGATAATCATTCCGAAGAAGACGATCGGATCCATAATGTCTAAGAATTTAATTTCGGCTAAACCGATAATTTTCGCTGCTGCATTAACTTCAGTAATAAAAGCAAAGAGCAAAGCGATAACGGTTAGACCAGCGGCGCCGATCGAAAAGCCTTTAGTCACGGCTTTAACCGTATTGCCGGCAGAATCTAATTTATCGGTAATTTCAATTACATCTTCTCCAAGTCCGCCCATCTCAGCAAGACCGCGAGCATTGTCAACAATCGGGCCATAAGCATCATTACTGACAATCATTCCAACGATTGAAAGCATACCAACGGCTGCCATTGAGACACCGAACATTCCGTAAAGCATATATGATGCGAGTGCGGAAATTGCAATTCCAATCATCGCCGGCAGAACACTTAAGAATCCATAACTAATACCGGAAAGAATTGTAAAGGCAGGGCCTGATTTACTGGCTTCAGAAACCATTCTAACTGGTTTCCGTGAGTCATTAGTAAAGTAATCGGTAGTAATTCCGATAACAACACCAACCAACAAACCAACGATTGCAGCTCCCCAAATTCTCCATTCAAATTTCAAAAGATAGGTAGCTAGAGCAGTAAAGGCTGCAAAAAAACCGGTGGTAAGATAAGTTCCTAAATTTAAGGCGCGAGTCGGGTCCCCGTCTTTTCCCATTTTTGAAAAACCGACACCGAGCATTGATGACAATAAACCAAGGGCAATGAATACAAAAACCATTTCTACATGAACTACTCCAAGACTGGCAGCCATAACCAATGCCGCAGCAATTGCAGCAACATTAGAATCGAAAAGGTCTGCACCCATTCCGGC
>CALEGD010000059.1 GCA_937877075.1 uncultured Acholeplasmatales bacterium
ATAACCGGTAATTCCCCCGCAAGCAAAAGCGGCTTTTATTTGTTTTTTCTTCATTATATCCTTTACAAAACTTGTAACTGCAAGCGTTATGCCTCCGGCTCCGGTTTGCATTGAAAAACCTTCGCGAATGAGTCCAAGTTCATCAAGGAGTCTTGTGGTGTTCTCAGCTATCATCAAACCGACCGGATCACGGGTGATTCGGGTTGTCCCGCTGATAATACCGCTTTGTTCACCAATTTTATCAATTTTAAGAACATAATCGATGTATTTAGCTTCTATTTCCGGATTTTGAACCTTTGGAGTAATAAAGTCAGTTACAACAACTTTTTGCTTTGCATAAAGCATATCTGGAATCGCATAACCTAAAGAACCACAAGCGGAAGGTCCGAAAAGTCCGGATCCATTTCCTTCTTCATCGCTACAGGGCGTTGCGATAAAAGCAACATCGATTTTTATATCTCCCGATTCGATTGCCCTACTTCTTCCCCCATGTGTATCCATATAAAGCAAACCTTGAAGTTTACCTTCCGAGATACATTTCGCAACTTCCCCGTTAAGATAATTTGTATAGATATTGGTGACATTACCGTTTTCTATTAAATCACAGAGGATGCGATTATTTGGAAATATTGAAGAAGCAGCAATGGTTAAATTTTTTAAATTACGCGTTTTTATTTCCTCAAAAAGCAGATTCATCAGATAATCACCATTACGAAGGTGATGATGGAAGGAAAGAGTCATAGAATCTCTTATCTGTAATCTCTCAAAAACTTCACCTAATGATGAAAGCAATTTCGAACTATTATTCGATAAAACAACCTTTTCGACAGTACGTGGATGATGAAGATATTCATCGGAACTAATAAAGGGTTTAAATCCGTCCGGGACATAGCGACCTAAACTGTTTTTCATAAGAGATTATACTTTTTCGCTTTCTCAATAATTTTTTGACTACGTTCGATAATCGGTTTATCAATCATCTTGCCATCAAGACTGAAAACTCCTGAATTATTCTTAGCGGCTTCAATTATTTTTAAGGCCTTTTCGATTTGAATTTGATTTGGGGAAAAGATTTCATTGATAAAACGAACTTGATTGGGATGAATTGCTGATTTAGCGGTCATACCGAGCGATTTAGCTCTAATACAATCTTCATAAAGCCCATTATCATCCAAAACATCGGTAAAAGGAGTATCAACAGCATCAATCCCGGCGGCACGGCAAGCATAGGCAACCCTCGAGCGCGGATATAAAATCTCCTCTCCGCTTTTGGTTCTTTCAATTTCCAAATCATTAGTTAAGTCTTCGGCCCCGAGCAGAATTCCGTCTACGCGAGGAAGTCCGACAATCTCCTCGACTTCAAGAACTGAGGCTGCCAGTTCAATTAAAGGGATGATTTTTATAGTTTTATTTATCTTACTTGCTTTTTCAAAATTTGTAAGTATCTCCGAGAGTTTCTTTACCGAAGCAATTCTTGCCTTCGGTAACATTATGGTATCAATCTTAGAGGAAATGATTGTTTCTAAATCAAGGAGACCGTTAAGATGATCAATCCCGTTTATTCGCACAATCACTTCGTAATTATGATTAAATTCTTGAAGAAAGTTTTGAAGCAAGGTCCGAGCGCTATCCTTTTCATCGGAGCTGACAGCATCCTCAAGATCAAAAATTATGGCATCGGCATTAAAAATTTCTGAATTTTGAAGCATTCCCGGCCTGGAGGCGGGGATAAAAAGCAAACTTCTTCTCATGATGCCTCCATTCTTTTAATTGCTATTATCAAGCGGGAGCGGATGGTATAGTCCAAAGCTCCTTTATCATTGATAAAGACCTTGATGGTTTTGACTTCAAGTTCTTCTAAAGTATTAAGAATCACCTTCCGGATTTGGGAAGAAAAATAATCATATACAATACTTTCGATCTTAATTTCAAGTTCATTGCTTTCTTCGACGGTAATGATACAATCATTTGATTCCAAACTTCCGGCAAGACCAATTTTCATATTATTTTCCTCTCGATTGAATTAAGGCAAGCACTCTATTCATTTCATTACGAACAATCATCAAAGCTTCATCACAACCCATTCCTGGTTTTGCGAGAATTTGAACGGCTTTACAGGCAATGGCAATATTGGTTGTGATTTCGGCGGAGATATTAGTTTCATTACAAGTACCGCCGCAATAGGCACCGATTCCTCTTTCATTACAATAGATAATCGCTTCCGCAGTATTATTGACGCCACCGAGATCCGGTGTTTTTATTTGAAGCATATCTCCGGCTTTATTATCCGCAAAATACTTTATGTCCTCAAGTGAATTACACCATTCATCCGCAACTATTTCTACATCAATGCCTCTTTTATGAAGAGTTGCAGTCAGATCTCTTAATAAAATCATCGTTTCTTCCCGGCTTTCGGCATCAACCGGACCTTCAACTCTGAGGTGGAAGGGAGAAGCGGCTTGATTTAGTTCATCTAAATAAGCAATAATTTTATCGATATCATTTTCAAAGATTATTCCGAGCGTACCGTAAACATCAATATGGAAGATGGGTTCGTAATCTTCCCGAGCTCGAATTTTCAAGATGCGATTACGTAAATAACGAATATATTCAAGTAATCTTTCACCCTTTTCGCCGAGTTTATTGACATTATTAATTAAAGCATGAGGAAGGACATCTACTTCCTTAAGAATCATCTTATCGGCGTTGGAATATCTTTCATCTCCGCTTTGGGCAAAAACCGCAACCGGCTGATAATCCTTATCATTAATTCCATATTCTTGACGGACAACCTCGGCCATAGTCAGTCCTTTAACTAAGGATGCAGCTTTTAGAAGCGCTTGAGTAACACCATAAGAAATAGCGGTATGAAGTCTCTTTCCTTCAAAAGTTAAATTATCATATTTTTCCGCTAATCTCCGAAAACCATCAATTTCTTCACCGATTAAGAGTGGTTTGATATATTTTTCAATAAAAGGGATAAAATCTGAAGCTAAAAAGAGGGGATCCCTGCCGTCGGTTCCGGAATATTGGACTGCAGCACAATCTCCGGTGGCAACTAGTCCATTTTCCAATACCAATTGAATGGAAACAGCTTCCCCGGGTACTCTAATTTTTGAAAAACCTTTAATCTTTGGTGCACCTACATAAATAAATCCGTCTACTTCTGCTCCTGCCTTAATGGCATTTTGATCATCAAAATAAAAACCAGTATATGACTTAGATAATATTACATCAATAATTTTCATAAATTTTCTCAATCTTTCTTACTATTAG
>CALEGD010000060.1 GCA_937877075.1 uncultured Acholeplasmatales bacterium
AAAAAAGACTGTTAAACATAAAGCCTGCAAGCCGATTATCGGATATCTCGAATGCAATTGAAAAACATGTCATTGATAATGGTTTTAGTGTCGTTAAAGATTTTACCGGTCACGGAGTTGGTCAAGCGTTACATGAAGATCCAACAATCCCCAATTTCGGGAAAGCGGGTTATGGACCTATTTTAAAACCCGGAATGACTCTGGCAATTGAACCAATGGTTAATGTCGGGGCTTCAGAAGTGGTTATTCTTGATGACGACTGGACAACGGTGACTCAGGATGGATCTGATTCGGCCCATTTTGAACACACAATTGTGATTACCGAAACCGGATATAATATTCTAACAAAGGAGGGCGAGTGAATGTCTAAGCACGATACTATAGAAGTAAAAGGAACGGTTACAGAGGTTCTTCCCAATACCATCTTTAAGGTGACATTGGAGAACGGACATCAAATTTTGGCACACGTTTCCGGTAAAATCCGTATGAATTTCATAACCATTTTACCGGGTGATAAAGTAACAGTTGAATTATCACCATACGATTTAACACGTGGCCGTATTACTTATCGTCATAAGTAATTTTCCGTAATTAAAGGAGGAAATTTAAATGAAGGTTAGACCATCAGTTAAACCAATTTGTGATCAATGTAAAGTGATAAAGCGTAATGGAAAAGTTATGGTTATTTGTAAAAATCCAAAACATAAACAAAAACAAGGATAAGCAGGAGGTGCAGTAAAAATGGCACGTATAGCAGGCGTAGACATTCCGAGAGATAAACATATAGATGTTGCTCTAACATATATATATGGAATCGGACGTCCAACAGCAATTAAAATCTGTGAAAAAGCTAATGTTGATACAGAAAAACGAGTTAGAGAATTAAGTGAAGAAGAGCTAGCATCAATCCGTCGTGAAGTTACCGGACTTAAAGTAGAAGGTGATTTGCGTCGTGAGATTGCTATGAATATCAAAACATTAATGGAAATTGGCAGTTATCGTGGTATTCGTCATCGTAAAGGACTCCCTGTAAGAGGTCAAAATACCAGATGTAATGCCCGGACACGCAAGGGCAAGGCAAAGACAGTTGCCAATAAGAAAAAATAATAAAAGGAGATTGAAATAATGGCACGTAATGTAAGAAAACGTAAAGTCAGAAAGAATATACCTAACGGCGTGGCTCATATTCATTCTACTTTTAATAATACAATTGTCACAATTACCGATCCGGCTGGTAACGCCATAGCTTGGAGTAGCGCCGGAGCCTTAGGTTTCAAAGGAAGTAAGAAATCGACTCCCTTTGCTGCCGGAATGGCTTCCGAAGCTTGTGCAAAAGCAGCCTTGGAAAGTGGAATGGTTAAGGTAGAGGTATCAGTGAGAGGCCCGGGTCCCGGACGTGAAGCAGCAATCCGTTCTTTGCAAGTTGCAGGATTGGAAATAACATCGATTAAAGATGTCACTCCGATCCCTCATAATGGTTGCCGACCACCGAAGAGACCTCGCGGTTAATGCCGAGATTAACAAAGGAGGATACGAATGAGAAAATTTGAATTCATCAAGCCTCAAACAAGCGTTGAGTATAAAGAAGGCGATAATTTTGGTAGGATCGTCATTACCCCTCTTGAAAGAGGTTATGGCATCACCATCGGTAATGCTTTAAGAAGGGTTTTGCTTTCTTCAATGCCGGGCGTTGCAATCATTGCTTTGGAAATAGAAGGGGTTGAGCATGAATTTATGGCGCTCGATGGAATTCTTGAAGATGTTACGGAGATTATTCTCAATCTGAAGAATGTTCATTTAACTGTTGCGGAAGAAGAATTGTTCAAGGCAATGCCCAATGAATCACAGGATTTGTTTGAGTTATCGATTGATGTCGAAGGGGAGAGGGTCGTTACTGCTGGCGACTTGGAACACAGCAGCGAATTGATCATCGTTAATCCAGAACAAGTTATTGCAACCTTAGAAAAAAAAGCCAGATTCAAAGCAAGATTCTTTGCAAGACGCGGAATCGGATATGTAGGTGCGGATGACAATAAAGTTTTTTGTAAAGATAAATATGGTAATACCATTATCAGTAGAATCGCTATTGATTCCATCTACACACCGGTTACAAAAGTTAAATACGATGTTGAAAAAACCAGAGTTGACGAAAATGTTGATTATGATAAATTGACGATGGAAGTTTGGACAAACAAGGTGATTACACCGGTTGATGCCGTATCGCTTGCTTCGAAATTCCTAATCCAACATTTTGATGTTGCCTCACATTTAAATCAGTTTATTAATGAACAAGATTATATGTATGAACGTGAAGAAAAAGTCGCTAACAAAAAGCTTGAAAAGAAAATCGAAGATCTTGACTTATCTGTTCGTTCTTACAACTGTCTGAAACGCGCCGGAATTAATACTGTCGGCGAACTGACGCAGAAGACAGAAGAAGAAATGATGAGAGTTCGGAATTTAGGCCGAAAATCATTAAAAGAAGTTGTTACCAAACTTCGTGAAATCGGACTTGACCTTCGTCGTTCCTATGATTCGGATTATGATTATACGGAAGAACTTGATGAAGATGCCGATGCATCAGAAGATTTGGATTAATATTTCCTGAAGGAGGATTCTAAAATGTCATTAGGATATCGCAAATTAGGCCGTGACAGCGCGAAACGCAAAGCATTGCTTAGAGACCTGCTCACCGATCTGATTATCAATGAGCGTATCGAGACAACGCTTCCGAAAGCAAAAGAAATACAAAGACTTGCAGACAAAATGGTGACATTAGGCAAGGCTAATACTCTTTCGGCACGCGTTCAAGCCGCTAAAATGGTTAGATTTGAATACACTGACGAAACCGAGCAACAATATGCGATTCAGAAGTTGTTCTCAGTGATTGCGGAGAAATATAAAGACCGCAATGGCGGTTATACCAGAGTTTTAAAAACCGGCCCACGTCGTGGAGACTCTGCACCAATGGCCATCATTGAATTTGTATAAGAATAAGCCCCCTTTTTAAGGGGCTTTATTTTTTTACTAGGAAAATCCTTTATGTATTCAAAAGAATAAAGTTCCCCTAATGTTTAGGGGAAAATCTTTTGGTTATTCATCAAAGAAAAACACTTCCTCAATTTGTTTATTAAAGACTTTTGAAATATCGTATGCTAGTTTTAAAGAGGGCATGTATTTACAATTCTCTAAATGGGTAATAGTTTCCCGTCTGACATTAACTTTATTTGCTAGATCTTCTTGCGATAAATTATGTTCGGCTCTTAATACTTTGATTTTGGTTGAAAATTTCATTTTATATATCTCCCTTTTTATAAAAAACAGAATATAAAATCATAAATAATAAAGATCCTATAATTTGAATTATTGCAAATGCACTTAAAATTATTCGTAAATCTAAAAACTCGGCTAAAGTAGAAGAATTTTTATTGATCAACATTAAGATTGCTAATGAAATAAAAGCCAAAGTAATTAGCATTGAAATTGTAATAAATGAATAAAACCCTGCTTTAAATACGATTCTTGTTGTAAATTCATCATCAATTATCTTTTTGTTTCTAATATGAATAATAAAAAGGACAATTAATGAAATCATACAAACTATCATAAAAGCAAGGGAAAAAATCTTCCACCCAATTAATTCATTCTCGTTAAATTTGAGGGCATAACCAAGATAGATAGATGACCAAGTTGAAAAAATTACCAATGTAATAAAAATTCGTGTAGGGTTAATCCGTCTCTTCATTTTTTAACCTCCTAATTTATGCGCCGTCTTTGTTATGTTTTTATAACAATATATTATAAGTTTATAACATACTATATTATATGTCAAGTAATTTATTAAATTACTTAAAATATTGGTAATAATTTTTAACCCTTCATTTCAAAAACTTGTGAACAAATCTTAGAATTCTTGCAAATGAGAAGGAAAAATGGTAGAATAATAAAATATATGAGGTATTTTCTTATGAAGAAAGCGGACATCATAACTATAATAACAGTTCTGCTGATTTCAATCAGCTTCTACATCTACTATATAAGTACAAACAAACTTTCCGGTGATGTTGAAGTATTGGTATTATATCAGGGTGAAGTAATTTACAAAACTGATTGGGAAGAAGATATCGATTTGGTTCTTGCAGTTGGTTCAAAAGATTATTGGACAGAAGAACATCAATCATTTCATGAAGTCGATAAAGTTATTACCCTAGAAAGTGATATCATCAATGTCGTAGAAATCAAGGGAAACAAAATCAGAATGATTGAAGCAAATTGTAAAAACAAATATTGTTTAGAAATGAAAATTACAAGAAATGTATCTACCGCCATTGTTTGTACAAACGGAGTTGTTGTGAAACTATCTGTCAGCGAATATGGAGGAACAATCACCGGAGGTCTAATATGGTGGAAGTAAGAAATTTAAGCTTTTCATATGGCAAAGGTGATAAAGTAATTGATTCCCTTTCTCTAAAAATAAACAAAGGTGAATTTATTTGTATCCTTGGTCATAATGGCAGTGGAAAATCGACTTTGGCAAAACTCTTAGTCGGTCTTCTCAAAGCCGATGAAGGAGAAATTTATTTAGACGGAAAACTTCTTGATGAAAAAACGGTTGATGACCTCCGCGGTAAAATCGGCATTGTCTTTCAAAACC
Source organism: uncultured Acholeplasmatales bacterium (assembly GCA_937877075.1). Taxonomy (GTDB): domain Bacteria; phylum Bacillota_I; class Bacilli_A; order ML615J-28; family CAG-698; genus DTU067. The sequence continues at coordinate 4,655 of CALEGD010000060.1, forward strand.
CCGATAATCAGTTTGTCGGTGTAACTGTTAGAGATGATATTGCTTTCGGTCTTGAAAATCGTTGTTATCCGCGCGAAGAAATGTTGAAGCTAATTGATGAGTATTCCGAGCTTGTCAATATGAAAGAGTTTTTGGAATATAATCCGGAAAATCTATCAGGAGGCGAAAAACAGCGGGTTGCTATTGCCGGAATCCTCGCCTATGATCCCGATATTATTATTTTTGACGAATCGACTTCGATGCTTGATCCCAAAGGGGTTCGGGAAGTAAATGAAGTTATTAACCAACTAAAAGGTAAAAAAACGATTATTCTGATTACTCATAATTTAAACGAAGCAATAAACTCAGATCGAGTAATTGTAATGAATGAAGGTCGGATTGTTTTAAATGATAAGCCGGAAAAAGTTTTCCGGGAAAAAGATGTTTTAAAAGAAAGTCGCTTGGATATTTTGGAAAGCATGAAAATCATCGAACTAATAGAACAGACCCCAAATCTTAAAAATAAACATGAACTTGAGGAATTTTTATGGAAATTAACTTTTCAAAAGTGAGTTTTTCCTATAATATACCGCGAAAGAAAAGACCGGTTATTTATACTTTAAAGGATATAGATTTAAATATTCAAGAAAAGGACGAATTTATCGCCGTTGTTGGTCATACTGGCAGCGGGAAATCAACTTTAGTCCAACTGATGAATGTCTTGCTTAGACCTTTAAAAGGTAAACTTAAGATTCTTGGAACTGAAATTACAAAAAAAACCTTACTGAAACCGATCAGAAGGCGCGTAGGTTTGGTATTTCAATTTCCGGAATATCAAATATTTGAAGAAACAGTCCTTAAAGATATTGCTTTTGGACCAAAAAATTTCGGAATTCCCGATTCGGAAGGAAGGGCAAGAGAAGTAGCGGAGATTATGGGAATTACCGATTTACTTGACCGCAGTCCTTTTACTCTTTCCGGAGGACAACTTAGGAAAGTAGCCATCAGCGGAATTCTTGCCAGTGACCCCGATGTTTTGATTCTTGATGAACCGACAGTCGGACTAGACCCCTTTACCAAAACGGAACTCTTAGAATTATTAAAAACTCTAAATACAAAATATCATAAGTCGATAATTATTATTACCCATGATATGCAGGTGGTCTCCCATTACCTAAAACGGGTGATTGTTTTAAAAAAAGGGGAGATAATTTATAACGGTGATAAACAGAATCTTTTTGGGAAAAGGGATCTTTACGAGAAATTCCATTTGGATTATCCGGATACGGTTCAGCTACTTCAGGCAGTTAAGAAAGAATTCAATTTAGAAATTGATGAAAACAAGCATTCGGTTGAAGAAGCCTATCAAGAAATAATTAAAGCATTTGGTGAAAAAGATGAATAATATAGTATTTGGTCAATATTATAATGTTGATTCATGGCTACATCGTCTTGATCCCAGAACAAAAATTCTTGGAACGATTTTTCTGATTATTTCCTTGTTTTTGTTAGAAAATACGTTAATGCTTGCTATTGCTTTAACGGCAACGCTAATTCTGATTCTTTCCAGCAAAATCCCTTTAAAGAAATTTCTCCAAAGTTTAAAAATGATGACGACCTTGCTTTTAATTACGGTTTTCTTTCAATTGTTTTTTAATCGGGGACAAGTTCTCTTAGAACGTCATTTCACTTTGAATATTATCAATTTGAGTTTGATAGTTTTATTATTTTTGCTTTTTATCTTTTTGAGAAAAATTTTTCGTCGACACCGATTCTTTTTGTTTTTACTTTTAGTAATTTTGAGCTTTTTTCTTCAAACTATTATTACTGAGGGGGTTATCCTTGCCAGTTATAGTTTAAGAATTTACCAAGAAGGATTATATTCCTCCCTAAAAGTTGTTATCAGAATCATTACTTTGATCCTACTTTCTTCACTTCTTACTCTGACAACTAAACCGACAGATTTAAATACCGGAATGGAAAAATTGGCCAGCCCATTAAAACGTATCGGTATTAAGGTTAGTATTCTTTCAATGATGATTTCCATTGCCCTTAGGTTTATACCGACTTTGATTAATGAAGCAGGAAGAATCTTAAAAGCTCAAGCATCACGGGGGATCGATTTTAAAGAAGGTAAGTTCTCCCAAAAGGTTACTCAGATTATTTCACTATTAGTACCTATGTTCGTTATCTCTTATCGCAGAGCTTATGAACTTGCGGATGCAATGGAGGCACGTGGGTATATTCCGGAGGCAGAACGGACAAGCATCAGCTTGCTTCGTTATCGGGCAAGAGACTTTATTACCTTAACTTTTATCCTCTTACTTTTTGTTTTAATAATAACTTTAAAAGTGATGAATTATGCGTTATAAATGTACTTGCGCTTATGATGGCAGCCTTTTTCACGGCTTTCAGATGCAGAAGAATTTAAGAACCGTCCAGGAAGAAATTGAAAATGGTTTATTAATAATCCATAAGCGGGAAACGAAGATCTTTTCTTCTGGAAGAACCGATACTGGTGTTCATGCCTTAAACCAGGTCTTTCATTTCGACAGCGATATCGAATTGGAAGAAAAGAGTATGTGTAATGCTATTAATTCACGTTTGCCGAGGGATATCTTCATCAAACAAGTTGAGATTGTTTCGGATGATTTTCATGCCAGATATGATGTAAAAGCGAAGGAGTATCATTACCTAATTGATTTTGGGACCTATGATCCTCTAAAGCGGAATTATCGGTATTACTGTAGTTTGAGAAATGTTGATATCGATAAATTTAAAAGAGCGCTTTTGATTTTTGTTGGCAGGCATGATTTTCGCTCCTTTACAAAAAATCAAGCATTGAAAAATACCGAAAGAGAGATTTTTAATATCGGTTTTGAAAGTGAAGAAAAGCTTTTAAAGATAAAGATTAGAGGCAATGGATTCATGCACAATATGGTGAGAATTTTGATTGCTATGGCTTTAGAGGTGGGGAGGGGTAAAATATCGATTGCCGATCTAAAAACGATTCTCGACCAAAAAAACCGCCGATTATCACCTAAAATTGTCCCACCGGAAGGCCTTTATCTTTACAAAGTTGAATATGAATGATTTTGAGTAATTGATAATAGATAAAATAAAAAAGTGTGTTGATTCACACTTTTTTAATCTCTATTTAACTTTCCTTTTTTATATAATATCTTCTGATTTTAATAATTATCAGAACAATAGCGAGAATAATGATATTCAACAGTACGACGGTTGAACCAATCGGAAAATTCAATTTGAAAGAAAGGTAAAAACCTAATAATATCGAAATCTCACTAAAGATAATAGCCGTATTAATAGTTTGTTTGAAGGAGTTTCCAAACAGAATCGAAGTTGCAACCGGAACAATTAATAGTGAGGAAATCAGCAGGACACCGACTAAGTCCATAAATACGGAGATGACAATCGCAAGAATTATTGTAATTGCTAATTGCAGTAGTCGGACATTGATACCGGAAACTCGAGCATAAACTTCATCAAAGCAAAGGGTAACAATCTGCTTATGAAAGATATAGGCAAATAATAAAATCATTGCGGAGGTAATTAGGATAATGAAAACATCGGTTCGGTCGACACTCATAATTGATCCGAAGAGCAAGTTTGTAGTATAGGAAGTCGAGATACCGGGAGTGACAGAGATAAAAAGTCCACTTAAAGCAACTCCGAGACTCAAAAGAATCGTCATTGAAAGTTCTTTGTAATTTTTATAAAAACTTCGTAAAACTTCGATGATGAAGGTTCCGGCAATACTAAAGAGAATTCCCATATAAATCGGATTGATGGGGAGAAAGGCGGGATCGATTAATTTTGAATTATCGAGCCAAGCATGTTCAAGATCATTGAA
>CALEGD010000061.1 GCA_937877075.1 uncultured Acholeplasmatales bacterium
CTATAGCAGATAATATTAGATATGGTAGACTAGATGCTACCGATGAAGAAGTAATAGAAGCAGCGAAAAAAGCTCAAATTCATGATTTTATTGTGACTTTAGAAGATGGTTATGATACTTTAACCGGTGAAAGAGGAGTTCGTCTTTCCGGAGGTCAACAACAAAGAATATCCATAGCCCGCCTTTTCTTGAAAAATCCTAGGATCTTAATTCTTGATGAAGCAACATCTTCACTTGATAATATTACTGAAAATATGATTCAGGAATCATTTTCGGAATTATCAAAAGGAAAAACCACAATCATGATAGCCCACCGTTTATCTACAATTAAAAAAGCTGATGAAATAATCGTTGTCGGAAAAGAAGGAATTGTAGAAAGAGGGACGCATAATGAATTAATAAAAAAAGACGGTTATTATGCCCGCCTTTATTCCGCATCTATGATGATAGATTAAGAGAAATAATTTGCTCTTTTTTAGATAGTAATTTTAATTCCTACGGGACAATGGTCGCTCCCATATACTTCTGACCAGATGAAACTGTCAATCAACTTATCTTTGATTCGATTAGAGATGATAAAATAGTCAATACGCCATCCTGCGTTGTTTTTTCGAGCGTTAAACATATAGCTCCACCAAGTATACTTTATTTCCTCTGGATAAAGATAGCGGAAGGTGTCGGTAAAACCCGCTTCTAGCAATTTTGTAAATTTCGTCCTTTCTTCAATAGTAAAACCGGCATTCCTTTCATTAGATTTGGGGTTCTTGAGGTCGATTTCGTGATGAGCAACATTTAAATCGCCACAGAGAATTACTGGTTTTTTCTTATCGAGTTGACTGAGGTAACCTCGGAAATTATCTTCAAATTCCATTCGATAATCAAGTCTGGCAAGTTCTCTTTGTGAGTTAGGGACATAAACGTTAACAAAGTAAAAACCTTCATATTCCAATGTGATGATTCTTCCTTCATCATTGTATTTTCCGCTTTCGGTGCCATAAGTCACTTTAAGCGGTTTTTTCTTCGTATAGATAAGGGTTCCTGAATAACCTTTCTTTTCTGCGCAATTCCAGTATTCGTAATAATTAGGAAAATCGAAACTTTTTTGTTCTTCTTGCATTTTTGTTTCTTGGATAGCGAAAATATCAGCATCCATGCTATCAAAAAAGTCTTTAAATCCCTTATTCATTGCGGCTCGCAAGCCATTAACATTCCATGATACAAATTTCATCTAAATTCCTCTTTTCTAATTATATAATAATGCGTCTTCAAAATACTTTGTAGTTTCTTGGAAAATTCTTCCGTGGTTTTAAAATATTTCATTCCGTTTTTTTCCATGATTCTCCCCGATGCAGGATTATGTATTTCATGCCTTGCATACACAACCCTGAACCCGACTATATTGAAAGCAAAATTGAGTATTTCCCGACAGGCTTCACTAACATAACCGCGACACCAATATTTTCTGCTTAGACAATAACCAATCTCACAACTTTCATCTTTGAGATTAACAGAAAATAGATTTATGGCACCGATTGGAATTTGTTCAGACTTCAATTCTATTAGCCATTGAAAAAAAGTCGAGGTTCCATATTGCTTATCCCACATTTTAAGAATTTCAATTGTATCATAAATTGTTTTGTGGGAGTCCCAAGTTAAGTATTTTGTAACTTCATCATCACTAGCCCAGTTCTTAAACATCTCTTCCGCATCTTCTATAGTTCCTCTTCTGAGGGTAAGTCTAGGGCTTTCTAACTTGATGGTTCCTGTAAGATTCATGATTTCACCTTCAAATTATATTTATTATATCATAATCAGAAAAAATCCTAAATAAAAATGATGATTAATCTTTCTTTCAACAAATTTCTTGCTTTTACTTGGATATGATATCTATATATCGGGGGGACAAGTTATGAATAAATACATCAATATCATAATTATAAGTTTTTTTTCAGTTTTATCATTATCTATAAAAAATATCGGCTATGTTTTCTTTATACCCATTGCCTGTTTTTTATCGTTTTCAAACCCCAAAAACATTCTTTTAATAATAGCGTCATCGATTCTTTCAGTTATTTGGTTTAATTATCAAGATCTTCTAAGCATCTTAATTGTACTATCACTGATAACAATCTATCTTTTTATCTACAAAAATAAGAATTATATAATTAACTTGCTCTTTATTTTTGTTTTAGGTTTTGGTTCGCTTTCTTTTCTTTTGAAAGAAAACGAAGATATAATCCTAAATCTTCTCTTTAGCCTCATCAGTGTCGCCATCTATTCTTACTTTAGCTATAATATGGAAGGAGCCATTAATAAACAAACAAAAGGCAGGAACTTCACGTATAATGAACTGATTATGGCAACAATTTCGGTAATCGGAGCAACTACTATCACAATTTCCGGTATTAATCTCAGTCTTTTCGTGGCAATGTACTTTTCTATGTATTTTTCTAAAAATCAATATCCGGTACATTCCGTCTGTTTCAGTTTAATTTCAATGTTCTTTTTAAGATTTGTATATAATCTTGAAGAAAGCCTTCTGATTCCCTTTGTCAGCGCCTTTTATATGTTCCCTTCAATCTATGCTCCGGTATGTTTGATTTGTTTTTGCCTATTGGGGATTATTTCGAAAATGGAGATATTTCCGGCTCGAATTTTAGAAGCGACTATCGCTCTCAGTATCATCTTTGAATTTGTAAAGATTATGGTCATCAGTAAAAACACTTCAGAAAAGATAATACATAATGTTTATCATCGTGCAGTTGAGAACATCAATCAGGAAGTGATCTCCTTTGCTAGTTTCTTGGACCTTTTCTCTAAAAAGTTTTCCTCTACAAAGGAATTCACGCAAAAACTGAGTGAAGGAATTAATAGTCTTACCAGGAATTATTGCGAGGCTTGTTATGTTCGTCCCGAGTGTTTTACAAAAAATAAAGGCAAACTCTATACCTTTTTTAAAAACATGATTCTCTATTCAAAAAGGAGTGATTATGGTCGGGAAGACAGTGATATTCTTGCTTTTTCTAAAAATTGTCCTTATATTATAGAAATGAGAAAAAGCTGTATTTTAATCAACGATAAATTAAACTTGTCCGGAGGTGCAACAAAATCAAATGCATTGATTGCTCAACTGAACGGCATCTCTAATGTTCTTCGTCAGTTTTCAATAGACAATACTTTAAAAACAGAAATGGATTATAACGTTTTTACAAATATTCATAAAGGGTTAAATGATTACGGTTTTAATGTGTGTTATTTTGAGGTTTTAAAAAACCGAGCCGATGACTTTTTGGTTGAAGTTGGAATTAAAGGGGAAACCTTTAATAATATTAAACCAATAGCTGAGGGAGTAGGGGATATGTATATAGAAAACGGCACAACTTGTACTTTTAAAAACGCAACCAAAGGGCGAACTTATATAATTATTATTCCGAAGATTAATTTTGAAGTTGAATATGGATACGGTTCAATCGCTCAGGAAGGAAATAATGTCTGCGGGGATAATTATCTGATTAAACAACTCAATAATTCAAGGTTAATAGCAGCAATTTCCGATGGAATGGGGAAAGGATATGTGGCTAATCAAGAAAGCGGGAACACCTTAAAATTTGTTGACGAAATTACAAAAACTGCAATCACAACTGAAACAGGATTGCAGATTTTAAACACATTTTATTTTATTCAGGATTACTTGGAAAAATACAGTACTCTTGATTATTTGGAAATCGATCGTTCCAAAGGAGAATTAACCTTCTATAAAATGGGTGCCGCCTCATCTTTTGTTTTTCATAAGGACAACAGCTTCGAAAAAGTGATTAATACTGGACTTCCTTTTGGAATTGAGGAGATGATTGAAGCAAAAAAAATTCCGCTTCAAGATGAAGATTTAATAATTATGGCAAGTGATGGTATTTTTGAAAATATTGTTGACGAAAGAGAACTCGAAACATTCATCAACGGCATTAAACATCTTTCTCCTCAGAAAATCACCTACGAAATTCTTAATTTTGTCAGAAACCATAAGACTAAAAGTGGTGACGATATGAGCGTCATTTCCCTTAAAATCATTGCAAGTTCAAATTAATACTTGACTAAGGGTCCCGGATAAGCTTGAATTCCACCTAGGACATTGATTACATCATAACCCTTCTGCCTAAGTTCATAACATAAAGCGATGCTCTTTTTGCCTTCATCACAAATAATATAATATATGCGATTTTTTGAAAGATATCTCTCAGGAGATTGCATTATTTCTCCGATAGAGATATTTCTTGCTTTCGAAATATGACCGAGCTCATATTCTGAAGTCGGTCTAATATCAATAATAGGAAGACTTTCTGTCTTGAGAATCTCTCCCAATTCAATTGCACTTATGTTTTTTACACCCATATCATCACCATTATTATTATATTTGTTTGTTGTTTTTCGGTGACAAAATGTGAAAATGAATTCAGAAAAGAGTTTTTTTATGTTATAATATACATAGGTAATGGTGATAGTATGAATAGTCAGTTTCGATCCAAACAAATGCACGAATACCTTTTTAATAACGGTGTTTTCCCCTTTAAAGAGACTTATTATCGTTTTCTAATGATAAATTTAGAGGATAAAGATAGTGAAATGGTCTTTAACTTTTTAAGGGAACTTTTTTGTGACGGAATAATCTTAAAAAATAATACAGATTACTTTCTTTTTTATTTCCTCGAACCAGAAATCATTTCTAAAGAGCTCTTTGTTTCTATGAGCGATGACTTTTCCGTTAATATAAAAATATATATCAGTGGCAGAATCGAAGCTTCGCACCCGGAAAATTTCCGAACTCTGTATCAAGCGGTAAAAGAGTCTTTAGCAGGGAAGCCTTATATCTATGCGACCAATGCGAACCTGATTCAAGAGATTATCCGTACTGATTTTATGAGGTTAAAAGATTTGAAACCAGCAATTTTAAACAGAATCTCGGATGATTCTCAGATTGAAAAATTAATACTTACTCTGTTTGAAAACAACTTAAATGTAACCAGGACCGCAAAGGCTGTTTATATGCATCGTAATACCATAAATAACAAATTGGAGTATATTCGTCAGGAGACCGGGTTGAATATGCAGAACTTTACTGATGCAGCCTGTATGTATTGGCTATATAAGTCGAAATAAAACTTTGTGCACTTTGCACATTGTTTTTAATTTTAAAGGCTTGTATAATAAGGACATAAGCTATAAAAGGAGTTGATTAATATGGCAACAGTTTCTTTAAAAGGAATAAACAAAGTTTACGATGGAAATGTCCATGCGGTTATTGATTTTGACCTCGACGTTAAGGACAAAGAATTTATCGTTTTGGTTGGACCTTCCGGATGTGGGAAGACTACTACACTAAGGATGGTAGCTGGACTTGAAGATATTACTTCTGGTGAATTGAGAATTGATGATGAAATCATGAATGATGTTGCACCGAAAGATCGCAATATCGCCATGGTTTTCCAAAGTTATGCCCTTTATCCGCATATGACGGTTTATGATAATATGGCTTTCGGTTTGAAATTGAGGAAGTTTGCTCGTGATGAAATCGAAAGAAGAGTCCAAGATGCAGCGGAAATGCTTGGTTTAACACCTTATCTCGATCGTCGCCCTAAAGCCCTTTCTGGTGGTCAACGTCAACGTGTTGCTTTAGGAAGAGCGATTGTACGTGATGCGAAAGTCTTCTTGATGGACGAGCCTTTGTCTAATCTTGATGCTAAGTTACGTGTCCAAATGCGTTCGGAAATTATTAAATTAACCGAAAGACTTGGAATAACAACCATTTATGTTACCCATGACCAAATTGAGGCCATGACTATGGCAACAAGAATAGTTGTTATGAAAGACGGATATATCCAACAGGTCGGAAGCCCTAAAGAAATCTATGACTTCCCTAACAATATTTTTGTCGGTGGATTTATCGGAACACCGCCGATGAACTTCCTTGAAGGAAAAGTCAGTGAAAAGGGATATTTTGAAATCGGAGAAAAAGCAGTTAAAAAAATCAAAATTCCGGAAGACAAATTTTCTTTATTGAAGCAATTGAATTATGTTAATAAACCACTTGTTCTCGGAATCAGACCGGAAGATGTTCACGATAATAAGGAAGACTTCGGAAACTATCCGGAAGCAGTCGTCAAAATGAAGGTTGACGTTGCTGAGCTTTTAGGTGCAGAAACTCTAATTTATTCGGTTCTGAACGGTCAGAATATTGTTTCTAAGGTCGGCGCACGTGTTGATATCCATATGGGTGATGATATTGAATTGGCTTTGGATATGAAGAAATGTCATTTCTTTGATCCGGAAACCGAACTCAGGATTAAAAAAGACTAAGATTAGCCACCTATGGGTGGCTTATTTTTAATAATGAATATCCTATATTATATTGAAGCCGAAACTGAAACGATTGAAGTTTCCGAATTTCAGGAGAATAAATATAATTCTCCGATAAAAAAGATTTTCGAGAACCTTTGTTTGTCCGAACTTACAACTTTAAAGGGGCGTATTGATGCGATTAAGAAGGTTTATAATTATGGCTATAATGTTCCGATATATATCAATTCAAACTTAATTCTTTTTAAGATTAAAGACCATAGAACCTTATGGATTAATTATTTTAAAGTGGGAAGCATTATCAAGAAGAAGAACGGAGCCGATATTGTTTTTAAAAATGGTACGGTTCTGAATACCTCTGTTTCTTACCGTAGTTTACTTAATTCCTTCAGTAAAGCACAAAGAATAATCCAAGAGTAAAACGGTTTTATTTTTGATAAGATATACTATTTGCGTGAAATCATGATATAATAAGAATAACTTACTTATTAATAAAGGAGTGAAATAATGAGTAAAAAGACTATTCGTGACATTCAGTTGCAAGGCAAAACAGTCTTGATGAGAGTTGATTTCAATGTTCCGATGAGCGATGGACAAATAACCGATGACAATCGTATCGTCCAAGCCCTGCCGACCATTAAATACGCACTTGACCATGAAGCAAAATTAGTATTGTTCTCGCATTTAGGAAGAGTTAAAACAGAGGAAGATAAGAAAACCAATTCCCTTGCCCCTGTCGCCAAAAGACTGAGCGAGTTATTGAATCTACCGATTACTTTTGTTACTGAAACCAGAGGTTCAAATCTTGAAGCAGCAGTCAAGAATATGGAAGACGGCGATATTGTGATGGTTGAAAACACTAGATTCGAAGATCTGAACGAAAAGGCTGAATCTAAGAACAATCCAGAACTTGGTAAATATTGGGCCTCCCTCGGTGATGCCTTTGTAAATGATGCATTTGGAACCGCTCATAGGGCTCATGCTTCCAATGTCGGGATTGCTGATAATATGGTTGTTGCTGTTGCCGGATTTTTAATGGAAAAAGAAATCAAATTTATTGGCGAAGCTGTTGATAATCCTGAAAGACCTTTTGTTGCAATTTTAGGCGGCGCCAAAGTCAGTGATAAAATTTCTGTCATTGAGAATTTACTTACAAAAGCAGATAAGATTTTGGTTTGCGGAGCAATGGCTTATACCTTCTATAAGGCCAGAGGTTATGAAGTCGGTCTTTCTAAATGTGAAGATGATTATGTTGAGTTTGCAAAGTCATTACTGGAGAAATCTAACGGAAAATTAATTCTTCCGGTGGATAATATGATAAGCAAAGAATTTTCTGCCGATGCAGAAGCCGTTTTGGTTTCAGCCGATCAAATTCCCTCTGATGCAATGGGGATGGATATTGGTCCGAAAACTGTTGAATTATTTAAAAAACATCTTGAAAACGCAAAAACTGTTGTTTGGAACGGTCCGGCAGGCGTTTTTGAATTTGATAAATTTGCCGTAGGAACTAATGCAATCTGTAAACTTTTAGCCGAACTAAAAGATGCAAAAACCATTATCGGTGGCGGTGACAGTGCTGCTGCGGCCATTAAATTAGGCTTCCAAGATAAATTCACTCATATCTCGACCGGTGGGGGAGCCAGCCTAGAATATTTAGAAGGGAAAGAACTGCCCGGAATCAGCTCAATACATAATAAGTGCTGTTCCTGCAAGAATTGTTAATTAAAATGATTAGAAAACCTATTATCGCGGGTAACTGGAAGATGTTTAAGACCCGTGACGAAGCCTTAAAGTTTATTTTTTATGTTTCCAATAAACTTCCTAGCAAGGATAAAGTTGACAGTGTCGTTTGTGCTCAATTTACAGTTTTACGTTGCCTGGTAAAAAGACAGGGAGATAATCTTCGCATTGGTGCCCAAAATATGCACTTCCTTGACGAAGGCGCATTCACCGGTGAAATATCTGCTCCGATGCTTAAAGCTATTGATGTCAGTTATGTAATTATCGGACATAGCGAAAGAAGAGCAATGTTTAATGAAACCGACGAAACCATCAATAAAAAATTACATCAAGCATTCGAATATGAACTTACTCCGATTCTTTGTGTCGGTGAGTCCTTAGAAGAAAGAGAAAGTGGCCGTACCGAAGAAGTTCTTAGTAAACAATTAGAAATCAATCTTCAAGGATTCTTCGAAGATCAGGTTAAAGAACTAGTTATAGCCTATGAACCAATTTGGGCTATCGGAACCGGAAGAACCGCAACCAGTGAAGTTGCAAATGAAACTTGTGGTTTTATCAGAAGAAAAGTAGCGGAAATGTTCGGACAAGATGCTGCTGATGCTCTTAGAATTCAATACGGAGGAAGTGTAAAACTATCTAATATTGAAGAGTTGATGAGTATGCCTGAAATTGACGGAGCTCTAATTGGAGGAGCCAGCCTTAACCCCGAAGATTTTGTAAAGCTTGTAGAAGCAGCTGTAAAATAATAATGAAAATAAGCCGAGACTATTACCGTGTACTGTAAAGTCTCGGCTTTTAATATTCTGAATGAATAATGTTTTCAAGATAAAGAAAATGTTCTTTTTGAGATGAGCGTTGCTCCACAAATCTTTATGCAAAACAAAATTAAATACTACAGAAATATCTTGGCCAATGGCTTAAAGACTATTATTTATAACTATTTATTGTATTATCCTAAAAATAAAAGCGACTACATCTATTAATGAACTTATAGACATAACGGTTTATTTTTTATGTTGACTTTTATAAAATTTTAACTTGAAAAACCTTGACTTTTTTCAAGGAAAGAGTATAATAATTAAAGTGCGGTAAAAGCAGCACTTGAAATAATAAATGGCAATAGATGATACCTGAAGAGGTGGTTAGTAATCAGCTGCTATGATGAAAACTGTCATTCGTTCTATTATTTGTTAGGTTCAAGTCCTTTACTGAAAAATAAAAGGAGGAAAAAAATATGGCACGTTATACTGGTCCAAGCTGGAAAATTTCCAGGAGACTGAAATTCTCTGTTCTTGAAAACGGAAAAGAACTTAAAAAACGTCCTTATGCCCCTGGGCAACACGGACAACGTCGTAGAAAGCTTTCTGAATATGGAATGCAGTTACAAGAAAAACAGAAAGTACGTTATACTTATGGTATGACTGAAAAACAATTTAAAAAAATCTTTAACCTTGCCGGAAAAATGAAGGGGAAACATGGTGAAAACTTCTTGGTTCTTTTAGAATCGAGATTAGACAATATCGTCTATCGTATGGGTATTGCCTCTACAAGGCGCCAAGCTCGTCAGCTTGTAACTCATGGTCATATCCTGGTAAATGGTGAAAAGATTGATATTCCCTCTTATGTTTTAAAACCGGGAAGCAAGGTTAGTCTAAAAGAACGTTCACAAAAACTTTCAATTATTCAAGATGCGTTAGCAGCTATGGCATCTAAAAAAGAATATGTGTCTTTTGATGAGTCAAAGATGGAAGGCGAATATCTCCGTCTGCCTGAACGTGATGAATTCTTACAAGACATTAATGAAACTCTGATTGTTGAGTTCTATAACAGATAAAAAAACGCAATACTTCGGTATTGCTTTTTTTAAATATTACGTATTTGACGAGCTTCTCTTGTTAAATGCTTAGAGATAATTATTGCAACTTGTTCTAGAAAACGCTGATCAATGCTTGAAAAACGTTTGAGTTTTTTACTGTCGAGATCAAGTACCCCGTAAATCTTCCCTTCAATAAATAGTGGGATTACGATTTCTGATTTTGTCGTCTCATCACAAGGAATATGGCCCGGAAAAAGACTAACATCAGGAACAATTATCGAAGCCCTTTTTTGCGCACAGGTTCCGACCACACCGTAACCTAAGCGAATTTTTGTACAAGCGACTTTTCCTTGAAAAGGACCTAATAAAAGTTCGTCATTGTATAGTAAATAAAATCCGACCCAATTCACGTCCTTCAACATTTCTTTAATTAATGCCGAGGAGTTCGCGAGTATTGACATCTCGAAATGGTCGAACTCTAAGAGGTTATCTAAGTTTTCTATCAGGTTTAAATAATTCGTTTTTTTATCCATTTTTTTGTTGCCTTTCTGATTGCATGAGATAGTTGATCGGAACAACTTGTCGGGCGTTCACCACATTTGTTTCCCTTAAGAAGTCTTTCAATTTCTTTCGCATCCTTCCCTTCGATAAGAATAGAAATTGCTTTTAGATTTCCCGGGCAACCGGAGGTAAAACTGACATTGTGTAGTTTGTGATCTTCGCTTAAATCAAATTCAATGCACTTACAACAAGTATTTGTTGTGTGATATATAAAATGTTCCATAATTTCACCCTGAAAAATATTTTAACTTATTAAGATAAAAAAATCAAGTTTTTTCTATTGTTTTCGATTAATTTCTTTTAAATATATTGTTCTGAAGTATAATATTTACAAGTAAATGAGTAAATGCTATAATAATAAAGTATTAGATAAAGGAGAAACAAATGCTTTATTTTGATTATACGGCAACAACACCAATTGATGATGAGGTGCTTGAGACATTTGTAAATGTAGAAAAGAATTTCTTTGCAAACTCATCATCTCTGCATAAATTAGGACAAAGAAGCAATTACCTGTTTGAAAAGGCCATTGAAGAGATTAAAACTGTTCTCGAAATGAAAGACCATAATATTGTCTTCACTGCCAATGCCACTGAAGCCAATAATCTCGCCATTTACGGAATCGTGTTAAAAAGTTCCCGTGGGAAGATTATTACAACTAAAATTGAACATCCTTCCGTATATGAAGTCTATAAAGATTTAGAAAGAAAAGGTTATGAAACCGTCTTTCTTGATATTGATAAAGAAGGAATAATTAATCTTAAACAGTTGGAAAATATTATGGATAAAGATACAATTCTGGTTTCGATTATGTGGGTAAATAACATCATTGGATCCATTCAACCAATTAAAAAAGTAATTGAAATCTTAAAAAAATATCCAAGAGCCAAGCTCCATGTTGATTGCGTTCAGGGCTTAGGAAAAATAGTTCCCGATTTTGCCTTTGAGGACATCGACTTACTGACCCTAAGTGGACATAAAATCTATTGTCCGAAAGGCGTGGGGGCCTTAATATACCGGAAACAAATTGAACTAGAGAAACGGCTTTACGGATCGCTTTCTCAATACGGAGTTAAACCCGGAACAATCAGCATCAGTCTAGCAACGGCCCTTTGTAAAGGCTTAAAAAAATATATCCCATTAACAAAAAAGCATTACCTTCAAGTAAAGCAGTTAAATCAATATTTAAGAGAAGGGCTTTTGAAACTGGATTATCTGATTTTAAACAGCGGAGAAAATGCCAGTCCTTATGTATTAAGTCTTTCCTTAAAAGGGATAAATGGAGAAACTTTAGTGCACTTTCTAGAAAGTCAAGATGTTTATGTTTCTACGGGTTCAGCTTGTTCATCTAAACTAAAAAAACCGGAACGGACAGTATACTGCCTTACCAACAGTCTAGAGCGTGCCAACTCTACAATCCGAATCAGTTTGTCGCATCTGACGACGCTACTTGAAATAGATAGATTATTAGAAATATTGGAGAAAGCAAAAAATGTATGATTTGATTATGATTCGCTACGGCGAAATGACATTAAAGAAAAAGAATTATCAAAATTTTCAAAGACAAGTTAACCAGAATATCAAAAACAAACTTAAACGTTTTTCCAAAATAAATTTTTCCGGGACTAATTACCGTTTTTATATTCACTTAAACGGTGAAGATTATCTTGAAATTATTAAGGAATTAGATACAGTTATGGGGCTTTCTTCCTATAGTCTATGTCGGGAAGTAAAACCTGATTATGATGAGATTGCCCGAGTTGGAAGAGAATTAATTGAAGAGGAAAAAGAAAGATTGGATCTGAGCTTCAAAGTAGAAACTCATCGTGGAGATAAAAGTTTTCCCGCCACATCGATTCAAATTTCTCAAGAAATAGCCAAAAGAATTCTTCCGATGATTCCAAGTCTGAAGGTTGATGTTCATCATCCTGATTTAATTTTATCAATTGATCTCAGAAGCGAAGGAACATATGTTTTTATTAAGAGCGTCCCCGGTTTAGGAGGACTTCCGGGAGGAACTTCCGGTCGAGGTTTATTAATGGTTTCCGGAGGAATAGATAGCCCGGTTGCCGGTTTTCTCTGCCTGCGAAAGGGAATAGAACTAACTGCATTACATTTTGCTTCACCTCCTTATACCAGTGATATGGCTCTTCAAAAAGTAATTGAACTCTTAGAAGAACTTGCTAGATATACGATTGACGGTAAAATTCGCCTTCTAATTTGTCCCTTTACAAAAATTCAGACGGCAATTCGCCAAAACTCTGACCCCGCTTATCTAATTACCTTGATGCGGAGACAAATGTATAAAATCGCAGCTGCAGTTTCTGGAAAACAAAAATGTGATGTTATTATTAACGGCGAAAGTGTCGGCCAGGTTGCTTCACAAACCCTTGAAAGCATTAAGGTTGTAA
>CALEGD010000062.1 GCA_937877075.1 uncultured Acholeplasmatales bacterium
AAGATTTCTGAAGAAAGTAACTATTAACGATTTCCGGACAATCGCAAATTAAAGTTTTTGGATTGGCGAATATTGAAACATTTTGGATAAAATGTTATAATCTATTGACATTAGAAAGAAGGTGAGGATTATGCCACCGCAAGTATATGGCTGGCAACATCTCGTTTATTTAGGAATTGTGATTTTCTTAATGATTTTGGGGATTCATCTGATTTTAAAATATGTTCAGAAAGAAAAATACGTTTTTGTAGTAAAGATAACCGGACTTGTTTTATTAGCTGCAATCTTATGGAATAGAATTAGTATTTGTTTACTGCGTGATGGTTTTAAAAGTTTTCTTCCAGGAACTTATTGTGGTGCAAGCAGTTTTGCCTTATCCCTGGCGGTAATATTTCTGAAAAAAGATCATAAAGCTTTACATTGTCTTGCTTATGTTGGTTTGCTTGGTGGGCTATTGACCTTGTTTTATCCCGACTTTATCGCCCAAGATATTTCATTCTTTTATCCAATGACTATCTCGGGACTTGTTCATCATACAATTATGGTTTTTCTTATCATCTTAATGATCTTTACCGGATATTTGAAACCGAATCTCAAGAAGTGGTATCTTCTTCCTCTCGGTCTCTCTATATATCTGACCTATGGAATCTTTTTAATTACCATTCTAAAATATAATGATGCAATGTTAATTTTTAAACCGATTTTGAGCGGAACTAAGCTCAATTGGTTTTATATCGGAATGCTTTTCTTACCGTTTCATGCTTCATTTTTATTGGTTTGGGAGACTCTTAAAAAGAAGGGTTTGATATTTAAAAAAGCTTAGTGAAAGCACTTTCTTGTAAATCTTTTTGACAAACTCCATATCATATAGTATAATGAAAAAAACAAAAAATGCATAACACATTAGTTTAGAGGAGCGATGTAGAAGAGTACATCTTGGAGGAGACATCCTGCGAAGAGATGGAAAGGCAACCATCGCCGAACAGTTATTGTAGGTATACAAGAACTGTGGGGATTTAGGAAATACTTAAATCACTCCTACTTCTTTAAGTAGAGGCGCTAAATTAAAAAATTATAAATATTGTAATTTTTTCGAGCGTCTGATGTGACGCTTTTTTGTTTTTATAGACAAAAAGGAGAGAAAAAATGAAAAAAATTTTTAGTTTAAGTATTTTACTTTTAGTATTTGTGTTTTTCGGTTGTAAGGATAATGAGAGAACATTCGAAATTGCCCGCGAAGATCAATTTATTGTTGGACTAGAGGCTAATTATCAACCTTTTAACTGGACTGAAGATTTTAGTAGTCCATATAATTATCCCATCAACAATTTCAAAGGCAAATATGCTGATGGTTATGATGTTCAAATTGCCAAGGCAATTGCTGCTAGTTTAGGAAAAATTCTTGTGATTGAGAAATTAGAATGGGATGCTTTAATTCCTTCGCTGGAAGCAAAGAGAATAGATGCTATTATTGCCGGTATGAGTCCAACCGCAGCCAGGAAAGAATCAGTTAATTTTACTGATTCATATTATGAAAGTAAACATGTAGTTTTAGTTATGGCTAACGGTGAATATACGAATGCGAAAACTGTGAACGATTTTGCCGGAGCAACAATTGTCGGACAACAAGGAACAATCTATGACGATTTGGTTCCTCAACTTGTCGGAGCAACCCACGGAACCGCACTTAAGACAGTACCCGATATTCTCACCGGAATGATGGGTGGAAAGATTGACGGTACAGTACTTGAACTTCCGGTTGCTTTAGGAATTGTTTCCTCAAATCCTGAATTTACTTATTTGGAACTTGATCCAGGCTTTGATGTTTCTGAAGAAGATAAGGTAGTATCGGTAGCCCTTCGGTTAGATGAAACAGCTCTTTTAGAAGCAGTAAATAAAATCCTTGCCGGTATTAGCGAAGAAGTTCGGGTTAAATTGATGGAAGATGCTGTAGGCAGGGCCTAATGTTTAAACGTTTTTCCCGCTTTCAGAATATCTCGCTTCTAGTTCTGGGACTATTTTCCCTAATATTTGCGATTAAAGTTTTACCTCAGGAAATAAATCAAGGGGAAATATCCATTACTTATCATGCGAAAGTAATTTTCGGATATTTCTCTCTTGTAATTTCTGCTTTAGGAATCTTGTATGCCATTTATATGTTGATTTCAAAACAGGAGGTAAAGATCTTTTTTAAAATCAGGAAAATTTCGTTAATTATTCTAACGGTTTTCCTTGGCCTTTATCTCTTAGAATTCATAGGTTTTGGAATTGCAAATTCCGTTATCAGAGTTTGGGAACTAACTAAAATTCCGGCTAAAGAAAACTTTTTGGATTCGATGATGTATATAGTATTTGATTATGCTGATGATTTCTTAAAAGGCGTTTTTATGACCTTAGAACTCTCACTGATCGGTACATTAATCGGCTTAATACTTGGCTTGCTTTTGGTAGTATTTAGAACAATGAAAGTTAATCCTCAAGATAATGAAATTATCGCTTTTTTGAAGAAACTAGGTATCTTTTTTTCAAAAATCTATATCAATGTTTTTAGAGGAACACCAATGATTGTTCAGGCAGTGATTCTTTACTACCTACTTCCGACCTTCTTGGCCAATTGGCTTGATGTTCCGATTTCCGAAATTGACAAGATCCTTACAATCTCCGTCTCAGGAATTATTATTGTTTCTTTAAATACAACCGCTTATTTAACCGAAGTTTTACGCGGTGGTATTGAAGCTGTCGATAAGGGCCAATTAGAAGCTGCCCGTTCCCTCGGACTCGGTTATTTTCAAAGCATGGTTTCGGTAGTCTTTCCTCAAGCAATTAAGAATTCCTTACCGGCTATATGCAATGAGTTCATTATTAATATTAAAGATACCTCAGTTTTGAATGTTATCGGGGTAGCGGAATTGTTCTTTGTTGCCAATGAAGCCCAATTCAAATACTACCGGACTTATGAGCCATTTATTTTGGTAGCCATCATTTACCTCTTTTTAACCCTCACAACTTCAAAACTCTTAGGATTATTAGAAAGGAAATTGAACCTGCCGGCTAAAAGCCTGCCGAGTTCAAATTAGGAGGTTTCTGATGTCGATAATAGAAATTAAAAACTTAAAAAAATCTTTCGGTGATAATGTTGTACTCAAGGATATCAATTTAGAAGTAAATGAAAGAGAAGTTCTTTGTTTGATCGGTTCCTCCGGTTCTGGGAAAAGTACTTTACTTCGTTGCCTGAATCTCTTAGAAACTCCCGATTCCGGAATTATTCGTTTTAATAATGCAGATATCATAAGTGAAAAGGTAAATATTAATCAACTAAGAGCCGAACTGGGAATGGTCTTTCAAAACTTTAATCTGTTTAATAATCTGACTGTTCTTGGAAATTTGATTTTAGCACCGATGAAAGTCTTGAAAATGAGTAAAATTAACGCCATAAACCGGGCAATGGAAAATCTTTCAAAAGTTGGAATGCAAGACTTTGCTGAGCGAGCACCTCAGACTCTTTCCGGTGGACAGAAGCAGAGGGTAGCAATTGCCCGTGCTTTAACTATGAATCCCAAAATTTTGCTTTTTGATGAACCGACTTCCGCTCTAGATCCGGAAATGGTCGGCGAGGTTCTCTTAGTTATGAAAGAACTTGCGGAAAGTGGAATGACGATGATCGTCGTTACTCATGAAATGGCTTTTGCTCGCGAAGTAGCTTCCAGAGTTATCTTTATGGATCAAGGTATTATCCTCGAAGAAGGTAAACCGGAAGAGATTCTTGAAAGACCAAAAGAAAACCGTACCAAAGAATTTTTAAGAAGAATTTTAAAATATTAGTTTTTTATTGCCAGTAATAATCCCAAGTTTTTTTCTCATAATAAAAATAAAGGAGGAAAAATCATGGGACGAAATAAATATAATGCAAATTTTTTTGAAGAAAATAAAAAATATAATACCAATCAAAATAATACTAATCCCGAGAATCTGGACAATAACCATTCCAATCGTGCTTCTACAAAACTAGAAAACAATAATGATTATCCGAATGTTGAATTTGCCAGAGAAAGCGGGACTTGTGAAGAAGAATTCGAGCGTTCCCGAAGAGAACGTAATAAACAAAAGAATTTAAAATAGTCAAGTTTTTGTTTGAAGATTTAAAAAGTTTTATGGTCAAAACAGTAACCATAAAACTTTTTTCTGGTTATCTGACGAAATTATCTAATTTTGTAGGAATAACAAGAATTAATGCATTTTTCTACAATATTTATTATATCTCTCTAATAACAAAATGAGCAGCTATACAAATAAGGAAATCGGCTTTTTTAAAACTAAGTATATAGATGCGGATATTATTTCTTGCAAGAGTGGGAATTATTTGGTAAAATATAATTAGGGGAGATGTTTTTATGTTGGATATGAATAAGGCGATTTCTGTGATTATGCATGAAATCAAAAGCCCATTAAATGCTATTTTGGGGATAGTAGAAATGGCTAAAATTAAAGGGTCATCAAATAATTATCTTGAATATATGGATCAGATTAAAAATATTTCCATATATATGTTGGCAATGAGTAATTTTTTATTGGATTCATATAAAGAAAATAGTAATCTTGATTCACAATTAAAACAAAGTTTCAAACTTCGGGAATTAATAGAAGAAGTGATGGATATTTTCCGCTGTCAGATAACCGTCAAGAATATTGATTTTAATTTAGAATATGATGAAGGAGTAGATGTCGAGCTTGTCGGAGAAATCTTGAAAATCAAGCAAATATTAATTAATATTCTTGCAAATGCTGTAAAGTTTACGGCAAATCAAGGAAATATTGAACTTTTGGTTCAAACCTTTCCTACAACAGATAAGCTGAAAGTTAGTTTTTTGATTCGTGATAATGGTATCGGTATGAACAAACAATTCCTAAAAAGAATTTATCAACCTTTTGCTCAAGAAAACGCTCATGCATTTAAAGGCACCGGTTTGGGTTTAATGATTGTTCATCAATATATCCAACAATTAAACGGTACAATTGATGTCAAAAGCAAAAAAGGGGTTGGAAGTGAGTTTTACGTCACACTTGAATTTGATTATTACGAAACAAACAAAGAAAAACAAAATGATTTTAGTTCGAAACGAGTTTTGCTGGTTGATGATTCAATGATTAATCTCGAAGTTGTCAGCTTTATCCTCAAAGAAACCGGAGCTGAAGTTGAGGTCGCAAGTAACGGAAAAATTGCCTTTGATAAGTTTGTTGAGACCGAAGTCGATTACTATGATTTAATTTTGATGGATATGAGGATGCCGGTTTTGGACGGTTGCAGCGCCACAAAAGCTATTCGAGCTTTGGAACGAAAAGATGCAAAAGAAATAAATATCATAGCTTTTTCCTCTAATTCCTTAGATGAGGATGTAAATGAAGCCCTTGCTTCCGGAATGAATGATTTTATCTATAAACCCATTGAGGCCAAGAAACTCTATAAAGTTCTTCATAAATACTTATAGACCTCTGGTCTTTTTTTCTTATCCGGTATTTTTCGTCATTTTCCTTTATTTTTTATTTCTATTGATTTATTTGCCAATAAATAGTATAATAATTATGTCTAGTAAAATATAATTCCATTATCCCTATAAAATGGGAAATTAAGATAGAAGGTGTTAAAGTGGGAATTAGAGAGCAAGTTGAAAAAGTAAGGGAGTCCCTTAAAGACTATCCAAATGTTGAAGTAATTGCCGCAACCAAATATATGAATATTGATCAAACGATTGAATTGGTTGATGCCGGCATCTACAATTTGGGAGAGAACCGTACTGATATGTTTCTCGAAAAATACGAAGCACTGAAAGACAATCCGAAAGTGAAATGGCATTTTTTCGGTGTTGTTCAAACCCGAAAAATCAGAGACATTGCCAATAAAATTGAATGTCTACATTCGCTGGATAAAATTTCCTTAGCAATTGAGTTGGATAAGAAACTGATTAAACCATTAGATTGCTTTGTCCAGGTGAATATTTCTGAGGAAGCTAATAAAGGCGGGGTTCCGCTTAATAAGGTAAAAACTTTCATAAAACAATTAGAAAAGTATTCAAAGATACGCATTGTCGGCCTAATGTGCATTGCAAAGATGACTTTCGACGAAGAAGTATTGAGGAAGTCTTTCTCAAAAATGAAGAAGGTAAAAGAAGAAATAGAAAGCATGAATCTTCCTTATGCTCCCTGCCATGATTTATCTATGGGAATGACCAATGATTATAAAATTGCTATCCAATACGGGGCCACTAAGGTTAGATTAGGCAGAATTTTTTTAATATAAACTAGAAAAGGAGTCGACAGATGGGGATTTTCAAAAAAAATTCTGCCTAATCTAACCTTAGTGGCCCCGTATTGG
>CALEGD010000063.1 GCA_937877075.1 uncultured Acholeplasmatales bacterium
ATAAAAGCAATATGGGGAAAGCCTTCAGGACTGATTGAGGAAATAAGGCCAATCTTACCTGATACGGCAAACTTTTCCCGGTCTTCATTAGTGATTAATCTTTGCATATTAAACCTCCAATTTTGTAGCGCCAGACCATGTTGCTTTATTGACATATTTTTGAGCTATCTGGCATAGCTTGATCATCTTTTCTTTTTGAAGAAGTTCTTCTTTTTCATAATCCCATACCGACCCTAAAAGTCGGTATTTTTCTTTGGAAAGATTGTTGAAAGAAAGAAGTTCCCATTTACTGATATTAGGCATATTGTCACGAATAAAGGCTCCGAGGGCTTCAATATTTTCCTCACTGTCAGTTGAATTAGGTATAATCGGAGTTCTGATCCAGATCTCCGGTTTGCTAAGCTTACCGAGTTTAATCGCATTTTCTTTAATTAAAGCATTATCCACACCGGTATACTTTTTATGTAGATTGGAATCGTAAACTTTCAAATCATAAAGAATCAAATCAGTATAAGGAATAAGCTTTTCCAACATTTCAAAAGGATAACGACCGGCCGTATCAATGGCAATATGAATACTTTTTTCTTTTAATTTTTTTAAAAGTTGGATTAGATAATTTTGATGTAAAACGGCTTCACCGCCGGATAATGTAACTCCACCATTGCTGTTTTTATAGAAACTAAGGTCTTTCATTAATTCATGAACTAGGGCATCGACTTCAATTTTTTCACCTTTTAATTCAAGGGCATTAGTAGGGCAAACCTCTACACAATTCAAACAGAAACTGCAGAGTTCATTATCGACTTTCATTCCCTCACCATCAAAACTAATGGCCTGGCTAGGACATTCATCTTTGCATGAATTACAACCCATGCATTTATCCCTAATCCAATACTTTTCTTTCTGAAAAGAAATTGATTCCGGATTATGACACCAAAGGCATTTAAGATTGCAACCTTTGAAAAATACCGTTGTCCTAATTCCCGGTCCGTCTTCTGTTGACATTCTCTGGATATCTAGAATATAATCTTCCATAATTTAGCCTATAATTGATTATGAATTTCTCTGGCAATAATTTCATTTTGAAGTTCTTTGCCGATCGAAGTGAAATATGCATTATAACCGGTAACTCTGACCAAAAGATGACGATACTCTGAAGGATTCTTTTGGGCGTCAATCAATGTTTCAACATCAAGAATATTAATTTGTAAAGCCGTGCCGCCATTATCTGCATAAGCCCTTAAAAAAGCTATTAGCTTTTCTCTATGAACATCATCCCTTACCAGGGAAGGTGAAAGCGTAATTGTATGACTAGCTCCGTTTGGGAGATAATTTATATAATCAAGATAATCGCCCTTTTCACTTTTTCCTCCTAATGCGATGCCTACGGAATTGATATTGGCAGTCGGTCCCTTAATATCGGCACCATTTGCCGGACAAATGGCATTGGAAAGGAATTGACCATTTTGACGTCCATCCGGGCTGGCAATCATGATATAACCGTCACTAATCCAGTAGTTCCAACTAAGCATCCCGGGTCGAAGTTGAGCATCGGTAATACTGGTTTTGTATTTCCAAACTTCATCAGTCCAAGTTTTCATAAATCTTTTCGCTTGTTCATCAGCTTCATCATCATTTCTACCATATTTCGGGGTTTTGTTCTTAGCAATTGCTTGTAACTTTTCATAACCTTGCCAGTTATTCTTTAAAGCTGTAATTAGTTCTTCCATACTACAGATTTTTTTATCATAAACCATGTATTTTATGGCGAGTAAACTATCGACAGTCGTCGCAAATGTTACCGCCTCAACGGTCACATTTCTTATTTCGGCACCGCCTTGGGTAATATCCAAACATTTATCAATACAACCTTTTACTAAAGTCGAAAGATAAGGAGTCGGATGGAAATTAGCCCGAACGATATTGCTTTTATCATATAGTTTGAAAATATTTTTTATGATGAAAGCTATTTGTTTTTCAAAAGCTTGATAGAACTCCTCAAAACTTTGGAATTTATTAGGATCTCCGCTATCTAAACTATGTTTCTTACGGGGGTAAACTTTTCCCCAAAGACTGTCTTGATAGGTAATTAAGTCATAGCCTCTTCCTAAGGTTAGTTCAAGGGCTTTAAGAAGATTGACATTGATATCAACCGTACCTGAACGATCATTTCCGACCATTGTGTTTTCTAAACAACCAACCGAGGCATAATTCCAAACATTATTTTTATGAATTAAATCTTCGGTTTTACTAAGGCGACTTTGGCGAAGCAGTCCGGCCATTGATCTTTCATCAAAATTTAAAAGGAATGGTGCCCCTTGACTTGTTGAAATCATTTCCACAATCCGCTTCAAAAGTTTTTCCGGAGAATATCGATGTAACCTAATATTTGGTTTTGGTTCTAAGATTGGACTCATATCATCAATTACATCAAGTAAGAGATAAGTTAAATCATTAGTTAGATCTTCATTATCAGGTCCAAGTCCACTTAACATAATAAGTTGCCCATAACCGGCAGTAATTCCTTGATTACTTCCGACTTTGATCATCGCGTCATATGCGGTATTACAATGAATCCAAAAACATTCAAAGATCTCTTTAATGAATTCATCACTCATTCCCGATTGTTTTGATTTTTGATAATAAGGATATAAATATTGGTCAATGCGTCCGAAAGAAACTCCGGGACCGGGATAATTCTCATCACTTAAGACTAACATATGGGTTAACCATAAGGATTGTAGAGCTTGCCAGAGATCTTCCGCCGGATGATAAGGAACGACTTTTAGATTTTCCTTCATTTGAAGAAGCTCAGCCCTACGTTCTTCATCATTTTCAACCTTAATTAACTCATCTAACCGCTCTACATATTTTGCTGCCAGTTCAACCGGCATCATCGCTGCCGTGCGCATTGCCAGAAGATTGCTTCCTTTAGTTCCCTTTTTTTCTTTTTCCGTTAGGTTATTATATTTCTCGTCGATTTCTTCAATAATCTTCTTAAAACCGTAATTGATTATTTTCGAATAATCAGGAATAATATGTCCGCTCGTAGCTCCGCAATTTCCAAATCCACGGTCATGAAATTCAATTGTTTCCGCCCTTAACCCTTTTTTACCTAATAATATCTTCTTCCGAGCCTTTGCTTCTTTCTTAGTATGACAATGACTCGTATAAAGATTAAAATTAGAACCGCAAAGCAAGTCACCAGGAAGAATATCCAGTGGCATCTGATTAACCATTGCTTCCTTCGCAAAATAACTTCTTCTCTCGGCAATACTCTTGGAATAAAAATCTTTCGGAACTTTAATCTGATGGGCAATCTGCGGTAACCCATTTTGATAAGTTGAAAAAAACGTATAGGTTTCCGGAACAATATAATAAGTCATTTCATTGAAGATTTCATCATAATCTTCACCGGTTGTAAAAGCCTTAAACTCATTGTTCCAGGGACGATTGACACCTTCGAAATAGTAATTTCGTAACCATTCGATTCTGGGCGTCAGGTTTTGTGGGGTTTTAATTCTTTCCATCTCTCTCTCCTTAGACTAATTTAATAAACAATATTTCTCCATGTTCTAATATTTCTTTTAAAACTGTACTTGCAGTATTTACATCCTGATTTTTAATTGCTTCTAAAATCTTTCTGTGACTACTTACATATTTCTGATAAAAACTATTTTCCGTTTTGTAAAAGAACTCAGTCATTTCCAAAGCAATGTCTTTAATAGAATTCATAATCAAAACATAAAGAACATTATGGGACATCTTAATGATCTGATTATGAAACTTGAAATCGTTTTCAGAAATAACTTTAAAATTAATGACGCCATCCTTTATCAAATCCTCTTCGGTATTGATAATATCTTCTAGCGTCATCAGTTCTTCTTCATTACTTATAAAACAAGCTAATTTAACGGATTCAACTTCAATCAATTTACGAGCATCAAGCAAATTCTTAGATATTTGTTGTTTTAATTCTTTATTATTACTAAAGAAAATATCGCGAATAATACCTAAACTCCCCTTGGTCAGAAAATCATTTACTACGGTCTTCTGCCTTCTTTGGATTGATAGATATCCTTGAGTAGATAGTTTTGCGGCTACTACATTAATTACACTCCTACTACAATCAAGTTCTTCGGAAAGATTCCTTAAAGGAGGAATACTCTCACCAATCTGATAATAACCTTCAATAATCCTTTTCTTTAATATCTTTTCATACTTGGAAGTTAAATCATCTTTTTTCATATTTCCCCCGTGGTACTACCACCATTGTAATATATTATTTTAAAAAGGTCAATTATAAAATCCAAAAAAAGGAAAAAAGGCTAACTTGAAAAACAAGTAACAGCCTTTGTATTATTTAAGGAGAAAATTATTAAATTGGATCTTGACAGTAGTTCCTTTATTCGGTTTACTAGTTAGGTTGATATTATCATGATATAAATTACAGATGTGTTTTACAATCGATAAACCTAATCCGGTACCACCTTTATCTTTACTTCTGCCTTTATCAACTCGATAAAATCTTTCAAATATTCGCGATTGATCTTCACTGGCAATTCCAATCCCCGAATCTTGTATAATTAATTCTTTTTTTTGATTGGAAATGGATAGTTTTAATTCCCCATTGGGAATATTATACTTTATGGCATTTTCGATTAAATTACGAACTAATTGATTTAAATGGTTAGGATTCATCAATAAATATAAATCTTCTAAATTAAGACTAACAGTAATGTTTTTCTCGGATAATTCTTTCTGATATAAATCAAGAACATCAATAACTGCATCTTTAAGATTAACTTCTTCAAAACTGGTTTCCTCTTTGCTTTCTAGTTTAGATAAATCTAGCATTCCTAGAATCATTTGATGCATCCTTATAGCTTCTTTAGAAGTTCTTTTACTGGCATCAAGGATTTCATCCATTGAAGTAATTATTCCTTCACTGATCATTTGTTGGTAGCCAATTATAGTAGTTAGAGGACTTTTTAGTTCATGGGAGGCGTTAGCGAAGAATTCGCGTTTCATTTTTTCAATCTTTCTTTCTTCGGTAACATCAGACATGGTAATAAAAGCACCGTTTTTTGCGTTTTCAAAATTAGTCCACTCGGTATTTACCGGAGTTATATTAATAAGATAAAGTTTAGATTTATAAGGAAGATCAAAACTTGAAATTGAACCCTCATCAATGGTACATGCAATTGCTTCTTGAAAACTGATATCTCTGATTAAATAAATAAAGTTTTTATTTAGAACTTCTACCAACTTGAAATTCTTAAGTCTTAAAACATAATCATTTACTAAAATTAATTCTTTATTGCTATTAACGACGATAACACCTTGCTCTAAATTATTGATAATGAAATCAACTTTGCTTTTTTCATCAATGATGGCATTGATTTTTTCATTTATTAAAAGATTTATATCATCAATATGTGAAGAAATTGTTTCTACATCATCACCATAATAACTATCATGACCGGCAAGTTTAGATAATTTATTTACGACTTTATTTAATGGTTTTAAGGCCTTCTTATTTACTGAATTTAAAACTAATGTGGTTATTATAGTAAGAGCAATTAGGGTAAGAAAACAAAACAAAAGAAAACTATTAACAATGGCATTAATGGACTTTTGAGGCATAGCGACCCTAATATACAAGCCATTATCTTTATGCGCCAGATACATCATATAAGTATTTAAGCTTTCGGAATATCTGGTATAAACTTCACCCAGATTCAATATTTCCGGGCGATCCAAATGAGATTCAAATTCGATATCAATTAATGAATCCTTCACTACCTCTCCGTCAAAGGAGATAAAAGTAATTCTGAGGTTTTTATTTGCTTTCTGATATGAATTTATAACTTCTTCTGCATTTTCGCCATTATATAATTCAGAGATCAACAAGACATGATTATTCAATTCTCTTTCGGAAGATTTATTATTATAATAATTCAAGATAAAAACACTGATGATTAAAAATAATGATAAGGTAAGGAAAAGAATAATTCCGTTTAAAAATATGATTCTTTTTTTCATAGATTAATTTTATACCCCACACCATATACGGTTGTAATAAGTTTATTGTCTTTATCATCTAATTTTTTTCTGAGTGATTTGATATGCATGTCAACTGTTCTTGTTTCAAAAATAGCATCAACACCCCATATCTTATTCAATATTTCTTCTCGACTGATAACATTACCTTTAGAAGAAGACAAGAATGTCAGAATTTCAAATTCTTTACTGGTTAGAGATATTTTATGATATCCCTTTAAACAGAGATGTTTATCGAGATTAAGAGTTAAATCTTGGACTCTAATAATTCTGTCTTTTTGAAACCTCCGAACCTTGGCATTAACTCTTGAAATTAATTCAAGAATATTGAAAGGTTTTTCAATATAATCATCCGCTCCAAAATCAAAACCTTGAACTTTATCCAAGATCAAGTTCTTTGCTGAGATGATAATGATTTCTACATCATCATATTTTTTATCATCTCTTAATTTTTTTAATATTTCCGTTCCGCTAATATCGGGTAACATGATATCCAGTAAAATCATATTAGGTTTTTTTATTTCAAGTTCGTGAAAAAAGCATTCACCGTTATAAAACGAGATTACTTTATAGCCTTGTTTGGATAAAGTCAGATTAATTAAATGACTGATGTCCCGATCATCTTCTACCGAATAAATCAAATATTCCATAATATACCTCAAAATATTCTTCTGTCTTTATGAAAACCGTTGATAATGTAAACTACCCATTCCGCTATATTCACGGCATGATCGGCAATTCTTTCAATATATTTTATCACTAAACTGGTATAAATTGCAAACGCCGAAGAAATTTTGCCTTGTTTATTCTCTTCTATTAGATAACTGATTAAGTCTTCATAGGTTTTATCAATTATATCATCTCTTTTAATAACTTCTTCTGCCAAGTTAACATCTTCCTTGATAAAACTTAAAATCGAATCATTAACCATTGATAAAGCGGTGGTTACCATATCTTCAATTTGTTGGACTTTTACCTTTTCATATTTTTGAAGTTTATTATTGAATTCAAAGATATCTTCCGCATGGTCTCCGATTCTTTCTAAATCGGCAACCATTTTTAAAATCCCGGTTACTTTTCTCAAGTCTTTCGCATAAGGTCTTTCTTTTAAAATGATATTCAAGCAAATTTCTTCAACTAATCTTTCGTATTGGTCAACGATATCATCATTAATTGTTAAACCAGAAGCAAACTTTTTGTCTTTATATAAAGTAAAAGATTCCATGATATTTCTTTGAACAACATCAGCCATTTTCAGCAACATAATATTTAAGTTTTCTAACTCTTTGTCTAAATGCATTTTACTCCTATCCGAATCTACCTGTAATGTAGTCCTCTGTTTTTTTATTTTTAGGATTTTTAAATAATTCATCGGTCAAATCATATTCAATAACTTCACCGAGTAAGAAAAAAGCAGTATAATCAGAAATTCTCGAAGCTTGACCCATATTATGAGTTACGATAATTATCGTATATTCTTTCTTAAGTTCAAAGATCAATTCTTCAATTTTCTGAGTTGCTATCGGATCAAGGGCACTGGTTGGTTCATCCATCAAAATTACATCCGGTTCCATCGCAATACATCTAGCAATGCATAATCTCTGTTGTTGACCTCCAGATAAACTTAAAGCATTATCCTTTAAGCGATCTTTTACTTCATCGTATAAAGCGCCTTTTTTTAAGGAATTTACGACTATTTTATTTAAGACATCTTTTTTCTTGATTCCTTGACATCTTGGTCCGTAAGCAATATTATCATAAATACTCATCGGAAAAGGATTGGGATTTTGGAAGACCATTCCGACATGAGTTCTTAACTCCATCGGATTAACCGCATTAACCTCAGTTCCTAAATAATCCAGAGTTCCGGTAATCTTTGTACTTGGTATTAAATCATTCATTCTGTTTAAACATCTAAGTAAAGTGGATTTACCGCAACCGCTCGGTCCAATAAAAGCAGTTACTTTATTTTTATATAGGTCGAGATTGATGTTTTTTAAAACATGTTTTTCCCCATATGATAAATTCAATTCTTGAATTCTATATACTTTTTCCAATTATCTCACCTCAAATTTATTTAATTTCTTCCCGATTAACTTTACAAGCATACTTAACAATAAAACAATTATCAAGATAACAATTGATATTGCACTGGCAAGTTCAAAATTAGGATTTTCTCCACTCATAATACTCCAAATATGAACCGCAAGTGAGGTTGATCTTTCATTAATCCGCACCTTATCTTTAATAGTAGTACCGACTGCATAAATTAAAGCTGCACTTTCACCGATGATTCTTCCGATTGAAAGAATTGTAGCGGTTAAGATCCCGGCTAGTGCATTTGGAAGTACAACTTTAAAAGTTGTTTGCGTTTCACTGGATCCTAAGGCCAGTGAAGCATCGCGATAAGATCTAGGTATTACTTTTAAGGCTTCTTCGGTTGTTTTAATAATAATCGGAAGAATGATTATAGTTAAGGTCAAGGCACCGGAAGCAATACTGCCACCATCAGAGGCTATGACTGAATTCATAAAGGGAATAAAGACGATTGCACCAACTAAGCCAAAGATAATCGAAGGAATACCGGTCGTCATATCGATCATCGCTCTTAAAAGATTGGTAAATTTATTTTCCTTTGCAAACTCATGAAGATAAATTGCTGCTCCGATTCCTAAAGGCAGGGCAATAATCAATGTTAAGATAATTAGATAAAAGGTTGTGATTAATGAACCCCTGATACCGCCGCCGGAGGTTGTCGTTACTAAGTCGGTAATTACATTGCCATTTTGAAAAGTATCTCTAACGGATTTAGCTCCTTCTTTTCCGATTCCAATAATTAAATCTCCACTATCATTAGATAAGAATACTTTTTCCAAAAACTGACCTTTGCTTATTTTGATATATTGATCGGTGTTTGGATCTTTCATATTAATTAGTGGTGAATATTGATCTAGATAAACTATTTGCACTACTTGCTCGTTTTCCTTGTTTTTTACATCCTTAAAAGCTACTCCCCATTTATCTGAAAAGAAAGCACCATTAATATTAGGGTCATCATAGGTTCTAAAAATAATGTCTTCGGTTAAAGCGGTATTATAGACTTTTTCATAATAATCACTGATAAGCAAATCAAAAGAAAGTGTTTTAAACCCACTTGAAAAGATGAAGTAAAGTAAAGCCAGCAAAACTAAAAGTCCAAAACTGGAAAATAAACCGGTAATTGCATTAAGTGCATTATCTATAATCCTTTGCTTTTTCCTCATTGAATATTACCTATCTTTCTCTTAACAATATTCAAAAGAATATTACTTACTAGAATGATGATGATTAATAAGATACCGACACTAAATCTGATATCATAGTCCAATCCGGTAGTTTCTTTTAGGCCGAGTAACATTGTTGAGGTTAAGGTTCTAGTGGTATTAAATAAATTGAAGATTGGTCCGCTGCCGTTATTACCGGCAACCATCGAGACGGCCGTAGCTTCACCTAAAGCCCGACCGACTCCAAGAATTATACCAGAGAAAATACCTGATTTGGCGCTGGATAATACTACCTTAAAATTAGTTTGGGTATGAGAAGCCCCTAAAGCTAGGGACCCATTAATTAAATCTTGTCTGACGGCATTAATACTGGTTAGCGAAATCATTGTAATCGTTGGGATAATCATTATACTTAAAACTAAAACAGTTGATAAGGTAGAAATGCCGCCTGCACTTTGAAAGTTGAAAAGTAATGAGATTCTTTCCACAAACTTAGTAATTACACCAACCCCAAATAAACCATATATAATCGAAGGGATGCTGGCTAAGATGTCAATTACATAAGTAATAATATTTCCGACAGATTTTGGAGCAATTTTCGAGACAAAGAGCGCAGTAAGAACCGCTATCGGAACCGCTATAAATAAAGATAAAAACACAATGTAAATAGTATTAATAATTATAAATCCGGCACCATAAATATTCGGATTTTTAAACCAAGTAGTTCCGAATAAGAAATTTCCTAAGTTAACCCGATAATTTTGTCCTTGAATTTGATAATCTTTAATAAAAGGACTGATTCCTTTTAAAAAGATAAAAAGTACAATAATGACAATAATCGATGAGCTAATAATCGTAATTCCTAAAAAGATATTCCTAACAATTTTATCGATTCTGGTTTTCCGATTTATTTTATCGATGTTTTTTTCTAATTTATTCATGCAGCAAAAACAAATAAGCGAAGAATCGCTTATTTCACCTCATTCCACTTAGTAATCGTCCCATTATAAATGCTTTTTAAAGTTTCATCAGTAATACTTGTAATTTTATTTTTATTATTTACCACAGCAACAATTGCATCAGTACAAATCTTACCGTAGCTACCTTCACTTAATAATTCTGTATCACTTAGTTTAAATTCACGGGATGCGAAAGCGATATCAAGTTTATTTGATCCATCCTTTTCTCCACCTTGAGTTCTTTTATAAGCATCACCGCTTCCGGTATGATTATGTTCGTAAATAAAATTACCACATTTTAAACTAAATTCTGACGATAATGCTTTGGCGATTTTTTCTACTGAAGTAGAACCACCAAATCTGATAGTAATTCCCCTATTGTCTTCTGAAGCAATTGGATAATTTGATTTAATATCATTCCAAGATGGATCATTAGCATTAACTGCTATAATACCGTCATTAGCTTTGATAGTTGTTTTTCCTTCTTTGGTATTTAAGTAAGCAACAAACGCTTCAACAATCTCTTCTACTTTAGTAGAGTTATATTCATTCCTAACTACATAATTAAAATTTCTTGTCAGTAAATAAGTTCCATTTAAAACATTTTCTTCAGTCGGATCTATAGCATTATAAACTAATCCCTTAAGTCCTGAATTTTCTAAAGATGATAAAGAAATATATCCGATTCCATACTCATCATTCTTAATTAAATTTATCATATCACCGTTTCCGGTTACTTCAACATAACCTTTAACTAAAGCTGTATTATCCGCTACTGCATCTTTAAAATTAATTGTTGAAAAGAAACCATCCCTAGTTCCGCTAGTTGTATCTCTTGTATAAACTTTAATCTCCGGATTTTCCAATTTTGATCCGCATCCTGCTAAAATGCTAACAAAAATAAATAAAATAAAAATAAGTATATTCTTTTTCATAATATGTCCTCCTTCATTTTTCTTCAATAACATTGTACTATCATATTGTTTCTGAAAATATCATAATTAAGTAAAGAATTGTAAAGATTTTGTAAAGATTACATATAATTTTACCCTTATGTAAAATTCTATAGTAATATAATGAAAATAAAAAATCATAAAAACAACTAGAGTAAGCTGATTTTATGATTTATTAGAAAATTATAAAGAAACAAATTTTAAATCGTTGCCACACTTTGACGTTCAGAAATATTTGTTGATAGAACAATATTTTTAACTTCTAGTGAACCTTCAAGTATTTCTTCAAGTAGCATAAGGATATTATGGGAAATCTCATCCACATTCTGGCTGACACTGGTTAGAGGAACATCAAGCATCCCTGAAAAAAGCAAATCGTCAAAGCCTATTACGGAAATATCTTTCGGAATTTTTTTGCCAGATTCTTTTGCTGCCCGGTAAAAACCATATGCCATTAAATCATTACATACAAATACGGCTGTTATATCTTTTTTAAGTAAATCTAATCCCTGTTGATAACCACCATGAAACTGGTAATTACCAATTTTAATTAATTCTTTATCTACTTTTAGACCTTCATCAATTAAAGCTCTTTTATATCCTTCAAGACGTATCCTTGATGAATAACTATTAATCGGCCCTGTAATACATCCTATTTTACGATGACCTTTTTTTATTAGATATTTTACTGCTTCCTCACTACCTTTTAAGTTATCTGATATTACCAGGGAGCAAGGATTTCCTTCAAAATATCTATCAAAAACAATAACACCTTTGCCTGCATTAATAAACTTATTGATATATTCAAAATTGTCCTTTGATTCTATAGCGGGGCAAACGATTAATGCGTCAACACCTTTTGCAAGTAAAAGATTGGCATATTTTATCTCGTCAGTGAGGTTATCATTAGTATTACATAAGAAAATACTATAACCTCTTGAATTAATCTTTTGTTCTATATTCTTAGCAATTTCCGCAAAAAATATATTTGTTATATCAGGAATTATCAGGCCGATAGTTTTTGTTTTTTTAGTAACCAAGCCTTGAGCTAAAAAGTTGGGAACATAATTATATTTCTTGGCAAGCTTTAAAACTAATTCCCGCTTTTTTTCTGAAACTCTTACATTCTTGTTATTTAAGATGAGTGAAACGGTTGTAATCGACAAACCAGTTTTCTCACTCAAAAATTTTAATGTTACGGCCATATAATCTCCCCTTTATACAAACTTTTTTAGAAACTCTTCTATTTGTGATTTTGTTGGAATTGCTTTTTGGGCACCATGTTTAGTGATGGTCAGAGCGGAAGCACAATTTGCGTATTTAACGGCTTCTTCAATATTATTTGAATCCATCAATCTAACAGCAAAAGCGCCAACAAATGTATCTCCAGCAGCAGTTGTATCAACAACTTCTTCTTCTATAGCTTTAATAAAATATATCTTTCCTTCTTTATTGTAAGCACAACCATTTTTACCCAATGTAATTATAACATTTTTTACTTTCTTTGAAAGGAAAAAGTCAAATACTTTTGAAATATTGGCAATATCTAAATTCAAACCAGCTAAACTAAAACCTTCTATTTCATTAGGTATTAGATAATCACAGTTTTCATAGATTGTTTCATTTAAGGGTTGGTCCGGTGCCGGATTCAAAATGGTTACCATTCCTAAACTCTTAGCCAATTTTAAACCCTTTTCTACAACATCAATTCGGTTTTCCAATTGAGTAATAAAGAAATCTCCAGGTTTTGCTTCTTTTTGAAGAATTTCTGAAAAGTCTTCATATTCATATTGATAATTAGCACCGGAATCAATTATTATCCGATTATTACCTTCATTAATAACTATGACTGCAACCCCGCTGGAACAAGGTTTTGTTATCAAATGCTGACAATTAACATGATAATTTGTTAAACTATTTTTTAATTCATTTCCCCAAAAGTCATTTCCTGTTGCTCCGAGGAAGGTAGCATTGCCTCCCATTTTAGAAACTGCAACTGCTTGATTAGCTCCCTTACCCCCGGTATTTGCAATGAAATTATTTCCGATTACTGTTTCTCCGGCAATAGGGAACTTTTCGCAATTAATACTTAAATCAATATTTATACTTCCAAGAATAAAAATCTTTTTCATTGATATCCTCAATCTAGCAATTTGGCTAATTCTACAGTATATTTGGATAATTCTTTAATACTAATGGTTTTATTAGCTCTAATATAAGTTTTTAAGGTATCTCCTATCGGTTCTGTCCATTTTTCTTTTAAAGTTTTTTCTTGATTGATAATACCCAAAATTGTTGCAATTTGGGCAGCATTACAATCAACATCATAACCAACCATTGCACAGATATGGATGGTTTCATCAAAATCATTGTTTCCAAACCAAAGGGAAACAATTTCGGCCGCTGCATTAGGATAGGCATGGATCCAATTGTAATGTTTATATTTATCAATAATAATTTCCCAAGCACTTTCCCAATCTGTATTTTCTTTACAAATTTTTAAAGCATAATTTACTACAGAGTAGTATTCGCTATTTTTCGGAATATAATGATGGATAGTAAGATCAAGAATTTCTCTGACGTCATTAAGGTTATAAGCAAGACTGGTCATAACGGCATTGAATATTTCACCGATAACCCCGTTATTATAGTGGGAAACGATTCCGTCCATATAAGCAAGTTTTGCTGCAAGTAAAGGTTGGTTCGGAGCTACCATTCCACAGACGGCACCGCGCATTTGCGCCCCGATCCACTCCCGATAAGGATTATGAAGATAACCGCTTTCCGGAGGGTAGATTCCCATTTTAATATTTTTAATTGCCCATTCTTCAGCCGACCAAGCAAAAGGAATTAAAGCAGCCCATTCTTCCGCAATATCTGCTGGCTGTAAATCCTTTCCTTTTCTTTCTAGAGCTTT
Organism: uncultured Acholeplasmatales bacterium; assembly: GCA_937877075.1. Classification (GTDB taxonomy): domain Bacteria; phylum Bacillota_I; class Bacilli_A; order ML615J-28; family CAG-698; genus DTU067. Next base: position 14,156 of record CALEGD010000063.1, read on the forward strand.
TAGAAAAGCAATTTCATAGGTAATATCATCATTATAGGTATTTGGTTTCCGCACATAATCATAGACCTCACCAAAGGCTTCTCGAATGTTTTTAGTTGTATAGCCTTCAACAGCTGTACCAACCGCTCCCGCAACAATCTGAGCTAACCATCCATAATAGGTTTGATTTAAAAATCTTTCACTGTTTTTATCAAAGGATTGATCTTTAATAATCGGATCTATATCCTCTAAATACTTATCAAAACTGTCATAAACTCGATAGTATAAGGAAGGATGTCCCTCAATTGGCTTAGCATTATTCAAAATATTCCAGATTCTCCAGGTTATTCGATTTAGCGATACCATATCATTTTCTTCAAAATATTTTAAACCTTCATCAATTAATTTTTCTGCCTCGGATACATCATAGCCCATACTTCCCATATCGGCAATCGCCGCAATTATTATTCTTTCCGGAGCATTTGATCCGGGAACATTGCTCTTCCACTTCATTTTTAGGAAGATATCATCCATCTTTTCGATTTGTTCTGAAAACAACCAACCTTGTTCATCTTCTTCTAAGACAACCGGTTTTGCGTTTTGAAACAATTCATATTCTCTTTCCCATGCTTTTTTCATTAGATTCTCCTTTCTTCCGAACTTTAAGACTCCTCTTGTTTTTCTTTAAGGAATAAAAGACAAGCGCTAAGATAGTCATTAAATAAGGTAATGTATTAAGTAATTCATAAGGTACATCAATTGCTATTTGAGCACTGATTGCAAAGGCGGAAACAGCTCCGAAAATATAGGAGAAAAGTAAAGTTAGGAGGGGGTTACCGGCACCCATAGCCTCAGCGGCAAGGCCGATAAAGCCCCGCCCGGCAACCATTCCACTATTGAAGGTCGACAAATATGACATTGAAAGAAATACTCCACCTAAACCTGAAAATGCTCCTGCAATTATTAAAGCAATAAGTTGGGTTTTCTCAACGGAAATTCCCACTGATTTTGCAGCTTCAAAATTATATCCGACCGCTTTGATTTGTAAACCGATTTTGGTCTTATTAATTACAAATCTTAATAAAAATACCGAGACAATAGCAATATAAAACAAGAGGTTTTGTTCAAAAAGAACACCGATAAAGGGAATTTCTTTTAGAAACCTTATCTTAATATAGGGGATTATCGTACTCGGTGCAGCGGTCGTGTCACCTTTTGTTCCTAAAATCGTATACATTAAGAAAACTACAAAACCGGAAGCAAAAATATTTAAGGCAACTCCTGTTAGAGTAGTGTCGGTTTTTAGTTTATGACCACAGAAAGCCAAGATTATGCCCATCAGAATTCCGGCTGCAATTCCGGCAAGAATACCAAACAGATAACTTTGGGTGTAAAAACTTATCAAAGCTCCGACTAAAGCAGAAACAGTCATGCTTCCTTCAATACTGATATTTACAATTCCGGATTTATTTGATATTAAAGCTGCCAAAGCGGCAAACAAAATTGGTATCGTTAATTGAATCGAGGTAAAAAGAAATTCTTCACTAAAAAGCATTTCGATTAATTTCATATTTTCACCTCTTCCATGGCAATTGATTTTTCTTTTTTATTTAGGACCCTATTTCTGAGTTTCCTCATAAAGGCTTGCCCGGCTACAATGATGATGATCAAGGCTTGGATTATCTGAATGAATTCACTTGCGATATCGGTATCAAGCGACATCAAGACCGCACCTGTTCTTAAATAAGAAAGAAAGAGTGCAGCTAATGGAACTAAGACCGGATTATTCCCGGCCAGGATAGCCACAATAAACCCATCAAAACCAAATCCCGGCAAAGCTTTCCAACTAAACCTTCCATCAATCCCGCCTAAAATTTCTACGGCTCCACCTAAACCGGCAATACTACTTCCGATTAATTGTGAGAATACAATTGTTGAAACAACTGGTAAGCCAGAGTATTTTGCGAAATCAAGATTGTTTCCCGTTACCCTAATCATATAGCCAAATTTAGTTTTATATAAGAAAATTCCCGCTAAAATAACAATAATAAGGGCAACTATAATACCGGTTGATAGATAAGTTCCGGGAACCAAAATACTGAATCTGTTTGAATATGGAATAATTCGGGTTGCAATATCACCTGAGGCTTCATCGCGAAAATAAGTCTGCAAGAAATACATTCCGACCCAAAGTATAATAAAGTTCAACATTAAACTAACAACAAATTCACTGACATTCAGTTTTGCTTTTAAAAGTGCGGGAATTAAACCGAATAGAGCAGTGATGAGAATTGCTGCAATACAAGCAATAATTACCGCCAAAAAAGAGGAAACAGGTAAATAAATTGCAACCAATGCTCCTACTAAACCACCGATATAAAAACTGCCTTCCCCAATCATATTGAATTGTCCGCATTTCAACATAATTGAAGCAGCAACACCGGCAAAAACTAAAGGAACAAAACCACGAAAGATTTCACCGATCCAAAACTTACTTTTAAAAGGCGAAAATAATAAGGCTTTTATTGCTGAAAAAGGTTTATCGGAAGCAAAAATTAAGATCATGCAGGTAATTATTAAAGCAATAATTACTGCAGATAATGTTCTTAAAAGATTAAAATAGATAGTTTTTTGTTTTCGGTTGGGGGTCTTAATAGCCATGATGATATTTTTATATAGTTTTTGAAAAAACAATTTTACTTTAGCCATTATTATCCTCCATCTTTTTTAATCCAAGCATATATAAACCGAGTTCTTCTTCGCTAAGATTGCCGGTATCACCGATATTTGCAACAATCCGACCATTATAAAATACCAGAATACGATCACTCAAACTAAATACTTCCGATAAATCCGAGGAAATTAACAATATTGCAGTTCCTGCATCACGAAGATCTACCAGTTTTTTGTGAATAAATTCGATGGCTCCAACATCAACTCCCCGAGTCGGCTGATCGGCAACCAAAAGTTTCGGTTCCTTTCTGGTTTCTCTGGCTATTACCACCTTCTGCATATTTCCGCCGGATAACATTCCGACATTTTGGAAGGGGTTTTTGCTCTTTATTTGATATTTATGAATACAATCTTCTGCTAAATCAATAGTCTTCTTCTTATTGATGAAACCATATTTAGAAACTTCATCCAAGGATGTTGAAATAAGATTTTCAGAGATTGAGGTGAGGGAATCAACTCCATAGCCGATTCTGTCTTCGGGGATATGATTTTCTCCCAAATCACGAATTTCTCTGATGCTTTTTAACTTAATATCAACACCATCTAGTTCTATTTCGCCTTGATATTCTTTATCAAATCCGGTAATTATTTGGACTAATTCCCGTTGTCCATTACCTTCAACTCCACAGATACAAACTATCTCTCGGCCGCAAACATCAAAAGAAATATTGTCAAGGCTCTTTTTTTCTTCGGATAATTTTGAAACATTTCTAACGGTCAAGACTTTGTTTAACGGAGTTAGTTTTTTCTTTTCAACCTTTCGAATAATGTTTCTTCCGACCATTAGTCTGGATATTTCTTCTTCCGTAACATCTTTAACATGATACATTCCAATATACTTTCCGTTTCGCATGATAGTGATGCGATCACATATTTGTTTTATCTCATTTAATTTATGAGTAATAATAACAATGGTATGCCCTTTATCTTTTAATAATTTAAGTTGAATAAAGAATTCTTGAGTTTCCTGGGGGGTCAAAACGGCAGTCGGTTCATCTAAAATAATAATTTTTGCATCTTTGGCCAACACCTTTAAGATTTCTACTTTTTGTTTCTGGACTATCGATAAGTTGCCGACTTTTTCTTTCGGATCTATTTCCATGCCGAACTCTTTTGATAATCGCTCAACAAACTCATAAGATGCCTTTTTGTCTATGAGACCATATTTGGTTATTTCTTTTCCTAAAATAATATTTTCCGCGACCGTAAGCTCATTAATAAGCTTGAAATTCTGATGAACCATACCGATACCTAAACTATTTGCAATAAAGGGCGACGAAATTTTCACTTCCTGATCATTGAGAATGATTTTACCGCTGGTAGGTTGTTCAAGACCGAATAGGATCTTCATTAAGGTGCTTTTTCCGGCTCCATTTTCTCCTGCCAAAGCATGAATCTCTCCCGCTGCAATTTCTATAAGGGCATTGTCATTTGCGACAATGCCGTTATCATAGATTTTGCAAATATCTTGCATTTTAATAATTGTTTTGTTCATATACTTAACTTACTTTTAAATTATCTTCAATTTTATTAAATTCATCTAATGATAAATTATAAGCAGATTTAACAATAATTTCACCGTTAATTATTTTCTCTTCCACCGAATTAATAAAGTTTCTGATGTTTTCCGGGATAATTTCTTCATAATATTGGTTTTTAGCTAGTCCAATAATCGGCTGACCATTAATTATTTTATCGATTCCCATTTCAACAACCGTTCCAAATTCAAGTGTATTATTATGGAATTTTAAAATAGCTTCATATAATGATAAATCCACCCGTTTTAAAACACTAGTAACAATGCGACTGGCTTTATCTAAATCCGCTGTTTCACCGGTTGAAAAATATTCATACTGATCACTGTCGACACCAATAATGTATTTTTCAATACCTTTGGTTTTGTATAATTCACTGACGGCATCAATACAGCCTAATCCCGATTGAGAGGCGGCTTGGAAGAGAATACTTGCACCGCTATTATATTGGCTCATGGCTTGAGCTTTTCCGGTAGTACTATCAGTAAAACCACCGACATAAGAACTATAAACTTTTGTGAGACGATAATCATCAAGGTTGTTCACATATTGAATCCCTTGGTAATAACCAACAGCAAAGTCTTTAATGATATCAGACTTCAAACCACCAACAAACCC
>CALEGD010000064.1 GCA_937877075.1 uncultured Acholeplasmatales bacterium
CACTATTCAATGATTTTGAAAACATGTCTGTCTTTAAACCACAGCCTTTACAAAAAGACACCGTAAACCAAATGCTCGATCAGTTAAACAATTGGGGAAGGGCATTAACACTCCTCAGGAAATGAACAAAACAGCCTTCGGGCTGTTTTTTTATTTACTAGGAAAGTCCTTTTCGCCTATAAAAAAACCTTTGTTTTTAATTTTTTACTAACCTAAAATCAATAACTTTATTCAAACTAAAACTTTTGTATTTCACCTTCAATCCATAGTATAATAAGCTTGGAAAGGGGGAAAAAGATGTATAAACCAATTTATCTAAAAAGAGATGAATTAGAATTCCTTAAGACTTTATCAAAGGCATCTAACAGTTTATATAATCTAGCCTTATATAATTTCCGCCACCATTTCTTTAATACTTCTAGGTATCTTATTATGAAATGATCTCTTGTGCAGAAATAATGAGCATTAAATATACTAAACAAAAGTAAACTGGATAAAAAAGTAATATTTTTTTACAAATCTAGCGGTGAGGCTACACCAATAAGATTAAAAGTAGTTTAATATACATAATTAATCTTAAGAGAGTGGAAATTTATTTTTCACTTTGTTCTACTTGTTGAATTTTAGCTTTACTCGGATGGTTTTTTTCGAATTTACTCATATAATCGGCAAGAATTACACCAATAGTGAGAAAAACTACGCCGACAATCAGGTTTAAGACTAAATTTTCTTTGAGAATTTTGCGATAAGGTTCGGTTGAGGGATCATTCGGGTTAAAGAGTTGATAGATGATGGCAAAGGGAGAAGCACTAATTAAACCAAGGATTGTAGAATAGACAATTAATGGGAACTTTTTAATCAATTTTTCAATCAATTTTGATAACCCGATCACCCCAAAGATGATACCGATACCCAAAGAAAAGACCAGAGGAAAGCTTTTGAAAAATAGTTCTTTTTCAAAAGATATAATACTTTGAAGAAAGTCCTTCAAAAAGTCGACAATAAAAATATAATATCCAAAGGCAAGAAGGATAAGCGAACCGCTGACTCCGGGAATTACCATTGTTGCTGCGGCAACAATCCCGATAAAGAACATTGTAATAAGGAGTCCAAAGTCTATTTCGTGAATTACAACCGTTTTTCCCTTGGCAAGCAGCGGTATCCCAATAATGAAAATTATCCCGGCAAAGAAAGCTATGATTTGATTTAGTTTGAATTTTTTGGTTTTTACTTTATCAAAAATGGTTGGAATCGAACCGACAATTAATCCGGTAAAAAGCATAGTGGTCGGAATTGGAAATTTTTTTAAAAGAAAGGAAATAGCGACTAGAGAAATAATTATACCTACGACTCCTCCTAAAGCTATCGCCCAAATATCTTTGATAGCTTGCTTCGGCTTGGAAAAGAAATTACTGATTGAAGAAATGATTCTATCATATACATTAAAAGAAACGGCCATAATACCGCCGCTAAAACCCGGCATGATATTCGCAATGCCGATGATAATACCTTTTAAGAAATCAAACAATCTATCTTTAACCATATCTTCACCATAAACTTCCAGAAACAATTATACCAAAGCCGAAGCGAAAATGCCAGATAAAAAAGGTGAAAACAAGTTAAAGTTTTCTAATCAACCTTTCCAGGTAACGATTATGATAAAGCAGATAGTCAAGAATCAGAAGAATCGCAAAGAATGACGCTCCGATTAAGCCCATGGCGATTCGCATATTGATATCGGTTTGAGGATTACCAGATAGGTCGGCAACCACGCCGGATGTTATTGACCAAAGTGAGGTTGTAAAACCGGAAAAGAAAAGAGAATATGTTAGAACAATGGAAAATTTCATAAAACCGATATTATCCAAACGAATAATCAGATAGATTCCGATTAGTGAAGAGAATATCCCCCCGAGAAAATGAGTAAAGTTTCGATACCAAGATGAATTATAAAAATGAAGAATTCGACCAAAAAAAAGAGTTAGAATTAGAAAAATATAATATAAAGAAACAATCAAATTGCCGAGCTTTAGTTTCAACATTTTATCTGCAAGAACCGCAAACCAAGCCATTCCAAACAGAATCAGAAGTGTAAAAAAATCAATATCATAAATTCCGTTTCGGAAATAAAAGATTCCGAAAAACAAGGAAAGAAGAGTAATAATTGAAAGTAATAAATTAGGATAATTAAAAATAAATTGTTTCTTCATACTTCTATTATTTTCCAATTTTAACCCAATCATACTAAATAAAGTAGGGAAACTGGCTATAGAGCCGACATTTACATAAATAATATAAAAACTTACAAGTTAAAAAAAGCCTCAACTAGAGGTTGAAGCCGATGGTCTCATCAATTGGTACGGAAAAGCAAAGTGCATGTGCATCTTTACCCATGCCGTGATTTTTAGTAATAGCATTCATTAATTTACTAACATCTTCTTTTTTCGCTACAATTAAAATGACATCCTTTTCCGGATGAATCTTAATTCCGAAAAACTTGGTTTCTTCATGGATGGCAGTACTTCTACCCCGTAAAATTGTTCCGCCGCGAGCACCCTCTTGTTTTGCGGAATCCATGATTTCTTCCGAAAATCCGTGATTACAGATGGTGACAATCAGTTTGAATTTACCCATTTTTTTCCTCCAAAGTTTTGATCAGATTATAGAACTTTTTGCCGATATTAATAATCGACACCGTGAAGGCCACGGCTCCCTGTTGTATAAATTCTTTATGTTTTCCAAATTCTGAAAAGACTTCTTCTACATCAGCGTCTTCTAAAATACAGAATATTACATCCTTATCGGTTTCACCGATTCCAAAATAGCTGAGAATTTCCGAACTTGCCGTACCTTTCCCGAAGCTAGTGACTTGGAAGCGCGGAACGCGATTTAAGATATCCGTGAATTTTCCCGAATGATTACGTTCAACTATGGTTACTAGTAGTTTCATTTTTCACCTCGTAATTCAATAATATTGTCCTCTTCATCTTCAATATCTGTAGTCTTTTTTGCTTTAAATTTAAATATTAGACCAAGAATCTGGATAATCAGAATCGGTGTTAAGGCAACTAAAGCCAAGAGACCGAAGGCATCGGTTAAGACATTAGCTCCGGATTGTTCGGCAGCCGCATTCGCGAAAGGAATTAGGAAGGTTGCCGTCATCGCTC
>CALEGD010000065.1 GCA_937877075.1 uncultured Acholeplasmatales bacterium
AAAGATTGAAATCTCAAAATGTTTATAATCAAAAAGATTTAGAAATAGCCGAAGAATTATTAAAACAAGAAGATCCGGGTTTTCGTGAAGAAGTCGAAGACGTTACCAGAAAAATAAAAGGTATTCTCCATAAAACTGAAAATGAAAATAACGAGCAGTAGATTTACTGCTTTTGTATTTTATGGTAAAATAAATACATGAGGTATTATATGAGAGAATTAATAATCACAACTAAAGAAGCCAGAGAAATTGATCAAAAAACTTGTAAAGTTAAGGGGATTTCGAATTTAGACTTAATAAAAAGTGCAGGTCTCGCACTTTCTAAAATGTTTTTGGAGAAGTGTCAGCCGAACAAAAATTGTCTAATCACAATTCTAGCTGGAAGTGGTCATAACGGTGCCGATAGTCTCATAATGGGTCAAATATTACAATCAAAGTTTCAAGTGAAATTTATTATCCTGGAAAAAAAAGAAAATCTAAAACCGGAAAATAATTTAATTCTAAAGGATTTAGAAGCGGCTAATATCCACTATCTTGATCAAGATAATCTTTCTAAAGTAAAAAAATTAATCCGAAAAAGTGATTACATCATTGACGGTATTTTCGGAACCGGACTGAATAAAGAAATCAATGGTTACCCTGCCGAAATAATTGATGTTTTAAATCCTTCCACTTTTATCTTCAGTATCGACATTCCTTCGGGAATCGGAGGCGATAATGGGCTCTCCTATGGTAAAGCCATCAAAGCAAATCTGACCGCAATTATCCAAAACTATAAAGTCGGTAATCTTTTAAATGAAGCCGATGACTATCACGGTGAAAAAGTTTTAATTGATATTGGTCTATTATCTGAAGATAGGGGCAAGTATCTTTTGAAAAAAGAAAACATCCTTCGGTATCCAAAGCGTAAGCATTATTCTCATAAATATCATTATGGAAATCTGCTTATTATCGGTGGCAGTCCCGGAATGGTGGGGGCACCGTTTATGGCAGCTCTGGCTGCTTTAAGATCAGGAGCTGGTTTATCAAGCGTCGCCTATCCGATTGAATGCACATCAAATTTTAAAATGTATCCGGAGATTATCTCTCATCAATACTCCGATTTTGAAAAGTTGAAATTACTTTTGAATAAACGAAATGCCATCGCCTTTGGGCCCGGCCTTGGAAAAAACAATCCTTATTCCGAAAGTATAATTGATGAAATACTAAGTCTTGATATTCCCACAGTTATCGATGCGGACGGAATTTACTATTTAAAACCCTATTTAGAAAAGCATCATATTTTCAAGAATCTAATCATCACTCCCCACCTGGGAGAATTATCCATTCTAACCGGAATAAAGCAAGAGGAGCTTGAAAAAAGAAACCTTGAAGTTGTTAGAGAACTTGTAGAAAAACATCGACTAATTATCGTTTTAAAAGGTCCTTGTACAATTATAGCGGATGAAGAGGAAACTTGGTTTTCCAATACCGGAAACCCGGGAATGGCTACCGCCGGTTCGGGAGATGTTCTTACCGGAATCATTACTTCCTTGCTCGCTCAAGGTTTCCCGCCGCTTGAAGCTGCAAAGACCGGAGTTTATCTACATTCCTTAGCCGGATCTGAGGCTTCAAAAAAGTATGGTGAGGCCGGTATGATTGCAACAGATATCATTGACTTTCTCCCAGAAACAATAAAAAAGTCCTCTTAAAGATAACTTTAAGAGGTTTTTCTTAAATAGATGTTAAATGAATGAATTCTTCGATATCGGAAGCGATTGTCTTTAGGCCCGCCTTCCAGAATGTGGGATCGGTTAAGTCAATATCAACTAGGGTAGCGACATCTTCAACTTTCATCTTACCGGTTGCCCGAAGTAAAGTATTTAATTTAGGAACAAAGGCATCTCCTTCTTCTAGATACTTCGCATAGATACCTTTGGCAAAGAGTAAACCGAAAGCATAGGGGAAATTATAAAAACTCAGTCCTCCCCGATAATAATGGGATTTATTAATCCACATTCCGGAGTTTAAATATTCATGGTCAACTCCGTCACCATATGCTTCTTTCTGAGCTTCAAGCATCAGATTATTATAATCATTTGCAGTGGGAATTGATTTTTCACGAGCAGTAAAGGCCGCTTGTTCAAAAAGATAACGGCTGTAGATATCAACAATTACTTGTGTTGAATCCTGAAGCTCGGTTTCAAGAATATGGACTTTTTCTTCTTTAGTTCCGGCTTCCCGATAAGCGGCTTTCTTAACGATTGTCTCACAAAGCGTAGAAGCAGTTTCTGCTACCGGCATTGTATAATGACCGTTTAAAGGTGCTTCCTTAAAGATTTGTTCGCCGTGATAAGCATGACCAAGTTCATGAGCCAGAGTAATGATATCACCGATATCGCCTCCGTAATTGGTCAGAATCCTGCTTTCCTTAATACCTTGATTATTGGAACAGAAAGCACCGCCGACTTTACCTTTTCGGGGTAGATAATCAATCCAATTATTTTGGAAAGCTTTTTCAGCTAAACCACGAAGTTCACTACTGAAGCTACCAAATTGTTTTAAAATAAAACTCTGAGCTTCGAGAACACTATACTTCTTCTCGCTTTTCCCCATCGGTGCAAAAAGATCATACCAAGGTAAACCGTTTTTATGTCCTAGAAGTTTTGCCTTATGTTGGAGATATTTTCTAAAATCGGGAAAACTTTCCTTCATTGCTTCTAATAATGCTTCCAGAGTTTCCTTTTTCAATCTTGATTTGAAAAGAGCTTCATTAAGAGGGCTATCATAATTCCGATACTTATTTAAGGTATTAACCTCACCCTTAATTCCGGCAAGTGCAAAAGCAACCGCATCTTCAATATTTTTATAGATTTCAAGTTCTTTATAATAAGCTTCTTTCCTTTCCTCAGCATCATTGCTATAAGCAAGGTTTCTAATTTCCGTTAAAGAAAGTTTTTTCCCTCTAAACTCAATTTCTGCCATTGATGTCATATGTCTTTGTAATTGTGACCAAAGCGAAGAACCATTTTTCTGAAGATCACTGGTCAAAACCTCTAATTCGGCACTCATTGTATGAGCAAGTTCTTCCTTTGTCTCTTCAAAAAGGAAACGGTATTCTTGAAGATAGGGGCTTTTAATCAGTAATTCTTCAAGATTATCCAATTCTTTAATATAATTTTTGAACCTATTGTCTAAGAGTGCAAACTTACTTGACAAGGCTTGCATTTTAACCATTTCTTGCTTGGCATCCGAATTTTGCGTGTCTGCCGATAAATTCAGGTTTATAAAACCATAAATTCGAGAAGTCAGCTTTGAGAAATCCTCAAGCTTTTTCAATAAACTTTCTAAAAATTCAACTTGATTCCTTTTTGCTTCCTCATCATCATAATAGGAAAGCATCTGATCGGCAAGCGAAAACAACTTCTTACAATCATCTTGAAAAGACGAGCTTTTAAAGTCTGGGTAAAGCGGATTCAAATCCCATGTATACATTTTAATCCTCCTTAAATAAAGTTTCTCCCGGAATATAAAAACCGGAATAATATGGGTAGATATTTTATTATACCATCTTTTTTTATATTTGCATTAAAAAGAAAAGAAAACTTACACTAATGTGTAAGCCAATTATATTCTTCCACGAACTAGGTTGATTAATGTTAATAGGACGACAGAACCAAAGAGAGCAATTAGGAATCCTCCAAATGAAAACCTACTAAAACCACCGATTCCAATCATCGATGCTATCCACACTCCTAAAAGTGTTCCCACCAAGCCGACAACAATATTGGCGAAAATGCCCATCCTAGCATTATTTTTTGTTATCATACTGGCAATCCATCCGGTAAAACCACCGAAAACTATCCATAATAATATCAAAATTTTTACCTCCTTAATTTTCAAAATAAATATACATTTATATTTTTCCTTTGGAAGTCAATTTTAATAGTGGAATAAATATCTAAATATTTTTTAATCGAGTAGAGGAAAATAAATAAATTAATTATTTATTTTACGTCGAGTAGATAGCATCATCGCTGATTCCACCCCTCACGGAACCGTGCTTGCACTATTTATGCACACGGCTCTTCATATTATATTTGTTGTTAGTTGAAAATATTTACGTAAACTTTGGGTTTAGCAAGAGGATTATATTTTAATACTTTATTTATTAACAAGTCAAAAGTGGTTGTATCCTTTCGGCTTTCCTTGTAGCATTCCTACTGTTTGTCCTAAAGCGTAAGGCTTCTATTTCCACCATCGAAGTTAGGCAAGTTTCCTTGATTTTCTACTGTTCATATGAATGCTTAATTTACATTCGCAATTTAAGCACATTATTCAGTCCTTCAGTATTACTACCTACTATAACTTCTGCTGACTTCTTGCGATAAACCTTTTTCGACCATATAACTCATATGTCCGCAAGACCTAGTATAATAACCTTCATCTTTATACTCGCCACATTTACTTCCTATTATTGCTTGATGTCTACGGGCTTTAGTTTGTTATGCAACCTTACCCATAATAGTAGCCTAATGTGATTTCCAAGTTCCTCGAGTCAAGAACTTTGCCTAGGGCTTCCTTCAACTCTTACCTCACGGTAAGCTCCTTGCCACTTGCTAGCTACAACATTATCCATCTTCTCGTGCAAGAGTCTTTCACTCTCAAGTTATTAAACATGCCCGGCACACTAAAAAAAGGCCGATAAACTGGCCTTCTATTCAATAATATAAGTTGTAATTGACCTGTCTGGAATACTTAAATTAATTGATTTTCCGTCAACAATCATTGTATATTGTTTTATCCAACCTTCATTTTGAATAATGATAATAATACTTCCGTCAATATTTTTATAAGCTGTCACAAAAATATCGGGATCTACAGTTTGCTTGATCAATATCCTTTTCGCATTCGGTTTAATGTATCTGGAGAAATGACCAAGATAATAATAAGAAGGATTGTAAGTCAAAGTTTTAGTTTGGCGATTATACATTAGCGGTGATTCGCAGTAATTTTCAACATGATTAGGTCCGCCTTCTTCATTTAAAAGCAAATTCCAATCAATGAATCCCTCAGAATAATTTAAGGAATCTTTGATAATATTGCGTCCGTAAAATTCACCGTTTTTCCAATGGTCTGAGCTTCCATTAATTGAATATTCAACGCATCCTTCCGTAAAGAGGAGATGGTGGTTCGGATAAAGCTCATGAATCAGGCTAAGATTTTCAGAATCTTCGCTGACATACCAATGATAAGCAACACCCCAAATATAGTCCGGTATATCTTTTAAAACTGTATGAACTCTTTCACCAATCAAATCGCGGTTATGATCCCAAATTAAAATTTTTACATCAATGCCAGCTTTATGTAATATTTCGTAAAGGATTTTTGAAAATTCTTTTTCTTCTTCGGCACTATAAAGACAAGATTCCCAAACTTGAGCCGCTGCAGGTTCATTTTGAACGCTCAGGGCAGAAATTTTTATCCCCCGCTCTTCCATAGCTTTAAGATATTTTAGTATATATTTGGCCCAAAGAGAATAATATTCCTTTTTAAGTTTTCCGCCATAATACATTTCATTATTTGTTTTCATAAAAGCCGGTGGGCTCCAAGGAGAAGCAAGCAACCATAAATCAGGTGCATTTTCCTTTGCTTTTCTTATTAGGGGAATAATAAATTTCTCATCCTCCGCAACCGAAAAACTATTTAATGTATAATCGTCATCTTGAATATAAGTTCGGGTTTTTTCGGAAAAGTCTGTGGAATGAATTGTCGTCCTCCCGAGATTGTATTTTAATCCTTGTTCGGAAAAATATGCCTTTAATATTTCATCCTGAATTTTTATAGGTGCCTCCGCAAATGTCACTGCAGCCGCTTCCGTAAAAGCTCCACCGAAACCAAGATGAGTTTGAAAGGTTTTATCACTGTTAACAACAATCAATTTGTTTCCCATATATGAATCGTTATTAAATTCTAGAGGTTTTTCTTCCGACCAATATGTATAATGCCGGCGAAAGCTCCTTATTACTTTAATCACCTGAATCCTCCTATTATTTAGATTATTTACCTAGTTATTAGTTTAATTGGTGAAAATACAGGACAGAGATAAACTGATAAATTATTGTTATAGATGGATATTTTCTTTTCATCTCGAATAATAATCTATTATTTAATCTGTATACACCATTGAAATAACAGATAATACCGCTTATGTAATAAAATTGATTAGTATCTATTAATATATTACCAATTATCTTATTTATTTCTTACATATTTAATTTCTTATAGGACTGTTATTGTAATTTTATTATTAATCTTTTTATAATCATTATAAAAATTTTTAAAAAGATACTTTTTCCATTATCTAATAGTATTTCAAATGAACTACAAATAATTATTAAGAATATCTAATTTCCACTTGAACTAGAAAAAATTGATATAAGATAAATTGGAGCAAAAAATATTACTAATGCAGTTGGTATAATTGTAGCTATAAACACTTTCTCAAATAAAGTAGTTTTTACTTTTATCATATACTTCTACCACCTAAATCCATCAAAGAAATTATTTAAAGAAAAGTATGCAATTATCCTCTGTAACGATAGGGGTTTTTTGTTGAAAGGGAAACTCCAGAAGTGTCCGTAATACCTAATATAATCCCCCAAGCATCATGCCTATATTGTACAACACTATTTCCATTAATGTCAACAAGTTCAATTATGTCGCCTTGTAAATTAGTTATATAGAAATACTCTATACCGTTTAGGTTCATGCTTAATATGAACCGTAAACATCATAGGTATAATAAATGATGTCTATAATTTTCCTGTGCTTTCATATACACTTTTCTCATATAAAACTTTGTTTCCATCAAGGTAATACTCTGTGATTATTCCATTTACTTTCTTCTCTGTTCTAATACCTTGGTCTTTAATTAAAGAGTTATTAAAACAATAATAGTAATCACTTTACTTGACCGTTTAATAACTCTAGCAAACCCTTCAATCAGCTTATCGCTAATCCGCCTTTTAAAGAATCGTTTCATCTTTCTCTCCTTCTTTCTTAGATTTGGCAAAATGTGAAAAGATTATAAACGATTATTATATAATTTCAGCTTTATTACAATCTTTCTAACCCTTCCACATTTCCAAACAATTATAATCCTTATTATGTAAATGAATGGTTGAAAAATGTCGAAAGGGAATTAATTTTTGAAACTGTATAAAGCAGTAGCTTAATATTTGTTTAATAAAAACTTTGACTGACAAAATAACCTATACATTTCCGAATAGCAATGCTATAATAAAAAAAGTGTAAAGAAGGTGAGCTTATGAACAATTTTCTTGGTTATTACCTAATGCCCCACCCTCCGATTATCATTCCAAATGTCGGTAAGGGTGAGGAAAAAAAGATTAAAAAAACCAGTTTAGCTTGCGAGAAAATCGCTAAAGAGATTAAAACAAAACGCCCAGAAACAATTATCATCATTACTCCTCATGGATTAATGTTTCGAGATGTGATTTCTCTTAGCTATGACCTTAACATCGGCGGGAGTTTACATCGTTTTAATGCTCCCGATATTGCATTCAACAAAGAAATAGATGTTGAAATGACGGATAAGATTGACGAACTATCAAAAGCTGAAAATATTCCGACAATTAAACTTGATGAAAAAATGGTTTTAAATTATCATAGAGCTTTTGAACTTGACCATGGTAGCTTAATTCCGCTTTATTTTATAGAAAAAGAGTATCAATCTTACCGAATTGTCCATATTACCTATAGTTTGATTAAGGGATTTGATCTTTTCCGTTTCGGAAATATAATCAAAGAGGCTGTTTTATCCTTAAACCGAAAAGTTGTCATAATTGCCAGCGGCGATCTCTCCCACCGATTAACTAAAGACGGACCTTATCCATATAGTCCAAAAGGACAAAAATTCGATGAACTTCTTCTTTCCCTTTTAGAACAAGGTGATATTCCTGGAATAATGAAAATTAAAAATGGTTTATCTGAAGAAGCCGGTGAATGTGGTTTGCGCTCCATTCAGATCTTGCTTGGTGCCCTAAACAATGAATTTAGAGGTGAATTACTTTCTTATGAAGGACCTTTCGGGGTCGGTTATGGGGTTATGAAGATGATCCCCGAAAATAAAAAGAAGGATTTTTATAAAGAACTGCTTGCAGAGGAACAAAAAAGAATGAATAATAAATTAAAACAAGAAAATATTTATCTTAGTCTTGCTCGGGAAAGTATTGCTCATTTTTTTCAATACGGAAAAATGATGGAACTTCCGAAAGATCTCCCTCAAGATTTAGTTCACAAAAAAGCGGGAGTGTTTGTTTCATTAAAGAAACATGGACACTTACGCGGATGTATCGGTACATATTTACCAACAAAAGGGTCAATCGGAGAAGAGATCATTCATAATGCCATATCAGCTGCCTTCCAAGACCCACGATTCAACCCTTTGCATCAATCGGAACTCGATGAACTTGAAATCTCAATTGATATCCTTTCCCAACCTATTAAAGCTAAGAAAGAAGAATTAAATCCAAAACTATATGGAGTTATTGTCAGTTCTGGTTATAGGAGAGGTCTACTTCTTCCGGATCTAGAAGGAGTCGATAGTGTTGAACAACAATTGCAAATTGCTTGTGAGAAAGCAGGAATTCCACCTCATGGTAATTACGAAATTTATAAATTCACCGTTGCAAGACAAGGAAAATAATTGATGAAAAAAGCACAATATTACAAATTAAATTCAAGCAATAAAGTTTTATGTCAACTTTGCCCTCATTACTGCACTATACCGGAAGATAAATCGGGAATTTGCCGGACGAGAATCAATCAAAGTGGAACTCTTTATTCTGAAAATTATGGAAAAGTAGCCTCAATTGCCATCGACCCGATTGAGAAAAAACCGCTTTACCATTTTAAACCCGGAAGTAAAATCCTTTCTATCGGTAGCTACGGCTGTAATATGCGTTGTTCTTTCTGCCAAAACTACTCCTTGTCTCAAGCAAAAGTTCAAACCAGATATCTTGAACCAGAAAACATCATAGATTTAATGACTCAGTTTCCGGACAATATTGGAATTGCTTTCACCTATAATGAACCGCTTATGTGGTATGAATATATCTTGAATGTTTCAAAAAAAATCAAGGAAGTTAATCCGGAATATGCTGTAGTAATAGTAACTAACGGTTATATCAATCCAGAACCTTTAAGGGAAATCCTTCCCTATATTGATGCGATGAATATTGATTTAAAAACTATTAATAATCAAACCTACCAAAGATTATGTAAAGGAAAACTCGATACAGTTCTTCAAACAATCGAAACTTCTCTTAAACATTGTCATGTAGAGGTTACAAGCTTAATAATTACTGGCGAAAATGATTCTGAATCTGAAATTGAAGAACTTGCAATTTACCTAGGCAAGATAAATAAAAACATTCCGCTTCATTTATCTCGATATTTTCCTAACTATAAAATGAACAATCCTCCTACTCCGGTTAATATACTAATTCAAGCCAAAGAAATTGCCGAAAAATATTTAAATTATGTTTATGTCGGAAATCTCCCCGAAATTGAGGCAAATACTTATTGCCCGAAATGTGGAGAACTATTAATTGAAAGAAAGTATTATCATACGATAATAAAACATCAAGCAAACGTCTGCCCCGTATGCCAAAAAAACTTACCAATTATATTATAAAAAAAGATATGCTTTTAAAGCATACCATATTTTACTTATCAACAAACTTGATTCCGGTTTGAAAGACGATCTTTCCGGAATCTTTTTCAATTCCTGAAATTAATACTTTGTTTTCAAGATCACTACGATAAATTCTTAAAGTTTCGCCTTCTTTAGATTCATGGGAAAAATGGATTTCATAGTCTTTCAATTCATGAGTGGCAAGATTAGTTACTGAAAATGCATCCATTACCATATTACTATAAATAGTATTATTGGTATGTAAATTCAAGTCAATATCCGAAGACCTTATTACTCTTTCATAAAGTAATTCATCTTCTAAAACATTAGTTTTAAAATGAACAAAATTATCGTCAAAAGACCGTTTTTCTAAATGTACAAGATTTAAAGGGTAACAAGTTGAACTAACTCTACGGGGCCTGCGATTATCCAAATCAAGAATACACCATTCGGAAATTCCTTGAATCAATACTTCATTTTTGTCATTTATAAATTCAAAATCACGATTACATTTGATACTAGTAGGTAGTAGCGGCCAAGTTCTTAAAAGAACCTTTTCTCCCCACATAGGTAAGTTGAAGATCTTTAATTTAACTTTTGTAATTACCCAAAAAGCATTGTTCTTTTCAACTATAGTAAAATGATCCATTTTCATTATTATCGAATGTTCGCCTGCTGCTACCTGAAAAAACCGCATAATGGCAGGAATGCTTAACTTTGACTGAAAATCACCGTCATTAGCATTGAGTACTAATATTTTTTCATATACATTCTTCACAATAACCTCTCAATATTAATATCACATTTTTATTATTTTACCACTTTAGATGAAAAAAGTCAAAATATCTTAGGCTGTATATATTAGAAAGAAAAGCCGACCTAATGGAAATTTTTCTTTGTTTTGTCTTAAGAAAAAAACTGAGAATAAACCCACTCTCAGCTTTGCTTATAGATTAATTTAAAGATTCTTATATTAATCAGTATTCTTTTTTGCTCGCACTAAAGTAGATAATAGAGAAAATAAAAGGCGTAATAATCAATGCATTACATAAGATAAATAGGAAAAATTTAATATTTCCATATTCAGCAGGAATTAAGTTGTCCGGTATAGCCAAAATAGCAAATGAACTAAGGGCTATTATACAATAAAAAACAAATAAAGTAATGAGAAATCCTTTTTCTTTACCTTCACCTTTACCGGCAAAAACAGTAACCATAATACCAAAAACAATCATTATTATTTGCATGATAATGGTTAGTGGATTAGCTAATTGTTCGTTTCCCAAAAAGGAAAGAGTTCCAAAAACAATGCTATAAATCCCCACAACTTTTGCTGCGGTGATTTTTTTTCTATTCAGTGGTTTTGAAACGTGATTCCCACCATAATGCAATGGACTAAGATTAGATTGACTTTCACTCTGTCTCTCTTCAGAAAACAGGAAATATTCATTATATTCCCCGCAATAAGTACAGTACTTTTGTGAGGTAGTAACTTCACTACCACATGCTTTACATTTCATGATTTCCCCCTAATTTAACTTTAGATAAAATTCACTATAAGTGAACTTTGGAAATTGTTCGTATTTAAAACAAATTTCATTATTATTCTAACATAATAAGAACATTTTGTAAACAAATAATGGAAAGAAAGGAAATATTAAAAGCTGAAGATTGTTTATAAGAATTTAATCAAATTCTTTAAATTTTCAATAAAACAAAAAATCATTAATCATTTTATTCCTATTCTTCTTTCTGAAAATTATAACAAAATAAAAACAAGGATTTAAAAATCAAGTCCTTGTTTTATCTCAATTATAATAAGATAATTTTAATCATCTTTTCTTGAAGCTTTAAAATAGATTAAGCAATAGACAAATGGAGTAATGATCATGGTATTATGAATAAGAAAAAGCCAAATTCTCATTTGAATATCTGTTTTTAGAAACAGGTGGTCTAACGAAAACGCTCCATAAATACAAATGATGACAAATAAAACAGTTAGATATCCTTTTTCATTATCCTGGCTAACAAAAATAGTTACTAGAAGACCAAAGACAATCATTAAAATATGCAAGATGAGAGTAAAATCAAAACGTGGATAAAAATAATTACCATTCATTAGTGATAAAACACTAAAAGCAATACAATAAAATCCGGTTATTTTGGCTGCAGTAGTTCTTTTTAAATTAGAACTACTTTTTGTTTGTTGTTCAGACCGACTTATCATTGATCTATCTGAATCAAGATAATAATTATTACTTTCTCCACAATTTGAACAAAATCTTTCTGAGACTTGAATTTCAGCCCCACATACCTTACACTTCATACTTTCCCCCTAGTCTAATAAAGTAAGTTTCGGTTATTTTTATATCATTATATTAACATATAAAAATCCCTTTGTAAAGACAAAACATTGAAATCATAAATGGGGTCCCAACCAAAGATTTATTTTTATTCATCATTATCTTTCTTTTCTACTTTTAAACTTGTTTCACCGTTTAAGATACCTGTTATCGGAACCAATAAGAAAAACAACCAACTCCATTCAAATCCACCCTCAATTAAATAACCGGTTAAGAAAAACAAAATTAACGAAACAAAAGGTGCATAACTGACGATGTTTTTAAACTTATCTTTAGAATATATTAATAACATAGGAATAATCAATAATATTGTCCAGGTCCAATTCCATCCTTTTAAAATGTAGCTTATTATAAAGTAACCTATAATAATCATAACAACAAGAGTGAATAAAACAGGATGTTTCAATAAATAATTCATTTCAAAAATCACAATGATTTTCTTTGTAAGTATCGCATAAATAAATGGAATTACAAAAACTAATAAAGGAAGATAATAATTATTGTATTTAACTACTAAGGTAATATAAGCAAGAATTGATAATATTAAAATTATCCCCATCCAAATCTTTGACTTGGTAAAAGGTTTCATAAAACAAGCAAGAATTGGCGTAGAAAAGAAAACAAGCCAGCCATAACTATAAAAATCATTGTGATAATAACCAACTAAGATAAATATTAATAAAGACAGAAATGGCATTAAGGCTATTGCCATTTTTTCTTTTTCAACATTAATTATTATCGCTATCATCGGAATAGATAAAAAGATTAGCCATAGCGGATGCCAAATTTTAAGGCTTAAACCCAGTGTATAAAAAAGAAAAATTGATATAAAAACACTCAATGCCGTTAACTTGTTTTTTTCTCTAACATTAGTTAGTATCGCCGTGATAGGAATTAGCAAAAATGAAAGCCAACTATAATCCCATAATTTAAAAGCACGTCCAATTATAAAGAAGAGGATTGTAGAAACGAAGACCATAATGCCTACAAGTTTATTTTGATATGTTTTAACAAAAGTTAAATCATGTTTTAATGAATTAAATACGGAATTGGGCTCCCCTAATTTTAAAATCACTTCTTGATCTGTTAAACCTTGTTCTAATCCTTGAGTATATAAATCATCATAATCGTTTATTATTTGTTTCACTTCGTTTTCATCAACAAAATTTTCTTTTAAAATCTCTCTTAATTTCTTAAGATAATTGTTTTTATTCATAACTTCCTCCTAAGATATAATTTACATTCTCAACAAAAAGATTCCAATCTTTTAAATAAGTCTCTAACTGAACTAAACCTTGATCGGTTATTCGATAATACTTCCTTGGTGCTCCCAATTTAGTTTCTTTTTCATAGATTGAAAAAAGACCTTGTTGGGTTAATCTCCTTAATATCGGATAGATTGTGTTTTCATTAACATCCAATAAATTCGATAAAACTTCAATAACTTCAAAACCATACATATCTTTTATACTGATAATTTTTAAAATACATAGTTCTACTACTCCTTTTTTAAATTGGGTATTCAATATATTCACCACTTTTCTTTAGTAATGTGTTTTGCACAATACTATTATATGCCATTACTGTGTAAAACACAATACTTAAATTTATTTATTTTAAAAATATAATAAAAAAACCTAAGAATGCTTCTTTAATAAATAAAAAGGTCTCTTATATGCCGAGAGACCAATTATTCCATAAAGAAATAGATTGACAAAATTGTATATTAAACCTTGATATAGAAATCAATTTACCTTTAATTAATCAATAGGATTGATTAATTATCCTTAAAGGCTTAATGAGTTTTTTCATTTTGAATTATTTTACATTCCATAATTTATGACAATAAAATCATATTGAATTGGAGCAATGATATTACCTTGAAGCCCAATGATTCCATACTTTTCCTTTACTTCCACAATAGCATATCCATCAGCTGTTAATCCTATTCCATCGTAATTAAAGTCAATTATTGTATTTCCTATGAAATCTATAACCCCATACTTTTGACTTTTTTGAACAACTAATTTCCCATTAAATATAGCACCTAGAAAGTTTTCGCAAACAAAATTCAACATTTGCCCTTTATTATTTAATAAAGTTAAGTTATTATCAACGTATTTTCCAAGATAAACATCAAGATTAAATACATCTATATAAACATTAATCTCTTGTCCTTCTTCTTTTGCCATCGAAATTACAACATTACCACTTTCATTTATCACATAATAGTTTTTATCATCGCTAGCAGTGAACATTTCAAAATATAGATCGTCCAAAGCAAATCCACTATTGATAATTTCTACTTCATTATATTTTGTTAACGTAGTGCTAGAACCTTCTTTATCAAGGATTGAATATTCACCATCTTTATTTACTATAAAACAATTTTTGGTTCTTTGGATAGAATCATAATCAGTAAAAACAACTTTACCATTTTTATCTATCACTTTATAATTATTTCCGCTTGTTGTATTCACAACAACAATTGCATATCCCTGATAAAATGATTCTGCATAATCATAGTTATTTCCAATTATTAATTCACCTTTTTTATTAATGAAACCATATTTTCCATCTAAATTAATAACCGCCAAGCCCTCATTAAAATCACGTACACTATTGTAATTCTTTTCAATTGTTAGTTTTCCGGATTCATCAATATATCCATATTTTGTTCCGGACTTTACAATAGCTAATCCTTCAGAAAAGTTAGAAATAGAGTCATAAACAGCATCCGCTAATAATTCGCCCTCACGGGATAAAAGTCCATATTTTCCATTCTTTCTAAATACAACCAATCCGCTTTTTTCATCGATTCGCAGAAATTCATAGCCTTCAGTTGTGATTTGTTTCCCACTTTTATCGATCATTTTATATTTAGATCCGCTTTTTACAATCGTAATACCGTAATAAAAACTATCGGCGTCATCATAAACGAAATCAATTACTGTTTCACCATTTTTATTAATAAAACCATATTTCCCATCTAATTCAACTGCTGCCAAGCCCTCTTGAAATAATTCATTTGGGGAATATTGATATTCAGGCGCTTTCTTATACAAACTAAAAAAGGTTATTATGCCTCCTATTAATACGATTAAAATAGATCCTAATATGATAATTAATTTTTTCTTCATCTTTTCACCCTCACAATATTTTATATTTAGATTATATATTCTTTTGGTATTTCTGTCAAATATAAAAAACAATATTATCCTGAAGGAAAATTCTGAATTCGACTTCCTCCATCTTAGTTAAAGTTTCCTGATCATAAAAATAAACTTTGAAATTAGTTTCTTTCTTACACCCTGTAAGATAAAGCAAAAAAATTAAATTTAAAAAATAAAAAGAATTAACTTTCCTTTTTAATCATAATACCCCATTTTTTTCTTAATACTATTATATAGTTTAAAAAAATCGAATAATTGTATTACAATCATAAATTATAATAATTTAATTTAAAATGCAACCAAAAATCAATCATTAATAATAATGAAAATTTAAAATGTTTTCGAAGCTTTTGATGCTTGTCTTTAACCAAATCACCTTAAATTAGTTTTTCATCCTTTTTAAATAAAGCCTAAAAGTAAATATAAAAATTATTAAAAAATATAGGCCACCGATGAGCATATAAAGATAATAATTTAAATTACTTTGTTCGGAGCTCATTGTTGCTTCATTCATCATCGCTTTAATTGGCCAAAAATTTGGAAGAATCCCTAAGAGATATTGCTTTGCATTCTTAAAGATATTTAATAAGGATAAAACCGGAAGCATGATGAAAATTGCCCCTCCCTTTACAAAAGCAAAGCCTTCGATCTTATTCTTGGAATAAGTACCCAATAGTAAAGCTACCGTCGGAACAAAGAAACTGTTAACTATTGCAAAGATTAATGTTTTTCCCCAACTGAGATTATCCAAAAGATGGATTGAATATTCGCCTAAAATAATAACATACTGTTCATTTGCGAATAATTTTAAGCCGCCAAGCAAGATTATATTGCTGAGGATTGATAATAAGAAAGCGTAGATTATCTTGAAGAAGGTATAACCCTTAATCGAGACTGGAGTAACCGCGATACTAAGAATTGTGTTTTCATCTTTATTTTCAATTAAGGAAAAACCTAGCAAAACACCGGAAATATATGATCCCATTACCAAAGCTAAAGCCAGAGAAATTAATAAAACAACTCTTGAGGCTGTTTCTCCTGCTGATTTAATAGTCTCCGGTATCAGAAATGCTAATATTCCTAACATCATAAATGGATAAATAATCATAAAGAGATTCATTGAATCTTTAAAAATTGTTTTAAATTCGTATTTCAATAAATTTAGATATTTTTTCATCTGCTCACCCTGCTATTGCATATTCCTTAAACTTTTTATTTACATAAAACAAGAAAATTCCAAATCCTAAAAAGAGAAGATAGAAAAATGCAATTAGTTCCGATAGAAAATCCATATCGGTAAAGGGGCTTTGGAGAAGGGTTTGAGCAGCATGGGTCGGTGAGATTAAAAGATAGATATCCATCCTTTTAGGTATTATTTCAAAAACAGAAAGAATGGTCGGTAGAAAAAAGAGAAGTGCATAAGCGGCATAAATTCCGAGCATTTGACCAAAGTCACGACTATTGAGAATAATAACAAATCCAAGTGCGGCATGACTAGAAACAATTAAAATAATATAGACAAATAACAAAAATAGGTTAATTTTCAGTTGATGAACAAAAATTACAGTTAGTACAATTACAATTGTTGAGGCAAGACTCAAGACTATCGAAGCTAGCACCTTTGAAAATAAAATATCCTGAACCTTAACCGGTAAAACCAATTGTGACTTTATTGAACCTTCCTGTTTCTCAAAGTAAAAGGAAGCGGCCAAATAAATAATACTCATCATTCCAGCATCAGCTACTAATAACATCGGGATTAGACCCATCACTTCCTCTATTGGAGAAAAACCGATAATCAAAACCCAAATCAAAGAAACAAATATTGAAATTGGAAGAATTTTATTCTTATTTAGTCTGGCCAATTCACCTCTTACCAGCTTCAATAGATTATTCATAGAATCCCTCTTTTGTAACAATGATAAAAATCTCTTCAAGGGAAGTCTCGCCGGTATGGAGAGTTTCTATTTTATGGTTTTTAATTAATTCTAAAAACTCTTGATTATTTCCTAAATCATCAAGTTCAAAATATTGACTCTTTTGTTTGTCTTGTTCAAGATATTCAACCTTTACTTCCTTTTTACCATATTTAAGTTTAAGATCCCGAGGTTTGGCTTTTTCGCTGATATTGCCGGAAGTAATAAAGATTACTTCATCACATAATTCTTCTACATCTCCCATCAAATGCGTGGTGATAAAGACTGTACCACCGGCATTCTTAAAATCTAAAATCAAGTCCTTTATGATTCTGGCATTAACCGGATCCAGTCCATTGGTCGGTTCGTCCAGAAACAAAACTTCTGGTTGATTTATCAAAGACCTGGCGAAGTTTAATCTTACCTTCATTCCTTTTGAAAAAGTTCGAACTTCCTGATTAATTGCATCTTCCAGATTAATCTTTTTTAAAAGACTGATTAGATCAATGCTATTTTTATAGAAACTAGAAAAATACTTCAAATTCTCTAAGGCCGTAAGTTTACCAAAATGAATCGGCGATTCAAAGCAGACTCCGATTTCTTCATAAAATGATTTGTCATAAACAGCTAGATCCTTTCCTTTATAGAGAATTTTACCCCGATAATCATTTAACAGTTTAATCAAAATCTTCATCGTTGTTGACTTGCCGGATCCACTTGGACCAAGCAAACCGATAATCTTTCCTTTTTCAACTGAAAAATTCAATCCATCTAAAATGTACTTTTCAGTCTTCGGATACTTAAAAGATAAATCTTTAATCTCATAAATCTTTTCGCTCATCTTTCCATTCCTTTCAAAAGAGTATAAAAATCTTCTACTTTGATTCTTGATCTGACTAGAATATTTAGATATTTCATTTTAAGATAATAGATTGTAATTACCAAGAGCTAACCGATGAAACTGTGTTCAACAGAAAATCTTTCTCGGTCAAACTTTTAAAAGTAAAAGTAATCGGATATTACTAAAGTCTTCTCCAGATTATTCTCAACTTTCTTTTGAACTCTTAATGCAGCCAATATTATTCTCCGGTCACATTATATCATATATTCATCTATCAACAAAATAAAAACTCATTAATTAACAATGAGTTTTTCCGAATTTAGTACTAAATGTTTATTATTTGTTTTGCTTGATAGGATTTCATGGCTTTATCCATAACTTGAATAACAGCTAATGCTAATCTTTTATCTTCATCATCCGCAACACCGTTATTTAAATGATCTGCAAGTAAATCATAAAAACGATAATGTTGACCCCTAAGTAAAGGTATATCTTCTTCTTCATTCGGTGAAGTTTTAAAGATACTTCTTAAACCTGAATTTTGATATAGATCTTCCGCTTTCACATTAACCGAATCAGGGTTATCATATCCGTACTTAACATAGCTTGCTTTAGTACCGACTAAATGAAATCTTGGTCTTGCTTCACGTTCAAACATTTCCGCCCCAATAAAAGCAACCAAATTATCATAATACAAGATTAATTCAAAATGATCATCGGCAACCGAGGCTTCACGTTCATAAAAAAGATTTAAAAACACACTATTAGGAAGTCCAAATAATGAAATTACATGATGTGTCAAGTGAGGGGCTAGATCGTAAAATAATCCTGACATTGTAGTAACTTTAAAGCGCCAGTTATCGCCAATTTCTGGTCGATAACGATCGAACCTTACTGAAAAGGTTAATAACTTTCCAAAATCACGAGTTTTCATTAATTCTTTGATTGTAAGAATATCGCCATCATATTTCCTATTATGAAATACTCTTAAAATCAGATTTTTTTCTTCCGCCAATTTAAATAATTCTTTTGCTTCTTCATATGTCTCCACAAAAGGTTTCTCACAGACTACATGTTTACCTTTTAAAAGAGCTTGCTTTGAATAAGAATAATGAGTGTCATTAGAGGCTGTAATTACAACCAAATCAATATTATCATCATTCAATATTTCATTATAATCGAAAACAATCCTCGCACTCGGACAAATAGCTTTTAAATCCATTTGATTTTTTTCATTTCTTGTTTGAACTAACTTCACATTATAACTTGGGTGATTAAAAAATGCCGGTAAATGAAATTGACGACCAGACATACCATAACCAACTAAAGCAATATTAAATTTTTTCATATAACTATCTTCATCTTTCTTCTTTTTTTACAATCTGAATAAATTATAACATTTGAACTATTAAATATCAATCATTACACAATAAATGGGAAAGTCAAATCTTATTTCTTTTAGCGCATCTACATTAAACTGGTGGTATTTAA
Source organism: uncultured Acholeplasmatales bacterium (assembly GCA_937877075.1). Taxonomy (GTDB): domain Bacteria; phylum Bacillota_I; class Bacilli_A; order ML615J-28; family CAG-698; genus DTU067. The sequence continues at coordinate 19,485 of CALEGD010000065.1, forward strand.
TAAGAGTATCTATATAATTGAAGAAGCCTATTTTAAAATTGATTACCTTTTTATCTATAAAGAATGCTTATGCAAATATCATTTTCTTTTATGCACTAAATTTGACACCATAAAATGATTAAAATATAATAAGATCAATCCGATATCGGTGTTGAGTAAAATCTCGGACTACGGAATCAAATATAGCGTGGTAATAACTTTAATGTTCTAGATAAAGCGAGGTAGAAAATCATGAATCAAACAAAAAATATTAAATGGAGAACCTTTATAAAGGATGTCTTTATGTGCTCATTAGGTTCTTATGGCGGACCTGAAGCACATTATGGCGTTTTTTCATCGATCTTAGTAGAAAAAAAGAAATATCTTTCTGAAGAAGAGCTTACTGAAATGCTTGGATTATTTGGCCTTGTACCAGGACCAAGTAGTACACAAACAATAACAGCTATTGGTTATTATGTTGGTGGCCCTATTCTTGCGATACTGGCGTTTTTGGTTTGGACTTTTCCCGCCATTGTAATTATGGGTTTATTTGGTGTTTTCTTTTATCAAGTAAACTCCATAGATTCCTGGAAACCGGCCTTGACTTTTTTACCGACCGTCGCTGTTGCTTTTATCATTTATGCTGGCTTTACTTTATCTAGAAAAGTTTTGAAAAATCGATTTGATTTTTTCTTATTTGCAATAATGTTGACACTAGGTTTGCTTTTAGTAAGATATTCTATGTGGATTGTTCCTTTGCTCTTAATAATTGGGGGGCTATCAGTTTTATTAAAACAAAGCAAAATAAAATCGAAAAAGAAGATACAATATACACCTAGATGGTGGCTATTAATTATTGTCATAGGATTAGCATTATTTAATGAAGGGTTAAGAACTTGGATATCTGCACCATGGGTTACCTTATATACATCGTTTTATCGGTATGGTTATTCAGTCATCGGCGGTGGCCAAATTGTGATACCTTTAATGATTCAAGATCTTGTACAATCACAATCACTGATTTCACTCAATGATTTCCTTTCAGGCTATGCGATAGATCAAGCCGTACCTGGACCTTTGTTTAGTTTTGCTGCATTTGTATCAGCACGCGCATATTCAGGATCTGGTTTTTCTTTTATTGCTGGTATAATTGGGGCAATTAGCATCTTTTTACCGGGAACATTATTAGTATTTTTTATATTTCCTTTATGGAAATCAATGAGAGACCTTGCATTTATGAAACATTTTTTATCCGGAGTTTCGGTAACAGCAGCAAGTTTAATAACTATGACCGCCATTACTCAAACGATTATTCTACCATTAAATTGGAGTGTTTTAGGAGTACTTATATTAAGTATAATGCTATTATTCTCAAAAAAAGTTCCTGCACCTCTGATTGTAGTCATCATGGTTATTGCTGGTTTTATTATATAATAAAAGCATTCAATAAAAAAAGGTTAACAATGTTTAAATTAATTTAGAATTAACTTAATAGTTAAAAACAAAAAAGGATCCTATTTCGCAAGATTTAAGGTCTCTTTTATTATATTATCTGATTAATATTTATCCTAAACCTTCCTCAAAGCATTCAAAAGACAATTATTCTATACTTTTCCTTTACTTCTGAAAATAGCAGATTCTTCAGCTATTATCAACAGTCCGGCCTTTAAGACCATTATTTTTTAATTGATCTTGTAGCAAAAAAAGTAGGAATTCTTAAATCCTCTAATCTACCTTCTCCGTTTGTGTCTTCGTAAATATCTGTTAAGATAAACCCTGCTTTTAACTGACCGCCTAACTGTTCTTCTAATGTATGGGAAAATTGAATTCCGTCATCTGATGCTAATGCTTGTTGCATTTGTTCTTCATTTTTCAGGGGGTTATAGGGGAGCTTGTTTGAAATAGTTATTTCGTCATTTGTAACATAGTTAAAACCATTATCGAAGCCACCAACAAAAATACCTCCTCTTTTTAGGATGCGATAACATTCTTTAAAAATGCCCTCTACTTCTTCGACATAACAATTTGCAACCGGATGAAAAATAATATCAAATGTTTCATCCTCAAAAGGGAGTTTGTTTGTCATATCAAAATGTAGAGTCTGTATCTCATATCCAGCTTCTTTAGCAAAAACAATTTCACTTTCTAATTGTTTTTTTGAAAAATCTAATACCGAACACTCTGCTTTTAAAGCAGCAAAAATAGGCATTTGTTGGGCACCTCCGGATGCTAATCCTAAAACCTTTAATCCCTCTAATGAAGATGGAAACCATTCATGTGGCATCGGTTTTGTAGGAGTAAGTAAAACATCCCAGATTCCCTTTTGAGCTTTATGAAAAGTATCAATACTGATTGGTTTTCCCCAGACCCAGCCTTCTTCTACCCACCTATCAATTGTTTTAGAATTTACTTCTGTATATTTTTCCTTCATTTATAGCTATCTCCTATACTACTAAGAACATTATATCAATATACTTATATTAATGAAAGGCATAAAACTTTTTATTTTATACCTCTACTATTTTTGATTATGAAAAGGATATGGTAATAAAAGACCTCTTATAATGCAAACACAATTAGGAGGTCTTCTTTCTTTATATTTTTTATACTTTACTATTTAGGTTCATAAAGGCCAGAACCTCATCTTTATCAGGTAAAGAGGGAATCGCACCATTTTTCTGAATGGTGAGTGCCCCAACCGCATTGGCAATTTTGATAGACTTTCTAATATCTAGTCCAGAGTCGATAGAGGCCGCGAGGCTTCCAGTAAATGAATCACCGGCTCCAGTTGTGTCAACAACCGGAACCTTGTAGCCTGGTAGATGAATTTCCTTATTGAGATTTACAAAGAGGCAGCCTTTATCTCCAAGGGTTACGACTACTGTTTTGACACCGGCATTACATAAAAGACGAGCTCCCTTTACATAATCTTTCATGCTACTTAACTTCATACCGGTTAGGAGTTGTAACTCAGTTTCATTTGGAGTTAGAATAGAAACAGCTTTTAAAACCTTATCACTCAATGACCTTGCTGGAGCAGGATTGAGGATAAATATTTTTTTATGAAGTTGGCAAAGTTCTGCTAGTTTCTCTGTAATCTCTTCACGTAATTCCAATTGGGTTAAAACAATATCAACTTCTTTGATGCAATCTTCCAAAGTCATGAGGTCAGCTACTGAATATTCATAATTAGCACCCGGAACAATAATGATCCGATTTTGGCCATTTTCTTCTAAAGTAATTGACCCAATTCCAGTTGAAGCATTATTTGTTTTTTTGATGTTTTTAATATCAATACCAGCATTTTTCATGATGTTGATGAATGTTTCGCCATAGGAATCATTTCCTACCATTCCAGCCATAATAACTTCAGCACCCATCCTCCTAGCGGCTACTGCCTGATTAGCACCTTTACCACCGGGATAATTTTTATAAGATATGCCAGTAATAGTTTCTCCGGCTTGGGGTGCTTGTGGAGTTCTTGTAACACAATCCATCATAAAGGAACCGACAACGAGAATGCTCATTCTTTACCTCCGGATTTCTTGCCTAGACTACCACCTGGGTGATAGAGATTGAAATCTTGTTTTGAAAAGTTTCGTAATTTAGAAAGGGTTAAAGCTAGAGCATCACCAACTACTAAGGTGATGGTAGAGGAGGCGGAAGGTGCAAAACCAAGTTCGCCAATTTCCCTTTCACAATCATAAGCCAGAGAAATATCACAATTTAAAGCTAAACTTGATTTATGGTTACCAGTTAAGGAAATCATCTTACAGCCAATTTGTTTTAAACTTGGAAGAAGGTTTAAGACTTCAAGGGTTTCTCCACTATTTGAAATCAAAATTACGACATCCTCCCTACCAACCATACCCAGATCACCATGAACTCCTTCTGTAGAATGCATGAAAAATGAAGGTGTCCCGGTAGAGGCAAGGGTAGCTGCAATCTTTTTACCAATATGACCAGATTTACCGACCCCGGTAATAACGACTTTTCCACGGCTATTCTGGATAGCATTAATAGCTTGTACTATTTCTTCTCCAAAGCTATTTAATGTTTTTTCAATAGCTGCTACTTCTTCACTCATATATCTTTTAAAGGTTTCTAATTCTTTCATACATTTCTCCTTAAATCTAGAATCATCTATTAGAATCTTAACATTTTTTGTAAATTACCATTGAGAGTATCAAATGAGAATTTCTTGTTACAGATTTCATAATTCTTATTTACATAATTATTATACTTTTCTTGATCAGATAAGACTTCCAGTAAATCTCGGGCGGCTTTTTTTACCGCTTCCTGAGGAATAATTCTTAATGGTTTAACATCATAATATTTACTACCTAAAAGGCATAGTTTAAGACCTAGTTTTTTAATATCATTCTTATAGACAGGATATTCAAAAATTGTCAACGGCTTTTTCACAAGTGAAGCTTCTAGAATATGATTTCCCCAACCTTCCAAGATTGAGCTGACAATAACAGCATCCGAAAGATAATAGGCATCCATATATGAATACTTTTTTTCTGGTTCTTCTTGTCTTTTGTTTCCAATAATACGATTGATATAAGTATTATTAATATTTTTCATCTTCTTGTTCAGTTCCGAAAAATAATCACTACCTAAGGAGTCATCAATACCGGAAAGTAGGAGATGAAATTTTGAATCTTCAGATAATACTTTACCATTATAAAGACTTCTTCCCACATATTCCGTTTTCAAAGCTTCCAACTCCGCAATAAAATCAACACTGAATTCAATCGTTTTTCGAGGTGCAATCCGGCTAGGATTGAAAATGATTATATCATTCTCCGCCGTTCCGATATAGTTGCGGATTTCATTAATTATCTTCTCATCTTTTTGGAGATAGTTATTAAAATTAATGGCCTTATAAAGGACATCGGAGTAGAGTCCTCTACGCTTTAATAGTTCCCTTCTCGCAAGATTACTGATGACATAATGCTTGATATTGAAAAGGTCTGGGAGTAGATAATTATCCAAAATCTCTTTTACAAACTCTACAACCGGATGTGAATACAATTCTCTTTCCCAATAGATATCACTATTAACACAAATAAATTTGATCTTCTTATTCTTTTTGGCATAATTAGTAAAGGCAATACTTGCCGGTAGATTCCAACCGAGACTTAAGATATTGGCTACAAATATGCATTCAATTTTCTTCTCTTTTACTATTTTATCCAAGCTTTTCTCTATATTATCCGCCCGTTTGAAAATTAGGTCTTTCAATTCATCGGGACGAGAATAATCATTGAAGGAAAGATAACAATTTTGATTAATCTTCAAATTGAGCTCATCATGAAAATGGATACCATCAATATGATAATTCTGTTCACTTTGAGCCGAGCCGGTAATATAAATTACCTGATGACCCAGTTTTGTTAAGCATTCATACCATTTCTGCATCTCTAAGGAGACGCCGTCCGTATCGTTAATTCTATAGTGGGCGAGGGCAATATTCATGATTTTACCCTCGTTTTCAACCTATCCTTGAAAATTAAATAGACGGAAACAGTCCACATATAGGCACTATCATCATAACCGATTCGTTGAATTGCATCATAGTTTTCATATATTCCGGATTTGTCGATTTCAATTAAATTGACATAGCGAGTGGCAATTTTTTCCGCAAGTTTGAAATAACCGGCATTAACTAATCCGTCATAAATACAAAATACCGGAGGGGCCCAAACTGGGCCGCGCCAATAAGCATTAGGTTTAATGGCGTCACCTTTTCGGTGATCGTAATATTCACTGGTTACGCATTCGGTTGCCAGCGAGCTTTCCAAAAGAAAATGATTTTCTTTACTGATTTCGGAAGCTAGAGCTTCAAAGATAGCCGTTGGCAGTAGTTTCCCAAGCATGATTGGCACCATCTTAATTAAAGAGGTTGTCTTGTATGGTTTTTCTTCCGCATCAAGACAATTAAATTCGCCATCATTAAACATATGCTTTGCCATATTCTTAAGAATTTGATGAGCCTGATTTTGGAAGTTTTCTGCTTCTTTTTGGAAACCTAATTTTAAAGCTATTTTATTGAGACAGAAATAAAGGTAAACCATATAAGAATTCAAATCAGGAGTATAAGCAGGCATTCCGCGGTCAAAGCAGGTGGCGTTATCCCAACCGCTATCAAAAGGGTGGCGATAGAAGTAGAGTCCTGTATTACCTTTATTCTTTTCCCAATAATTTGCTAGTTTTTCAAGTCTTGGATATAAATATTGTAAATCCTTCAGGAGGAATATTTCTTCATCATTCATTAATTTCAGAATGAAGAAACCATGAATTGGCGGTTTTGTAAACCAATCGACTTGAATGAAAGGATTAACGGCATCAAGAAGACGCCCGTCTTCTTTCTGTAAATCAAAGAACAACAAAATATTATCCCTAGCTAAGCTCTTATTACTTTTCGATAAAGCTAGAGCATTAAAACAATTGTCCCATGACCAGACATTATTCATTAACTTTTTGGAAATAGCCGTTGCATTACGGGTTAGGTGACCACATTTAGAATATTCGCCACTCCAAAGGATATAAGTGGCAAGTTCATGAACCGCTTCGACCGGTTGATAGCAATCTTTGAATTTTTCAAAATCTTGCCGGATTTGTTCCTTTTCAAAAAGTTCTCCTTCAGGTTCCTTTTGTACAAATCTTTGCCAAGCAGAAATAACAAAATCCGAGGTTTCTTCACAGGTAATGAAGAAGCGACGCAGTTCTGGGCGATGCTTTAAAAAACCTTCTTTCAATGTTAATTTAATATCATAAAAGGTAATTGGCAAATAGCCGCGGGCATAATCAGCCCCGACTTCAATATTAACCCACTTTGACTCATCTGAATCGTGTTCCAAAACCAGACCCATATTTTTTGTTTTAATTTGTAAACTTGAAAAGTGAGAGAAATAAATCTCTACATAACCGAAGTTACTTTCAAAACGGAGGCATTCAGGGGTGCAAACAGTCTGATAACTGATGAAGGTTCCTTCAGAATCGGTAGGAATAAATCTTAAAATATGGTCGGAAACCTTTTTCCTGCCTGTCCCCCATTCTGGTCTGATCAAACTACGCAGCCAGATTCCGTTGCCAAGAATCGATTCATCCTTTTGGATAGCGAGATATGACCCTGGGTACGAAAACGGTACTTTTACAATATCAATATTCATAATTTTCTCCTCGATTTTTTATTCTTTTTAGATTTGATTTTTTAATGATTTTATGGTAAAATATTATAATTTAAAGGATGTGATACTAAATGAAGATAAAACAAATTAACCCAATTGCAATTGAATTACCATTGCAAGAAACAATTTATACATCTTTCGGAAAAATGTCGACCAGAAAACATTTAATTATCGAAGTCGCGACTGAGGATGGAATCTTTGGTTATGGTGAAGTATGGACAAATTTTCCATACTATAACACCGAAGATAAACTCAGTTTATTTCAAAATTATCTGATTCCCTTACTGAAAGGTTTTGAATTTAATACTCCTGACGAAGTTTACCAAGAGATGAAAAACAAAATCCTTAATACCGGTGCCGGAAAACAATGGGGTGCTTATGGACATTTGAAACAAGCCATCAGCGGTATCGATATGGCAATTTGGGACATATATTCAAAAAGCCTAAATAAACCTTTATATCAAGTTTTAAGAAATGATTCAAAACCAATACCAATTAAGGCTTATGCTAGTGGTCTCGGACCAAATAATGTCACAAGGACTACTACTAACGCTCTAGATAAGGGCTTTAAAATGTTTAAACTTAAAGTTGGTTTTTCTTTGGAAAAGGATTTAGAAAATCTTCAAGAAATCAGAAAAGTTATCGGTGATTCACCACTCTTTCTTGATGCAAATCAAGGTTTTCAAGATGCGGAAACTGCTATTTTTCATCTCATGAAATATTCACCTTACTCATTTGAATTTATCGAAGAACCGGTTTTAGCTCACGATTTCTTTGGTTTAAAGAAAGTAAGGGATGCAGGCTTTAAAATTTCAGGAGGCGAAAACAATTATAGTCTCTTGGAATTTAAAAACCTTCATCATCTGAATTGTCTTGATATTTATCAACCGGATATCGGAAAATGTGGTGGGGTCTCAACAATGAGAGAAATAGTTAATTATCTTGAAGAAAATGAATTAGCTTTTGCACCGCATATGTTTTCTACAATAATTGGGCAAACCGCAACACTTCACTTCTTAACAGCCCATCACGGACTCTTTATGGAAGTCGACGGAAATGATAATCCGGCCTTACACTCTTTGGCTTTAAGGACTTCATTTGATTTTAAAGATGGAATCTTTTACTGTAATGATCAGATCAATGGTATTGGAGTTGATCTAGACTTCGATTATTTAAATAAATACAAAATCAATTAATTTAAAACCTAAGTCAAGAGGAAGCAATCTAATGATTGTTTCCTCTTTTACTTAGTTTATTTTTAATTAAGCAGTTCTTCTACTCTTGATAACAAAGAATACAACAGTTCCGGCAGTTAATACGGCAATTGCACTAAGGATGATTGCGATCAATGAATTCGATTGAAGTTCTACATTAATAGTAAATACTTGAGTAATGTCTTCAAAAGCATCAGCGGAAATAGTGACTGTTATTTCATAGGCACCAGCTTTTTCCCCAACAAATTTACCATTTGTGAGTTCAACTTCTTGATTATCAAATTTAACCTGATAATTTAGAGTATATTCAGTTTCGCTAAAATCTTTAGAATCAATATTTACATAACTCGTAAGATCAATTTCTGAGCCTTTTTTAACTTCAACTTCTTTGTCTTCTGCAGTAATAACAGGCACTTCTTTCACAACAATATTAATTACTTTTTCAACAGTTTCAAAACTGCTATCATCAGCATTAATAGTAATTGTAAAGGTGAAGGTTCCGGCTGCGGCAGGAATCGTCATCTCAGTAACTGTAACATCGACTTGTCCGTTTTTCACAGTATAAGTAACAGTATACTCATCAGTTTGATAAGAGTTTCCAACGATTGTAAATAAGTCATTAAGATTAATAACTGTTAATGAACTATCTTTTGAATAATTAACAGTATCATTAGAAACAGTAATACTTGGAGCAACTTTTACTAATGTTAGAGAAACAGTTTCTTCTACAGAAGTAAATTCACCTTCATTTGCAGGAACAACGCTTGCTTTTACAAGATAGGTTCCGGCATTTGCTTCTAGTAATGAACCTTCTAGATTAACTGGGTTACCGTTTAGGGTAACAGTATAGAGAACTTCCGCATCTTCAAATGAACCCTTAGAAACGTTGAATAAAGAAGAAATATCAAATGTTTCACCGTTAATATTGGCTTCTACGGCATCAGAATCTACTTCAATGCTTGGAGCAGTTTCTGCAGTAACCAGAATTGTAAAGGTCTTTACAACATCAAGGAAGGCATCTTCATTAACCGGTTTTAAAGTTACAGTAATTTCATAATCACCGGCAAAGAGGATGGCGTTATCCACTAGCGGAAGATTAGAAGTAATTATCACTGTATAAAGATCAGCAAAAGCACCATCATTGATTGAAAAGAAATCTCTTACATCAATACTGTCAATTTCTCCATAGATTAATTTTCCAGCACTGTTTTCCGCAATTACGGTAGGAACATCAACAACCGTAAATGTCAGAGTAATTGTATATGTTTCAAAAACAGCTTCTGTACTTTCGATAGTGAAAATAATGGTTTTAGTGCCTGCCGTATAGGCATAGTTTTTAAGATCACTGATGGAAGCAGTTCCGTCATGAGCTGTAATATTGTATTCTGTTTCTTCATATCCGTTTGCAAGAACATTCAGTAAACTTGTAAGATCAAAGACACCAGCATTTCCATAAATAGTGTGAACATCACTATCCAGTGTTACTTCCGGCACAACAATATGCATTTCTTCAGGAAGTTGTTCCGGCTGAACACTATTAAGACTTATCACCGCTTCTCCATTAGCAGAAAGGCGATTTTGGACAGTTTGGGTTACACCATTGATGGTTACATCCGTAAGATAATGAGAATACTGAACTGAACCTACGGATGATGCCGATGAGTTAACCGAAGCATCATTAACGAAGGCACCATTATTATCCATACCTAAAACTGCGACTGATTCTTCTAAACCACGGTATTCAACTGCAAAAGCAGTACCGTATTTTGCCTCATTATAGCTTGGACTTGGGTCAATAGAAGTGTTCACAATGAAAGCATTGACATTGTCAATCAAATTAGAAAGATCAATATTCGGGAAATTAGTTTCATTATAATAATTACGAATATAATCCAAATAGAAAGGGGCTTTCGCTAGAGAACTGATATCGCCGACGAAAACTACAAAAGTTTCACCGCTTTGGATATAAACTTCATTAGTTGGAGTAATTTCAGTAAATGAACGTTCGACCTCGGTATTTACAAATGTTGCTAAGGTTGTCACATAATTAGTCTCACGGTTAATGAAACCATCGGTAAAAGCACCGTCTAAAACAATGTAATCATAACGTTTGATAACAACATCTGATAAGGCAAGTGGTTTATTGGTATTATTATAGATTTCAATAAAATCAGCCCTTTTACTTCTGATTGCATTTGCTTCAGTAATAATAAGTTTTTGGGGAACTTGTTCTGGCATAGTTACTGAAACTGTATTTGGAGCTTCAACATTGCCGATTGTTCCGACATTACCGATTAAGTCTTGAGCAGAAATATAATAATAGAGTTGTTCTACTTTTACATTATCTAAAGTAATGGTATAAAGATTGTTTTCACCAGGAATTAGATTTACTCTATTATATTCAGCGTTTCCGATTGCTTTATAGAATAAAGCCGGAACATTGTCCGTTGATAGTTCTACATTGTCAACAATCTCGACAGAGAAACTAACACTGTCTCCATAGGCCGGACTTTCAGTAACTACTAAATTTGAAAGTGTCGGAGCAATGGAGTCAACCATAGCGGTTAAAACGACAGTCTTAGTAAATGTTTCAAAATCAGCACTTGAGAAAGTGACTGTGATGGTATATTCACCTTCACCGTTTATTGTATAATTTCCGTCAACAACAGGAGTATCAAGTTCGTCTCCTTTTCTTGCGGTAAGAGCAAAATCAAATTCACTCCGATAAAAACCACCTTCATTTATTTTTAATAAGTTCTTTAAATCAATGGTTTTTACATCTTCCGATGTTTGAAGACCGATAATAGAATCAGCAACCTCAATATTGGGAAGTTCTTTTTCAATACCAAAATTGATTCCGACTTCACGATCGGCAGTTACTCTGGACTGAACGGTCAGAACTTCTTCACCAAACTGGACATCTACAAAATAAGCAGAGTAATGAACTGATGTAACACCTGCAGTCGCAGAAAATGCATTATTGGTTGACTTGTCGGTAAGCGCAGCGCTTCCGTCATTATTCATACCAACAACAGCTTTTGTGATTTCAGCTTCTTCATATTTTACAGTCCAGAGAGTTCCGTATGCTGTATCTTTATAACTGGCACTCGGATCTGGGATGAGGGCAGAATCAGCTGAATAGGGGTCAGAAACAGCTAGGAACATCTTTGTGTTTGCATAAGTAACGATATCTTCGCTATTTACTCCGAAAGGTCCAACTCTGCTGGCAGTATATTGAGCGGCCAGATATTCAAAGTTGAAAGATGCTGCCGTATCGGCAAGTCCACCTTGTTCAGTAGAAACTGCGGCGGTTTTTCCAATAAATACAACAAAAACTTCACCAGGTTGAATTTGAACTTCATTTTCAGAAGTAATTCTTTCCTTAGTTTTGCCATCAGGTGCACTTAAAGCCATCAGAGCTTCGCCTCTAAAGGTCGTATCATCAACTACTAAGACTCCTTCTTGAACTATATATTCATGAACAGTAATAGCTAGTTTTGATAAGTCAATTGGAGTTACACCGTTATTTTTAAGTTCAATAAAATCATATCTTCTTCCATTGACAGCATTTGCTTCCGTCACCATAATCTGTGGTGCAAGATAATCTGCCTTTGGAGCTACACTAATCCGATGAGGATTACTTGACTCACCACTTAAAAGAGTTTCTGTGGCGGTGACTACTTCAAGATAGTAATAAATGTAAGGGACAACAGCAACATTCCCAGAAAGAATTGCAGTATAATTCCCTTCTGTTTCCATAACCATATCGAGTTCGTTGAACTTAGTGCTCTTGCCATAAGTATTGTAATAAACTTTTGCCGAAATGACTTCTCCTTCAACTAAGGCATTAAACTCAATATCAGTAGCATATTCAGCATTTGTAACAACTGTATGTGTCAGTTGTTCCGCCGCCGAAAGACGGACATTTTTAGATGCTGCCAGAGCGAAGGTCAGCAACATCACTAAGATAACCGAAATTGTTAGTTTCTTCTTCATGTTTTCTCCTTTTTCCTATTTTTTTAGCCAGATAAATTGGTAAGGTTTCAATTCATAAGTTGTAGTGGTAATTTTTTCTTCGGTAATCAGATCAATTCCCTCTCCAACTGGAATTCCAACATTCTTATCTGTCATATTTACAACAAAAATAATTTCTTCATCATTGGATTTCCTTCTTAGGGCAAAGACAGATTTACCATAATCCAAAACTTCTTGATAACTAAAAGGATTAAACGCACTGTGTTCAGCCCTTTTTTCAAGTAAAGACAATAGTCCATTAAAGACTTTATTTCTTAAAGTAGAGTCATCATTTAACTCTGAAACTACAGTATCAACATCTAATTTTTCACGATTAATCCGCCGATTGATTTGGGATTCTTCCATTCCCTTGATATCACTACGGCTTCCAAGCAAACTATGAATATAGATTCCCGGAACTCCGGCTAAGGAGAAGAGTACGGAATGAACCGCAAGGAATTTTTTTGTTTTTAAATCTAAATCATCATCGGGCATCGTTATCGCATCGAGATAATTGATATTTAGTTCATAAGGGGCAATTGATTTATCCGGCATATTCCGGTAGCCGATTTTTCCGCCTTGCCTTAAAGTATGGTCAACTAAGACCTGCATCTCTTTTTGACTTAAGATTTTCTCAACCGGACGTACACCGATACCATCATGAGATGATAGGAAGTTAAAGAAAGTGGTTGTTTCCATTTTGTTATCTAAAGCTTTTGCCCAAGCAGTCAGATGAGTTGTATCTTGACTTAAGAGAGAATACATAGTTAGTGGTGGTAGGGGAAACTGATAAACTAGCGTCGCCTCATCCTTTCCATTTCCAAAATAAGAAATATTATCTTCATGAGGAACATTAGTTTCAGTAATCAATTTTATATCAAAGCAAGAATCTAGAACTTTTCGCATAATCTTCACGATTTTATGGGTTTGTTCTAAATGCATGCATCTTGTTCCGATTTCCTTCCAAAGTAAACCGATGGCATCTAAACGAATGAAACGGGAACCTTTGCTCGCATAAAACAGGAGAACATCCAATATTTCTAATAATACTTTGGGATTCCTGAAATTCAAATCAACCTGATCTTCACTGAAAGTAGTCCAAAGATGCTTCATTCCGTCTTTATGTTTAAATTGATGGAGTAAAGGCAAAGCTCTTGGCCTGGTGACATTGCTGTAATCAGCATTGGGATCAGCATCAATAAAGAAATCTTTATATTCTTCTTCTCCGGCCAAATATCCCTTCATATAATTGCTGCTTTTAGAAACATGATTAACAACAGCATCAAGCATCAAGTTAAAACCCTCTTCCTTAATGGAAGTAACATCATCCCAATCACCCAGTTCTTCTCTTACTTTTCGGTAATCAATTATTGAAAAACCATCATCGGAAGTATAGGGGTAGATGGGAAGGAAATGAACTCCTTTAATTTTGTCTTTTAGAAATTTGTTAGCAAAATTTCTAAAGGTGGATAAGGGTTTTTCCGAATCTTTTACCAAACTGTCCCCATAAGTGATTAAGATATTATCTTTTTCAGTTAATGGGGTTTCGCCAAGCGGTTCATCACCACGATACTTCTCGACCAATTCTTTAATCTTCTGATAAGTATTTTGGTAATCCTCAGGATAAAGGTCTTTAAGATAATCATAAACCGTATCTTCCTCAATCCTTTGTTCAGTTTCAGAATCAAAGAAACCAATTTCGCTATCTTCAAATTCAAGATAAACTTCAGTTCCGCTTCTTAAATCCTTAAAGTCATAGGTAACCACTTTAGTTTCTTTTCCGCCAATTTCTAGAATTAAGATAATGTAAGAACCTTGTGGTTCTAAATAATTAATTTTAGTTTTAATAAAGGTCTTTTTTGTCGGTTTAAGATGGACTTTAATATTTTCCGGACGAATTCCTAGTTTTACAATTTTGCCTAAATATCTTTCAAGGGCGCGAAGGTGATTTTCTCCGAGCGGAACTTTTAACCCCTCACCAATGGCAAATAATTTATCTTTGTCCTTTTCGATTTTTACGTCAAAGAAGTTTGTTGGGGGAGAACCGACGAAACTAGCAACAAAGACCGTTTTACTACGATGATAAACCTCACTAGGGGTTCCGATTTGTTCGATATGACCATTATTAAGGATGACAATCTTATCAGCTAAACTCATTGCTTCACTTTGATCATGAGTAACAAAGATCGAAGTCGAATTGATTTTTTCATGAATCTTCTTCAATTCTGTCCGCATTGAAACTCTAAGTTTGGCATCAAGACTACTTAATGGTTCATCCATCAAGAATAGTTTCGGTTTTACGGCCATTGCTCTGGCAACGGCTATTCTTTGTCTTTGACCGCCGGAAAGTTGGGAAGGATAGCGTTTTAAGAAAGGAATTAATTCACAGCTTTCCGCAACATCCAGAACAATTTTTTCAATTTCATTTTTATCTAATTTCCTTAATTTTAAAGGATAAGCAATATTATCATAGACACTCATATGAGGCCAGACGGCATAACTCTGAAAAATCATTGATACTCCGCGTTCTTTCGGAAGGAGGTTGATGATGGATTTGCCTTCAAGCTTGATATCTCCACCGGTAACTTCTTCTAAACCAGCAATCATTCTTATAATTGTGGTTTTACCGCATCCGGAAGGACCGAGAAAGACAACAAACTCGCCTTTATCAATTTCCAGGTTAATCTTCTTAACGATCATCGGGCCTTTTTTTGAATATTTCTTCTCTAAATTTTCTAGTTTTAAAAACTTCATTATATACCTCATTTCTTATTGCACAGTTGAAGATCCCCACATTTGTCCGATGTATTTACGCATTACGAAAGTAAAGACAAGGGCAGGAATAATGAGAATGATGCTTCCAGCTGCTGCAAATTGAATATCACTGGTCCCGGAACCGATTGCTTTATAAACCGCTAAAGCCAAGGTGCTATTCCTATTAGTTAGTATCAAGGCTGTAATCGTGTCATTCCATGCTGTCGAGAAAGCATACATAGAACTTGCAGCAATTGCCGGGAATGTTAAAGGCAAAGTAATACGTATAAAGGTTTGAAACTTATTTGCCCCAAAAACACATGACGCTTCTTCAAGGTCAGTATTAATCCCTCTGAAAATTCCACTTGTGATCCAGGTGGTAAGGGCAATATTAGGAATAGAATAGACAATAGCAAGCCCAATTAAAGTATCATAAAGATTGAACCGAATCAGGAGTACAGCCATTGGCAATGAGATTGCAACAATGGGGAACATGCGGACAAAGAGTAAAGACATACTGACCTTTTCCTTGCCTTTGAAATGGTAGCGCGCAATCGCATAACCGGCGCTGCTGCCTAAAGTGACAGATATTAGTATCGTAAGAATCGCGACCAGGATACTATTGATCAGCGACTGTACTCCGTTTTCGGTCAAGTTAAAGAAAGATTTAAAATTATACCATAAATTCTTATTATATTTGAATACTCTTTCTCCTTCTGCTCTGGTGGTTTCAAAATCACTTAGCAGGTCATCACCGGATTTAGTGACCGAAAGATATCTTTCAAAATACTCTTCGATTTCCAAACTATTTCTGGAAGAAAAAGCTGGTTCAAAACTATCCCCCTCTTTTACAAGAATTCGATATTTGCCATAATTCTCATCATCAAGATTATCAATATAACTGACCTTTACTTCAACCGAAATCTTTGGAATTAAACTCATTGGAAAATGAGTTATTTCATTTGCGGAGGAAAAAGCTACAGTTACAAAATATAGTAGGGGGACGATTATCATCAAGACTACCGAAGCGATAAATAAGGTAATCAAGGTGTTAAGTGGAGTTATCTTCTTAAATTTTTTTAAATTTTTATTCATTTTTATCCACTTCCATTACACTATTTTTCTTGGCAACCTTGTAATAAATTACCGAGGTGATAAAGATTATCACCGATACGATAATACTCATTGCATAAGCCATTTTTTCTGCATTAGGAGCATTGGGAACAAATTCAACATAGTAAGCAATTCTTTCGACCATAAAAGGCAAGGAATTATAACCCATAACCATTACTACTAAGACCCATAATTGGGTTGCAGCAATCATCCGAAGCAATAGGGAAGTAATAATTGAAGGTTTCAGGATTGGGATAACAATATCCTTAAGGATTTGCCATCTAGAAGCTCCAAAAACAGCACCGGCTTCCTTGACCTCTTTGTTTAGGTTTTGTAAACCTGCCAAAAGAATAATCACTATTGAAGGAAGGACCGTCCAGGTATCAATTGTAACCAGCATCAAAATTGCGTAAAAGCCTTCAGTTTCCAGCCAAGCAATTGTATTTTGAGTTACATTTAATTGCATTAAAATCGAATTAATCCAACCTGTTTCTCGTAGTCCGGTTTTCCAAATGATAGCAACGGCAGTTGGGGTAATTGCCATCGGAATCATAACAATAAAGAGGAGCGCTTTACGGAAGCGAAATTTCATATTCAAAATTAAAGCTAAAACGAGAGCAATGACATATTGAATAATGATTGAAATTACCACAAAAAGTCCGGTATTAAAGATCGCAACTCCAAAATCACCATCAATAAAAATCATCTTATAATTATTTAAAGTTAATTGCCCTGAACTGGTAGTAAAACTTTCATAAATACCCATTAAGACCGGTAAAAGCCAAAACAGCAAATAAAAGAGTACTGCCGGAGCAAGTAAAATTAATGGAATATATTTTTTATTGATATGACTTTTTCTCTTTTTATCATTTATTTTTATTTCATTAGTATTAATCATCTTCACCATCCTTACGGTTTAACCTTTTCAGCTAAACCGAAGTAATACATTTTATCCATATCCATCGGCATTCGATCCTCAACAGATGGTATCGAAAAACTTAAATGCGGTTCTGTCTGATACCAATAAGCGGTTGAGGTATAATCATCATTGCGTTGATTATTATGACCGATTTCAATAGTTACTTTAATTTCCTTCTTAAAGGTAATCGGATCTTGAATATGGTAGCGGTAATAAGTAGTCCGACCTTTCCAATTATCTTTTTCTGCTAGAATTATTCCGTGAAAAGGTGCATTATACTCTTCCTTGGGACAATAAGCAGTGTTGAAATAATCTTCCATACCGGTGCCATGTATTCGGGGCGGGAAAGGCTCGCCATCAATAAATATCATATCATCGCCTTCTCCAATCCAATCATGTTGACTATCGGTACTGGTATTAAAAATATTAATATTACATCCACAATAATGTCCCGCCCCTTTGGCATAAAGAATGACATGGTTATCGCTTCCGGTAGTGTTATATTGTTCTCCACCGAGAAAATCAAGCTTATTCTTATAACTACTTAAAGGAGGAACCTCACGCGAATGATTACGATTAAACTCAGCATGAAAATATAGCGTCTCTTTTTCTAAAACTTCCGGTTTTTCATAATCAATATAAAAATAGATATTACAGAGACTTCTACATTCGGAATGAATTACAATCCGGATACGTTTTCTAAAGGGCATCGGCCACCAAGAATTAAAACCTCTGCCGTTTTGAGGAGACATTTGTAAGGGCTGGGAAACAAAGTTTTTGGTTATACCATGTCCCATTCCGAAAAAATCACCGACGGGAACAAGAACACTTGGCTCTTGTTCGTCGTCGTAATATATTTTTAATAAAATTTTTCGATAATAAAATTCTTCATTGCCATGATTACGCATCGTCATCCAGATATGATTAATAATTCCCGGTCCTTCAATATCAGCAATTGTCAACTCTTCACCAGGATTAACATAAATGTAATCAGCATTACCTCCAGTTTTGTCGTAACTGCTAACCCGATGCCTTGTAGAGTTTTTTCGCAAGTAGATATTGGATAGATTAGATAGTCCGTTCATTTCTACGCCTTAACTTTCTGATTAAGAAGAAGCTAAAGCCTCCTAAAACAAGCGCTCCACCTACGGAAATGGCAATTGTCCAAATCGGATTCATTGGAACATCGATGTTCATCTGAAATTGTGTGATCTGTGGTTCAAATTCATCATTAAGAGAAATGACCTTGGCGGTAACTTGATACTCGCCATTCTTTAAACTAACAATCCCGTCTTCATCTGTGATGATCTTCCCGTCCTTTTCGAATTCATAAGTTACTATAAATTGACTTTTAGTATAAGCTGAGTTTGAAACCGAAAGAACATTATTCATATTAATTACTCGATCCTTATTATCATAATTACTGATATAGATTGAGGTATTAGCTTTGACTTTAGGTAAAGCTTTCTTAATATGTAAGATCAGATTTCTACTGGTCACAGGGGTAAAAGCGCCCTGAATTTTCGGATTCACTTTTACAACCACACTATAGGTTCCAGGAACTGGTGAAATCAAACCATCGAAAACTTGCCAATTTTCATATTCGCCTTCATCATTTATCTTTTTCACAATTAAACTGGCTGCATATTCATTTGGAACATAAGCATTACCATAAATATTAAAATATTCGGATAAATCAATATATTGGGTGCCGTTGTAGATATAAGCAGTATGTTCGTCTTCAATAACGGTTTTTCCGGTTTCATTTTCATACTCAAATACCACTTGTGGCCGTTCTTTTTGAACAATGATGGTCATTGGTACACTTACTACATCCGGAAAACTTCCGTCAACCGAATGAATTGTAATTGTTAGAGTATAAACACCAGAAATAGCCTTAATATAATAACCAAATATTTCTACAACTCTACCTGGGTATTTCGCATCAAAACTTAGATAATATTCATCATCATTAAAACTATTGCCAAGCACTTTATACATAATTCTTAAATCAACGAAACCTTGATTTTTCTGGATACTGATGGTTCTGACATTATGCATTGCTTCTTCATTGGCAAAACTTGGAGCTATTGCTCTTAAGGTGAAGTTTATCGTTTTCATAATTGGAGGACCAATACTAATCTTATTTCCGACGATAAGAATTACAAATGTATAATCACCGGGAACAAAATCAATCACGAGATCATTATGTTCTACAACTTCTTGATTTCTGGTTACGGTATAAGCAACTGTCAGATCATCCAAGCTATAGGTGCCAGGGTTGATTGAATAAAGAGTTTTTAAATCAAATGTCTTTTGACCTTTTTCTTTAATAATTTCTTGGTTTTCAAGGGACTCAATTGTCGGTGCCGTACTGGCATAAACATTGATTTTAGCGATTCCTAGGATAGTTAGGCAAATAAGCATAAAACCTATGATTTTTTTACTCATTTTGATCACCTTTCAATGAAACAGCTTTCTTCTTTCTTAATAGGATAAAGGAAACTCCACCAGCAAGCAGTAAACTTCCTCCGACAATTAGTCCAATTTGAAGACTGGATAAACCGGTAGTTTCAACTTTTCCGGTACGGAAGGTATAAAGATCGGAAATATGTTTTCCGCCATTGGCATCGGTCACCACGACATAATAAGAATATTCTTGATCAGGCATAAGGTTATTCCAATCAATTGAGGCCAGATCACCGCTTTTTACATTTTCAACTTTTCCTAAAGATTCACTCATTCTATAATTGACGAAGAAAGCATCGGTAGCAACTCGTTTGATTTGAGGAATTAGTTCCCATTCGTATACAAAACTATTAGTATTTACATCCATTGATTGATACGCCGAACCAGATCCATTTCCGTTTTGAGCTAATCCATCTCCTTGAAGACCTTCAAAATCCATATGGTTAAGACCGCGATACACATCGTAATAACCGGGGTCTCCTTCGGTAAGGCCTTTGAGTTCATTCAAGTATTCAAGCCATGGTGAGACTGTAATGACATTAACCTCTCCATTTGTAACATCAAATTCAAAGAGACGCATAAAGCCATCGCCACCCTCATATTTCGAAGCGGTATTTTTTGAACCTTGATAGTCAGCAAGTAACTGCCAAACTTTTCTATCAGGAGTTCCATCACCGTCATCATCAATTTCATCTACTCTACTGGCACTTCCGTGAAGATGTCCGCTTAATACCATTTTTACATTTGGATTTGGCTTAACGACTTTATTAAAAATTTCTTCACCAATGGCGGTTTGAACACCGGTTGTTCCTAAATATTCATGGAAGTTAAGGATAACAATTCGGCTGGGATTTTCAGAAATGACTTTATTCATCCAGTCAATTTCAGGTTGATAGATACCCCATCCCATATAAACCATCATAAAATCTAAGCCATTGACAGATATCAAATCATAATGACCGCGGTTATTTTGATAGGATTCGCCATAATAAGATTTGTCTTTATAACGGTCTTCACCAAAGTATTCTCCAAAAACAGAATAATCTTCTTGAGAGAAATTGACATCATGGTTACCGGCTAAAAGACCATAAGGTACACGGGCATTTTCTAAAAGCTGATAATATTGATCAATGACATCCCATTGATAAGCTTCATATTGTCTGTTTACTAAGTCACCTGTTACAAAAAGATATTCAATATTTAATTTGTCTTTATTTTTAATCAGCCAATTATGTTGAAGTTCCATAATTATATGATCTTCATCATCATAGGCGTTTCTTTGAGCATAGTATTGGGGGTCAGAAATCCAAGCAAAAGTAAACTTTTCTGAATCCGGTGCTTCTATTTCATCCTGAACCAGAATATTTACTTCATTACTCTTTGGATCAACAAAGAATTCAATCGTAACATCGGCTTCAAGAAGAAAATCATCTTCACCGGCAATCGCAAAATCAAGCGGTTTCCATTCTTCTTCAATAATATTCCAAGCATAGAGTGTTACTTTTCTGCCTACTAATGATTTTCCGTACCAACGAACATTTACAATACTATTTCTGGGTATATCTTTATCGATAGTAACGGCAAAACGATGATAGGGAAGTTGATATGACTGGGTATCAAAATAATCGCCATCAAGACTCTTGATTTGATTATATTGTTCAGCGGTGAATTCAACCTCACCGGGAAAGACAACATATAGTGGCGGTTCCATCTCGACACTATTATAATAACCTTTGAAGATTTCTCTGTTTTCGGCACTATAACGATAGCCTTGGAAGAATTCCACAGTTAAATCATCATTTGATGGGTCAGTTACCCTTACATTAAGTTTGGCGTCAACTCCATCAATTTCATCAGGACTTTCAAATACCGGACGATGAGGATTCTCATCTTCAGTTCTGAAAGTAATGGTTTTTGTTTTTTTATTTCCTACCTTATCTACAATTGTGACTTCAAGTGTGTGTAGTCCGGGATCAAGATTGCCGCTAGTTGTATAATAAGGAATACCAACCCTATTACCGTCTAGATAACCATATCTTTCTTTAACGCCACTGCCAGCCTCTTCAATTTCTGGTGCCAGGTTTAAGATTCCCTTTAAGATTTCACCGTCTGCAAAGGTGAAATTGAAATCAGGATTTGTGTTATCAACAAAGAAATTAATTGTCTTTGTTTCTTTGCCATTGGTAGCTGATAAAGTATGAAGACCTTCACTTAAACTTGTCGTATCGATTCTGTAAGAGACAGTGTCGATCGATTCTTCAGGAATATCAAATTTGAAGAAGACCTGTCTAGTATCGGAGGCATTACTGTCACTGAGACGGTAAATTTCATCACGCATCAGTTCAGAGTATTTTCCACTATTGACAGGATTAACATCATAGAGAATGGTTCCATCAGGCATAATTAAGCGCGCATCTCTAAAAGAATAGTCGTCACGGTTTAAATTTAAACCTGCCTCATCAAGAATAGCCTGATTAGCCTTCATAGCTACGGTATCACCGTAGATAAAGTCTCTCCTCGCTTCCGCCATTTTCTCGGCATCATTGGCTGCTTTTGCTGCTTGATAACGTTCGATAGCGTCATTAAATAGACTAGGATCATAAATCGAAGTATAGCGGTTTCCGGCATGAAGTCCGACTAAGCCTCCCTCAGGATATCCTTCTGATGGTAAAATCATATCAAGTGGTATTTGGACAGTATAAGTTAGCCAACGGCCACTGATATCAAATTGGAATAGGGTTCTAAAACTATTAACGCCCTCACCGTACTTGGAGTTTTTAACGGTAACTCCATTCCTGAAGTTAAAATCGGTTTCAAAAACCTCATAAACAAACAAAGCATATCTTTGACTGTCCGGTTGAGTCGGGAGGAGATTTCCGTCTAAGGATAGACTTAGACTAGTCAGAGGTTCGGTTCTGGATGTTGCGGAAATCTTCAGGCTTCCGCCGACATATTGGCCTTCATCGATACTTAAGGAAAGATCACTTAAATCAAGTGGTTCTTCATAAGGAATAATGTTTAAGACATACCAGTCCGTAGAAGTAGATTTTCCAACAATGTCTTTCGCAATAATCCTAAACTCAATCTTTCCTTTTCGGATGAAGTTACCAAAATCAAGATAAGCACAATAAAATGATGTCTCACCATCTCTAAGGAAGGATTGTAGGGTAGGATATTTAGAAGTATAAGTATCAGAACTAACATTGAATTCAATATAAACAGTATTAATGATGGTGTCATCGGTAACACTTACCCAGATTTCATGATCAAGACCGTCGGATTCAACCGAGTAGATGTTGACATTTTTATGGGAATAGTTGATGACAGGAACTTCTAAATCTTCCGGCATATCAACTGTGGCACTTGGAATTTGATAATCTAAAACAATTCCGGGATTGCCATAAACAGTATTGGCATTAACTTTTTGCATTCTTTTGCCGCCATCGGTTGGATAACGGAAGAGAATTGACATATCGGAAGAAACATCGGTGTTATTCTTCGAATCATTATTAGTATTGTAATATGCTTCTACAACCAGTTCACCGGTATTGGTGTAAATCCCCCAACCCCGATGCTGACCGCTATTCGGTTGACCGGCAAAGTGAGTATAAGAGAGATTGGGTTCATCACCCTCAGCAACAAGTTCCACACCTTTATCTAGGTTCCAGTGGGTTTTAGGATTTTCCTTTGTACCGTAGAAATATTCTTGCATCTCACGTGCCGGAAGTGCAGATTTGTTTTGCCAATCATTGGTATTTACCCAAATGATAATGGTACTTTTTGGTTGAATAATCAGATTCCGGTTTTCCGGATTTCTTAAAGCATATTCAGTAGGTCTTAAACTCGGACTAGTCATATAACGTAGTTCATAACCTGAAAAATCAATTGGCGCATCCGAGTTATTATATATTTCCACAAATTCATAACGGTCACCATTGCCGATTCCTTTTGCAGAGGTCGAAACCACAAGTTCAGTAATCAAAAGATAGGGGACATTATTATAATCATAAGCATCTCCATAATATTGATCACATTCAATGATGTTCACCTGGGACTTGGCAATATTGTTTGAACTGTCTTTTGCTTCAATGTAATAAAAAACTTTATCGGTAAAAAACTTTTTATTTTCTTTATTGGTTCCGAATTGTACATAAGTATCAATCTTTGCGGAAAAAGTATCGGAGTCATTTTCGCGTGCAAGTATCACTTTCTGATAAGGGAGATTTTCATCTACCCGAAAATAAGCTACTACCGGGTCCTTAGATGAAAGACCCGAATCATCAGTAACAATTGCTGATAAGGTCAAATATCTGTCAGTTATCTTTAATTTCGGTTGGGCCTGAACAAGGATGGAAGGAGCAGTTAAATCTTCTCCTTCTCCGTAAACCTTGTTATTTCCAAACATAAATGTAAATGTCAGAATAAATATAATAATCAAAAATTTCTTCATTCTAGCTCCTTTTCGCTATTTAGCTAATCTCACATTCCTTCTTGGGGAAAAGTTTTTAATAAACCTAAGACTTGACTCTTAGCAATCGGAATCTGTCTTAAATAGTCATCTTTAGATTTTAAAAGAATTTTTTCAAATAATGTTTCATAAACTCCTTTAACAGCTCTCCAGTCAGTATAATCGGCTGAAGGCACGCCGCTAATAATACCGTTTTCAATTACATCAATACCCATCAACATAATCTTTTCGGAGGTTGTTCTTGCAGTTTCAGGGACCGCTTTCACTTCTTCGATTACTTCTTCTATCGTACTGATGATACCACCAAGACCGGTACAATATTTATAGTTGACAGATTTTCTAGTCATATAATCAATGAACTTTAAAGCAGTTGCTTTGTTTGGTGCGCCGTCTAAAACGCCTAAGCCCCAAGCACCGATAATTGAACCACGTCCGGCATCACCTTTCGGAGGAGCAGCAATTACAAAATTATCTGGTTTATATTTTAAAATTTCTCCGGCTTGAGTCATATGTTGGAAAGAAAGCCAAGCAGTTTCATCTTTCATTTTATCAACAGCGGTACTATAGTTCTTCTGTTCATTAACGAAAACTTCATCAATGGCCATTTGTAGCATTAATTCATAAGCTTGCTTCATATTTTCACTGTCGACATCAACAAAATCCGCACCATATGCTAGTCCCATTCCCCCCATAATGTAGATGAGGTTATAACCGGCTTGAGAAGGAAACATTGTTTTAGTTCCGACACCAATATTACCGTTGGCACCGTTTTTAATATTGTAAGCCCACTCTGCAAACTGTTCCCAAGTTAAATCATCAACATTAGCTCCTTCAGGTAAGAACGCCAAAGCTTTTTTATTTGCAACAGTTAAATAAGCATCAGAAGATACCGGAACAAAATAACGAGTATCACCAACATTAGTTACAGATGTAAAATGATTGTCTTTATCAATTGTTCTATCGGAGTAAGCAACATCAGCAGTGATATCTTGAACATAACCTTTAGTAACAAAGGTCGGCATTTCACCACTGTGAACAATGGCGATATCAGTTACATATTCTCCAGAATCCTGTTCTGTTTTAATCTTTTTAATTCCATCAGTAGCACTAACTACGTCAAGGGTAACACGTACATTGAATTCTTTTTCGAATTCAGCAACAATTTTATCACGAACAAATACCTGTTCCCAGTTTGTTCCATAATTACCTACACTAACTATTTTCAATTCTTCAGTCGTCTTATCACATCCGACTAAAGCAAAGAAACTTAAAAATAATAGCATTATAGATAATAGTGAAAATTTTTTGTTTCTCATAAAAGTCTCCTTTTCCATACTTTTGTATTACGCTTTCATTATATCGTTTTTGGGGCTGGTAAAACAATTGAGGATTTCCGAATTTTAATGCACAAATTAAGAATTTCTCGTTTTTCATGTATAATTTTGTCAATATTTAGTTATAAAAAAACACGGAACTATTCCCTTAGAACTTCCGTGTTTTTATTATTTTGATTATTAAAACTCTCGCGATACTCGGTTGGCGAGATTCCAAAGTCTTTCTTAAAGATGCGACTAAAATAGAGTTTATTCTCATAACCAATCATAAAGGCAATTTCTGCGACCTTTAAATTGGTGTTTCTTAATAACTCCTGACTGTATTTTAGTTTTTTCTCCCTGAGATACTGCAAAGGGGTTAGGTTATAAAGTTCTTTGAATTTCTCGTAAAAATAATATTTCGAGATATATAAGTCTTTTAAAATGTCATCCAGTTGCCGGATTTTACAGAAATCACGGTCAATAGCGTTTTTGATTGATTCACAAATACTGATTAAGTCACTGTTAATGATGAATTTATTTTGATAGAGTTTCTTCACCATCGAGACTAAGATCCCAGCATAATAAATGGGTAGGTCTGTTTCATAATTATTTTTATTTTGCATTTCACTTACAACATCCGCAAAATAATTCTCGAATTTTAAAGCGTAGACATTGGTTGAGATAACCGGGGGGAGGCTAGGATCAATAATATTTGTTGGTTTAGACTTATCCAAATCTTTAATAGCAACAAAATAAAGTTTGAATTCCTCATTTTCATAAGCTATTTCTTGATGGACATCATTAGGCTTATAGACAATAATATCACCATATTGAACATTATATTTATTATCATTGATGATGACTTGTCCGCGACCTTTCATAATAAACAAAATCTCACTGAATAAATGCGAATGTTTCTTCTTTTTCCAATCGCTAACATTATAAACAATCCCGGAATAAATAATAGAATAAATAGGTTGTTTAAAAAGCGACCAATGAGATTTTTCAGTTTTCATATTCTTAACCTTTCTTTAACATCTAGTCAAGGCTTTATTTAAGATCACATCTAAGGCTTGATAGGAGAAATATTTCTTTCCAATTAAAAAGTTTGTCTCAACAATTTTTTCATATTTCTCTTTATCAAATAACAAATCCATCATTCCCCTTGCACATTTTCTGACAATATCTTTGTCAAGCGATAATAAAGGTTTTGTCTTATAATATTTACTTCCTAAGGAAACACCTTCTATTCCATAGTCTTTAAGGTCCTTTAAAAAGACAGGATATTCATAATACAAAATAGGTTTTCTGGCAAACATCGCTTCCAATAATTGATTTCCCCAACCTTCCAAAATTGAAGGATAAGTCACGAAATCAGAAATCGTATAACTGTCCCATAAACTGTATTGTTTAGAGGAAGCATAACTCCTGGAATGACCAACAAAAGCATTTATATGCTTAAAACTAATATTTTCTTCATTAAGTTTTTGTTGGAGTTTCTGGAAATAACCGCTTCCTAATGATTCATCAAGTCCGGCTAAAACAAAATGAATCTTGCTTTTATCCGTCCAAATACGTCCATCATATAGAGTTTTCCCAATATATTCACTTTTTATTTCATTCATTTCCTTAATGGTTAAAATTGCAAATTCAATCGCTTTCCGCTCGCTAATCCTTGTTGCTTGAAGAGCAATGATATCATTTGGTCCGGCACCGGTTTTTTCTCTTAAATCACGATTAAATTCATCAATTTTCCAAGATTCAACTTCAAAATCAAAGACATTAGGAACAACAATGGCATCAATATTCTTACGGATTTTAACCTCTTCCTGAGCAATTTTATTAATTACGACATGACGAATATTATCTCCTACAGGCATAAAATAATTTTCAAGAATCTCATTAACAAACTTACATACCGGATTGCTATATAAAGGTCTCTCCCAATAGAAGTCATGATTATGAGCAAGAAACTGAACATCTTTCAATTCATGTGCTACCTCGGTAAAAGCAATTCCCGTCGGAAGATGCCAACCTAGACTCCAAATATTATTTGGAATAACCAGATCAATTTTATTTCGGAGTATAATTTCTCTTAACTGTTCTTTAATTTTATCCGCATAAGCAAATATTTCTGCTTTTAAAGTCTCCTCATTGGAATAATCAGTTAATTCTTTATAACAATTATCTACAAATTTCTTATTAGTTTTTCCTAAATAATGCATTTCCGGAATAACGAAATCTGTCTGTTCACTTTTATTTCCGGATAAGTAAAAACATGTATGTCCATTTTTTTCAAGTATATATTTCCATTTATCCATTTCCAAAGAAACGCCGTCAGTTTCTCCGACCCGGAAATGTGCCAATAATATTTTCATCATTTTCCTCCATTTTTCGTATTCAAATTAATGATAATATAGTTAGTTGTCCTTTTCAAGTTCATCCAAACAAAAAAGGAAATCGTGTATAAATTTCCTTATTTTGTGTATTATTTACTTTTTTGGAAGAGCCAGTCATAAAGTTCTGGCATTTGAAAGGCATTTCTCCAACTGTCATGACCAACATGAGGAAATTCCGAGTGCCTGACATCCACCGCACTAACTCTTCTTAGGGCTTCAACCATTCTTCTTGAAGAAGTGGGGTGGACAACATTATCATCAAGTCCATGAAAAGCATAAAGAGGAACATTCTTAATCAATTCAGCTTTAGTGGGATCGCCTCCGCCACAAATTGCAACGGCAGCAGCAAACAAATCAGGATACTTTGTAATGACATAATAGGTAGCAAATCCACCCATTGATAGACCTGATGCATAAATCCGCTTTTTATCTACAGAATATTCATCGATTATTTCCGATAATAAAGCCAAAGTCAACTGCATGGGAATCGTTTCTAACTCTTCATCAAAATTGAATTCACCCTTAGCCCAGACTTCCGGAGAGCTTCCGACCCATTGCAGATCACTAGGACATTGAGGAGCTAAAATAATACATTCATCTTTATACGGAGAAACAAGAATTTGTTTCATGAATATTTCCGCACCATTTACATCAGAAATTTGAGCATAATTATCATTTCCTCTTCTTCCGGCTCCATGAAAAAACAAGATTAAACGACAGTTTTTCTCCTGATAACCCTTTGGTAAATATAGTCTGTAAGGAAGACTAATATCCCCAGAAATACCAGAATTCTCATATACCCATTTCTCCATTAATTTATCTAAATCTACTTTTTGATAATCCATAATCTTCTCCTTTTAAAATTACAATAAATATGATTTATTATTCTGAATACTAGATAATAATACAAAAACTTCATTTAGTGAAAAATATCCACACTACAAAATTTATAAAATCCTAAACGTAAATTTAAACAATAGATATTTTACATATTTGATTGATAGTTTTCAAAAAAATAACATTTAATATTATACCAAATTCCAGATAAAAAAGAAAGTGCAACGATAATAAGCCTATCCTTTATTCATATATATGAGTTAAGACAAAAGGAAAGTATTCCATTAATCGATGCTATCGCGCTTCCTTTCGGAATCATAATACTAAAATAAAAGAGTTAAAAAAGAAAAATTTAAAAGATAAATAAAAAGGTTTTAATAATAAAATTTAAAATTTCTATTTTGTAATTAATTGAAATTTTAATTTATAATTGACAAAATCACAAGTGTTCAGTTGATATTATAGTATAATTATGATATAATAGCATTAGAATATTGCTATGAAGGAGTGGAATTATGAATATTAGACCATCTGCTGATATTAGACAAAAATATAATGAAATTTCAAATTTATGTAAAAAAACCGCAAAACCTGTTTTTCTAACAAAGAATGGAACAGGGGATTTAGTTGTTATGGATATTGAAACATATAACAGAAGGGAACTTTTATTAAAGCTCCGTGAAGAATTGTTGACGGTTGAAGAGGATCGCATTGCCGGAAGACTAGGTTCTAGTGTTGATGATCTTAATACATATTTAAACAATATTATCAAAGAGGCTAAATAATGTATCGGATAATCATTTCCGAGAAGGCCAAAAAAATGATTTCCGAATGCATTGCTTTTATGGCTAATGTAGATAAAGATGCTGCAATCAAAACGAAAGACTCAATAATCAATGGAATTAATTCTTTAAATATGTTTCCTGAAAGATTTCCTTTTTTAAATGTTGATTATATTCCGAAAAATAAGTATCATAAAATGTTTATTGAAAAGTGGTATCTTGTTTTATACCAAAAAAAAGATAATCATATTTATATTGATTATATTTTAGATTGCAGGCAAGACTATCGCTTTTTAGTTGAATAGTAATATGAACACTTTTTTTAGTGCGCTAAAATTTAAGAGTAATCAACACACATCTTAAAAATAAAGAAAAGCCGATTGTATCAGACTAAGTCTAACTAAGATTGGCTTTTTTCTTTGTTTTGAGCTGTTTAAAATATATTTATTTATAGCTCCATTCATTCTTATCAAAACATCATAATCAATCTTAATCCAAGATAAGAACTTTAGGGGTTTCAGTGATTGTAAAAGTGGAGCTATTGATACGATAGGTATTTGAAGCATTGCCTTCAATCTGAAGGGGATTTGTGAAAAACAGTTCACTAACACCTTTTACTTTAACTCCTAAAATACTAAGTATCTCAATATCAATTTCTATTTTAGAAAAGTCATTAATTTTGCTGGAAACAAAGAAATCACTGTCTTTAGGAACAATCAAATTGATGATGACATTATTCCTTTTAGTTGTTTCATTATGCAAAATATAAGCCGGGCTTCCATCTATCCCTTGAGGAGGAAAAAAAGTATAACTTACTCCATCACGCATAAATCTTAATTTATTGAAACTAATCGCCGAAACAATTTTCCCTTCAACAATCCGAAAGGGTATTTTCAAAGAAATATAAGTGAAGCTTTGAGGGTTTTTCAATACATTTTCTTCTTCGACTCGCTCTTCAAGCATATGAAAATTAAAACTCTGCTGCATAATGTACTTTTCAACATAACGTATTGATTCATCATAAATCAATAGCCGATCCATAAACTCAATAATTGAATAATTGTTTGATGCAAACTGCACTTCGCGAAATAATTCAGCTCTTTTATTTGCATCTTCATTTGCTTGGGAAATCGTTCGGTTGTGTTTGAAAATCAACAAACTAAATACACTGCTCGAACAAAAGGAAGCAAAAGCAACAAATAAGGTTGCAACTCGAATTCCAATCACATTAAAAGCCTTCTCCATATAATCGCCAAATAAAAGTATTAAAACAGCCACACCAAAAACAAAGGTACTGATGATTATCATGATAGTAAGGATATTATATTTGCTATTTTTCATATTCTTCTCCAAAAATAATTATAAAGTTAACTTTTTAAATTAAAACAAAGGCATTATTCTTCCTTTTTCCAATATACAAGATGCAATATATCATTAGCAGCAATGAAAGCAAAAACATAAATGGCGATTATGAAAAACATCATAAAAGTAAAAACAAGGCCAAAAATCGTAATTAGACTTATAATGATAATAATTATATTATACAAATTAAACTAATTCGATGAAAGCCACTTTTTTCAACAAAGTTTATATTATCCTTAAACATTTTAATCACTCATAATAATTATAATTTAAAATAATAAAAATCATTGATATTTTGTGATACTTTAACAAAGTTAACTAAAATATGCAAATTAAGAATCTAATAAGTTAAGAACTTAACTTTTTATAACAATCCATACAATAAGTCCTATTAGGCAGAGCCATAAAGTTATAATTGGAATTGCTAAATACCATTTGTGTGGTTTTCCTTCCTTCCAAACTTCTTTTGCTTCTTCTTCAAATGAATCCCACACTTCCTGTGAAATCATCTTCATTGTAATCCAAACCATAATCGGTAAAAAAATTAAATCATCCAAATACCCTAAAACAGGTATAAAATCTGGAATTAGATCAACTGGTGATAAAGCATAGGCAACTGTTATAGCGGCCACAATCTTTGCGTACCAAGGTGTCTTCGATGACTTCATGGCTATATAAACTTGTGCTGACTTAATTTTTAATACTTTCATTTTCTCTTTAATAGACACTTTATCACCACCGATAAATTACAATATATCGCTCTGTTAAATTTTTTAGTTATCGCCAATAATATAATTTTTGAAATCTGATATTACTTTTTCTAATTCAGAGTATAATTTTTCGAACATTATCAATGATGCTTATTTATAAAAATTAAAGTATGTTCTTATTCCATATGTATCAATTAAATATCTAGTAAATGCACTATTTGTGTTTAATAGACAAATTGGAATATATCGCTCGACTTATATTTTCTAATTTTATCTTTCTAGAAATACGATTAGTTATTTTGTCCGACTTTACTGTAATCAATATTTGTTTTTTTAATAGACACATAGTTTGTATTTGTTTTAGCATTTTCCAAATAAATATAATTATTTACGAAATAGAAGATTGTAGGATCACCATTGTTTGTATTAACATAAACAATCAAACTTGCATTCATTATTTTATCATTTATATTAGAATCAGTAATTTTATATTTAACATCCAAATGCTGATAAAATTTACTTTCAAATTCCCAGACATAGGACTGACTGAGCTATGGAAGTGTTACAGCCTGCACTTTCAATGTTTTCTATTTCAAAGCCAGCTGCTTCGTATAAAGACATACCTTCTTTTTTACATGCTGTCAATCCAAACATAACAATAAAGATAATTAAAAACACAACAATCCTTTTCATTTGATACCTCCTCTATAAATTATCTAAATTCCTATTAGTTAGACAAATTGGAATATCGTTCCATTAATACTAGATTATATTAACCAATCATAAGATCCATCTCGATAACTTTAATACCTTTGCCCCTAAAATATTTTATATATTCAGCCTTCTTTATATTTGAGTTTTCTATTAGAAAATGAAATGATTTTTTAATTCCACCTATTGTGTAAATTGTCGTATCAAAAGATCCATAGTAAGTATTTATCTTAATTTTTTTAATTTCTTTAACATTGAAAAAATACACTGATTTTCT
This sequence comes from uncultured Acholeplasmatales bacterium, assembly GCA_937877075.1. Lineage (GTDB taxonomy): Bacteria > Bacillota_I > Bacilli_A > ML615J-28 > CAG-698 > DTU067. Next base: position 52,008 of record CALEGD010000065.1, read on the forward strand.
TTTATAAAAATAGATTTTTTCATCACATATTTTTATAGCTACATTCGGTTGGAAGAATAAATGAATTGAAAATATAATAAGGATACTAGAAGAAAGTAAAATTATTAGATTATAAAATATTATATTATTACCAAATAATTTTGACATCGAAAAAAATATACTCGATGAAATAAGAATGATAGCCGGAATAATCAAAAATAGAATTTGTTTTTTTGAATTTATTGCAATGTATTCATTATGAACCATAAACTTTCTCCGTTCTAAGCTTTATTATATATTAATGATAAATTGCTATTAATCCCGCGACAAATTGGAAGTTATCAAACTATACATGATTCAACTTTTTCTCTTCTTCTTGTTATGTAAAAAATTACAATAGATTATTTCAACTATTTCTTTACTAGTAACATCTCTATAAAGGACAACAGCAAAAATACTAGCGTTTTAATAAAGCTAACTTTGCATCTTTTTCTAACAAACGGTCATTGTCTCATTCTGGTCGCAAAAATATATTTTTCAGCAGTACTTTTAGTACAAATATTTGAACCAAAATTACCATTAATGAATCCGTCATACAAGAATTGTGCTAACCAAATATATGCACCTTGTTCAAGGTTTCTTTCGTAAACTCCAGTAATTCCTACTTTACTAACCATAAAGTTAGTTTGATACGTAAGTAGTCCAAGATCATTTAACTCATACAAACACTAAAACTCATTTTTAACGATAAAAACAACTCCTTGGAAATGAAACATCTCATTGTTTTTAAACACTTTATTTAAACTAATCATTTATTTAACCCTTCTTTTTATTTTAAGTACTTAATAATACTAGTACTTATTTACAATTACAATGTTCTTATACATTCTCTAGAGTAAACATTAAACTTGATAGCCACATTCCAGATCGATATTTGAAAATTACTTTATCTTTTTCTCTAATTAACTCATCTGTATACCTATTGTATTCATAATCCTTAATCATTATATCAACTACTTTTTCAAACATTTTCGAAGCTTCGGAGTAATTTACTATTGTTAACATATCATTTTTCACTATTGTCCAACCAGGTCCTTTATACATTGCATTAATATTTCTAATGTCTTTATCATTAATATTCATACTTTTTGAAACATTAACCCCGCTACCCTCCATATGAATTATATAACCCATGTATTTACTCCTTTCACTTATTAAAACATTGGTCCAATTACATTTGTAAAATGACCATCTATCAATCCTCTTAAACCATCAATGATTTCATTCGTAGAAACCAAGTAGTCATCATAATCCACTTGTAGTAATGCTACTGATTTATGTTGATTTAGTTGTAACCTAACATTAAATCCATCCCTCATAACAATATTATCTAATATAAAATTCATTGCTTGGTTATAATTAGAATTATTAATCTTTTTTTGATTTTTCACATCATAAACATAAAAAGGATCACCATCAACAGCAGGATTCAAATCTCTAATTTCAAGTAACTTTCCATCAATGCTAAAGAATATTTCATAAAATGCTTTATATCTATTGCTGTGCACATTTTCTCTGAAATACACATACAGTAAACTATTAATACCAGTTTTTAATTCAGAGAACTCCCTAAAAGAATTATCAATAAATGTCATCCTACCTTCACTTAATGCTATTTGATCCATCATGACTGAATGACTCGCATACCACTTAAACCTATCCATATACTATTTTCCGCCTTTCTTATTGTAAAATCTAAAACCTATTATTTTCCCTAATTAATTCATTGAACATCGACATTTAATCTTCTTAAATCTATAATAGTACTATAAATTACTATTTAATGAGCTATCATCTCATTAAAATTATATCATTATTTAATCAATAAAACTACTTAGTTTTTTTATTATGAAAATTATGGAGGAACCAAAAATAAAACATCTTTATTTTACTGAGTTTTTTATAAGTAAAAGAAACCCGTTTCCATATCACAAATTAATTGACTAAAACGCTAGAGGCTGCTGAAAAAGAATACTGTTTTTGGCATCAATGTTGAAAACCCAAAAATAAAACCGGAATGTGAACACAACAGTTCAAATATTCCGGTTTTTATATTTTAAAAATAGTGTAACCAAGATAATCAGTTTGTTTTCTTGGCTTTTTCTTCCCCTATTGTTATTATTCTTTAATGGGCATTGCCTTCTCGAAAATGTCTTTTATGTATTGTTTCGTTTGTTTGGGTATGCTTTTATTTTAAGCAAATATTTCTTTATCTAGATTCTCTGCTGTACAATTGAGCATTTTCTTAAATTGAAACATATCTAAGAAACCCTGAAGATGTTTTATTGTCAATTATATTTTAACTTGTAATTTAAGATATGCAAGTACAAAGTGAATTTTTTTGCCATTAATGGCATTTTATTTCAGTTTCCGACATCTAAAAGTAGTGAACACTCATTTAAAAGTGGTTTATTTCAATTTAGATAGTTTTTCATACTAGGTCAAATTTTAAATGAATTGCATTTTCGTATGGAAGTATATAGGAAGTTCCATCTTGAAAAAAGGACTTAAGAAAGTACGATCCATTTCCATCCTCTATTGGTTAAACCATTACCGGATTAAGTGGATAGATTGCTTTGAGTTTATATGTTTCACTATCATACATTGGATAAACAAACGTATTATCATTTAATAATGGTAGTGAGATAGTTTTATATAAGAACTGATAAGGAATCATTAATGGGTTAGGTCTATATTTCAAAAGAAAAGCGATGGGTCCAGTCTTTTCTGTCTGTTCGCTATAATGGTGTTTTAAGGGATCTACAATAATATCCATGCATAATAAAACGACCTGTAGCTCCACATGAGCAATTACAAGTCGAAAAACCTATTGAATAATAAGTTGTTAATCAGACATATTGATTATTGTATATTCCGGTCAAAAAAAAACAACCATATTTATTAGATATAGTTGCTTTTTTGATTCTTATTTTTTAGAATCCATAAATGATGCTTGAATAATTTCTCCACACATTTGTATTCTTATACGTGAATAAGCTAGATGTCGGAACATAGATCGTTAGTGAATAAGTATTATCCAAAGCATATGAATCTAGGGTTGGAGGAGTTGTGTTATATAGTCTTAAGCTGAAGTTGTTACAATAACTAAATGCAAAGGCATCTATTCTAGTAACATTATTCAAAATTACTTGGTTAAGTAAGGCACAATCATAGAAAGCACCATAGGCTATAGCTCCGCCATTCACAGTGACTTTTCTTAGTCCACTAGGTAAATAGAAAGTGGCAATCATGCCAACATGATTTCTTTGCCTTGCACCAATACTACCCTGGTATTGTTCAGTACCAAATAGATATCCTAAAAGCATTGCCGTTTCTCTGTTCTTCCCTAAGAAGGGCAAATTAACCTCAGTTAAACTGTTACAGCCACTAAATATATAATCCGATATATTATTAACAGAGTTTGGAATATTTACCGATTTTAAAGATGAACATCCCATAAAAGCATACTCTTCGATATCTGTTAGACTTGACGGCATCGCAATCGAAATTAAGTTGTTGCAATCTTTAAAGGCATATTTTCCAATAGTCAATACACCATCAGGAATGTTATAAGTAGTATCTGTTCTTCCTATTGGATATAATATTAGCTTTGTGCCAGATTTGTCATATAAGATGCCATCGATACTTGAAAAGTAATTATTTCCGGAAGCTACAACAATCTCTGCTATATTTCTATAATTTCTAAAGGAATACTCTGTGATTGTAGTTACTCCAGATAATAATTCAACTCTAATAACCCTATTATTAAAGGCATAATGATCGATACTGCTTACAGTCGAGGGGATAGTAATGTCAGTTGAATTACCAGTGTATTGGATGAGTTTGCCATTTTGAATAGCAAATCCATTACTATTAATAATTGTTTTTGAAAATATTGAAAAAGAATAACTTACCCAGCCTGTTGCTGACTTATAGCTTGATAATTGTAGCGAAGGCACATAAAATCTACGACCACTGCCATTATTCGTAAAAGCACCTGTTCCTAATACGGGTGGAGTTGTACCATTAAGAAAAACAGTGGCCAAGTCAGTACAATTACTGAAGGCATTATCACCGATACTACTGATACTTGACGGTACAGTTATTGATAATAAGCTACTACAACCAGCAAATGCATTATTGCTGATAGTCGTAATGCCATTAGGAATAACGATACTATTCAAATTGCTACAACCACTAAAAGCGTAACTACCGATATTAGTCACATTTTTGATGGTTATTTCATTAATCATTACGCAATTTGAGAAAGCGCCATAATTAAGAGAATTACCAGTTATATTTACTTTAACCAAACCACTTGGTATATAATATTTAATTGAAGAACCATTATATACTTGTGTTGCTTCAGTTGAGCCAGAATAACTAGTTGTTCCAAAAATATATCCAAATAGCGCACTTGCGTTTGTTGCTTCTTTACTCTCACCAACAAATGGTAAAGTCATTTCTTCTAAACCACTGCAACCACTAAAGGCATTACTACTAATGCTTACAACATTTGCAGGAATATTGATTGAATTTAAACTAGTACAGCCATTAAATGCATAAGAGCCGATTCTGTTTAAACCATCGCTTAGAGCAATAGCTGTTAGGCCAGTACATCCAGAAAACAGATAATCGCTTAATGCAATAACACCGGAAGGAATTTCCAATACCGATAATTTTCTACAGCCAGCAAATGCATAAGAGCCAATACTTGTTAGATTTGCAGGAAGTGCTATAAATTCAAGTTCTAGGCAATCGTTAAAAGCATAATTTCCGATGCTTTGAAGTTGACTATCTTCTTCAAAAACTACACTTTCTAAATTACTGCAACCCTTAAATGCATAATCATCAATCTTGGTAATTGAAGCAGGGATGGTTACACTAGTGAGATGATAATCAAAGGCATATGCGCCTATTTGTGTTACTGAGTCTGGAATCGTCACTTCATTTAAAGATCCATGATATTGAATCAATCTACCATCTTGAATGGCAAAACCATTTTCATCAATTATTGATTCAGAATAGATATTACTTAAATAATTTTTCCAGTTATCTGCTCCTTGATAGGATGATAAACTTTCTAAGGGAACATATAACTTTACGCTTAAATTGCTTTCGAAAGCGCCATACTCTAATACTGGAGGAGTAAGTGGCTTCAGTATAACTGTTCTGAGATTATCAGAAAACTTGAAAGCATAATAACCAATATTTGTAACATTTGTTGGGATAATTATTGACTCAAGTCCATCACAATTAGAGAAAGCATAATCATCGATAATACTTAGTTCGCTATTAGGGTCAAAATAAACATTTCTTAGATTAGTATTGCCGTTGAAAGCATATTGACCAATCTTGGTTACAGTTGTTGGAATAACTATCGATTCTAAATCCAGGCAGCCATAAAAGGCATAATTTCCAATCAGTTCAAGTTGACTGTTTTCTAAAAATTCTACATTACTTAGATTAATACAGTCCCTAAAAGCATTATTATCAAGTTCTATCACCGTATCCGGTATAGTAATATTTTCTAAACTGTCTCTAAAAGCATAGGCTCCAATTTTCGAAACAGCATTAGGGATAGTAATATCGACTAAATCACCAAGATATTGAACGAGCAATCCCTCTTGGATTGCAAAGCCATTCTCATCAATGATTGCTTGCGAATGAATTATGTTTTTATAATTACTCCAAGGGTATTTTGCTTGGTAACTTTGTAATGCTTTTGCAGGCACATAGATTTTTAAACCAATATTGTTATTTTTAAAAGCCTCAATCATCTCCGGAGGGGTAGGATTATTGCTGTAAACATATGTTAGATCAAGGCATTTATCAAAGGCAGCTCTTCCAATATTTGTAGTTGTTTGGGGGATTGTAATTGACATTAGTTTATTACAATTATAAAAAGCAGCTTCGCCGATATTTTCCATATTGTTAATAACAATTTCTTCAATCATTGAACAATTATAAAACGCACCGTAGTTTAGTTTGCTTCCAGTAATTTCTACCTTCTTTATACTTTGGGGAATATAATAGGAAGTACTTGAATCACTAGAATAATATTGGGCGATATTGATAGCATTTGGATAAGAATATTTTCCAAATATATAACCAAATAAAGCAGAAGGACCCGTAGCATCTAAAGATGCCCCAACAAAAGGCAGTGTTAAATCAATAAGATTACCACAACTACTTAAAGCATTTTGGCCTATTGTTTCGACGGAGTCAGGTATTATTAAAGAACTTAAACCAAGACAATTATTAAAAGCATTATTTCCAATACTAGTTAGACTTTCTGGTAATTGAATTGAAGTAAGACTAGTGCAGCCATTAAATGTATACTCGCCAATGCTAGTTACACCGGAAGGGATGGTTAGTGTGACGAGGCTAATACAATTAGAAAATAAACTGTCTTCTAATTTTTCTAATTGCGAATTTTCTTCAAGATTTGTATTTACAAGATTACTACAATACGCAAATGCAAAGTCACCTAGATACCAAAGCTTATTGTTTTCCTCAAAACTTACAGTTTCTAATTTACTACAACCAGAAAAAGCATTATCATAAATAATCATTACTTCTTCAGGAATATTTATTGAAATTAGATTGCTGCAATTTGCGAGAGCAGAATAATAAATACCGATGGTTTCAGGCTTCAAAGTAGCGGACTCTAAGGTTTTACCAACAGTCCCCATGAGCCAATTACCTAAATATTTTAAGTTATTATCATAAATTTCATAGATGATTTTATTGGAGTTATAAAAAGCATTCTGACTAATGCTAGTAACTCCATCAGGAATACTAATTGATTCCAGATTTGTACAGTAAGAAAATACATTATCACCGAGATAGTTTAATTTACTATTTTCACTTATGATAACAGTAACTAATTTGGAGCAACCAGAGAATGTAGAACCATAGAGAGAAGTTATACCATCGGGGATGGTAATTGATAAAAGACTTGTACAATTTTCAAAGGCATTAAAGCCGATAGTTATTAGCTCACTATCTTCTGCCATGTTTACATTTTGTAGTTTGCTGCAACTAGCAAATGCGGAATCGCCTATATTTACCACTGATTTTGGAATCGTAATTGAGACAAGATTATTACAATTATAAAATGCTTTTTCGCCAATACTAGTTAATTCTGTAGGAATTGTAATTGAAGTTAAAGTAGAACAATTATAAAAAGCTCCATAATTAATTGATCCACCAGTGATGACAACATTGCGTAAATTTGCTGGAATGTAATAGGTCATTTTAGAATAGCTTGCATAAAATTGGTCAGTAGTGATACTTCCAGTATAGAAGGTTTGGCCAAAAATATATCCAAATAGCCTCTCACTAGCCTGAGTTGTTTTTCCAGCGCCAACAAAAGGTAGTACCATTTCCGTTAAGCCACTACAACCAGCAAAGGCTCCATCGCCAATTTTGCTTACTTTATCAGAGATATTTACAGAAGTAAGGTTCTTACAACCATAAAAAGCATTGCTTGCTATTTGGCCATCTTTAATAGTAACCTTCTTTAATGATGAAGGAACATAATTTGCATTAGTACCATAACTAGTTGCACCAAAGATAAAACCAAAATGATTGTTACTGCTACTAATGCTTTCACCAACAAAAGGTAAGGTTATTTCTTCTAAGCTAGTACATCCAGAGAAGGCCCCACTACCAATACTCAGCACAGTGTCAGGAATAACAACTGAAGTGATATTACTGCAATTAGCGAAGGCATTATCATAGATACCAATAGTATTATATTTAAAATTTATATTTGTAATAGTAGTGTTTACAGTGTCTATTAACCAGTTTCCTAAATATTTTAAGTTTCCGTCATAGACCTGATACTCCAATTTGCTATTATTAAACGCATCACGCCCAATTGAAGTTACGCTTTCTGGCATATTTAGTGAAGTCAAACTAGTACAGTTATAGAATGCCTTATCACCGATACTAGTAACTTCAGGAAGAGTAATCGAGTTCAAATTTCTGCAATTAGAGAAAGCTCCATATTTTATTTCGCCACCGGTGATTGTAACCTTTGTTAATTTCGAAGGTAAATTAAAGATTACCTTACCAGTTTCTGAATAATACTGCTCTACTGCTATACTTCCAGTAAAGGAAGTGTTCCCAAAGATGTTTCCGAATAAGGCTAAGTCTGGGGAAGCATTAATTCTAGTGCCGACAAAAGGCAGCGTCATTTCTGTTAAGTTTTCGCAACCTCTAAAGGCATTTCTGCCGATACTTGTTACACTATCAGGAATAACCACAGTTGTTAGATTGTTGCAGCCAGAAAATGCCGATTCTGGTATCGTAGTCCCGCCGGTAACAGTCATTGTTTTTATTTTAGAACAGATATTTGAACCAAATAAATTAGCTGCAGTCGTATACAAATAAGGTACTGTAATAGCTTCGATACTATTACAATTATAAAGAATAGAATTCCCCATTTTAGTTATACTATCAGGAAATACAATCTCCTCAATACTGATACAAAACGCAAAGGCGTAATCTTCTACTTCTGTAACTGACATTAAATTTACAGTCTTAATATTTATACAATTGAAAAACGCACCATAATTTACTATTCCACCTGTAATCGTAACTGTATCCAATCCGGAAGGAATATAATAGGTTGCATTATAACTTTGGGGATAAGCTGGGTTATAGTAATAGAATTGTTTCGCTGAATAACTACCTTCATAGTATGTTGTCCCAAAAATATAACCAAATAAAGAATTGGTTTGGGAGGTAATTTTTCCACTTCCAATAAAAGGTAATGTCATTTCGGTCAAGCCACGACACCCGCTAAAGGCTGAACTGCCGATGCTTGTAACGCTATCAGGAATCACTAGTTTAGATAAACCAATACATCCTGAAAAAGCATTAGCACCGATAATTTTCAAACTACTATTGAAGATTACAGATTTTAGACCTGTACATCCCATAAATGTCGAGTCACCAAGACTGCTTAAATTATCTGGTAATCTAACTGACGTTAAGGAAGAGCAACCCATAAAAGCTGAGTCGCCGATTAGAGTTATGCTATTAGGCATATTTATAGTAGTAAGAATAGCACAATTTCTAAACGCATAGGCCTTAATTTCAGTAACATTTGAAGGTATTCTATAAGAACCAGTTTTACCTGCAGGATAATGTATTAAGCTCGTTTCAGATTTATTAAATAGCACTCCGTTAATATCGGTATAGTTTTCATTTTCTTTATCTACATTGATATTTAATAAATTAGTACAATTATAAAATGTATTCTCATCAATATTACTAACAGTATCCGGGATAGTAATTAATTCTAAACTTGAACAATTATAAAAACTTCCTGGTTTTAAGTCTCCACCTGTTATAGTGACAGTAGTTAAACTCAAAGGAAGATAATAAATTGTATATTTGTGCGAATAATATTGGCTTGCCATATAACTGCCTTCAAAGAAGGAATTGCCAAATAGATAACCAAATAAGGCATCGCTTTCGACTGCATCAATACTAGCCCCAATAAATGGTAAAGTAATTTCAGTTAAAGCTGTACAACTAGCGAAAGTATTCTTTCCAATTGTTTGTACAGAATCAGGAATGACAATAGAGGTTAGTTTCTTACAATTCCAAAAGGCATTATCACCGATATAAACGATACTTGATGGTAAGCTTATACTTTCAATATCGGTATTCATAAAGCCATTATGATCTATACCAATAACCGGTTTTCCACTATAAAATTCAGGAATAACTATATTTTTAGATTCTTCATTCCCCGCAGATACATAATATACATCATCTACAAGAATGTAATTCAAACCAAAGGTTGCTTGTTCATCACTAAACCATTTCGCATAGAATACTTTATCGCCTTTGCTGTCTTGAGGAATAGAGAATATTGCCTGACCTTCAAAATCAATATTATCATACCAACCAGCAAAAGTATTAGTACCCTTGGTGGGATCTCTCAACTCTATTTCGTCGTCAACATTATAAGATTCAGGATTAAATTGATCATTTAGACCACCATTAAGATTATAGGTAATGGAATATTCTTTTGGTGTCCATTTTGCCTGCAAGTTTAGAGCGTGAGAAGGCATATTAAATGTATATTCCATCTCAGTTGAAAGTAAATATTCACCATCATACCAACCAAGAAAAGAATATTCGTCTTTTAAATTGCTATCAGTTGTAGTTTCAGCAATAACAGTAACTGGGGAATCAAAATCAAAACTTGCATTTGTTCCACCATTGTTGAAACTAATTTCTCCAGAGCGTTCATTGTTTTTTGTAAGAGTTACTTCATACTCATTTATTGTATATACTGCCTTGAGGTTTGCGTTTTCGGTATTATGCCAGAAAGATAAACCTCTTCCTTCCTCATCAGTATATTGAATTTCATTTTGATACCATCCTGTAAAGGTATGTCCTTCTTTCCTTGGCACAGGCAATTCATATGCATCATTATATCTGATGGCCTTTGTTGCTTGACTTACATTTCCGCCATCAGGGTCTAAAGTAATGTTGTATTCATTTGCGATAGGACTAACCTTTATCTTCAATCCATCCCTAGCTAGGAATTCAGAAGGTTCTTCTATAATTTGATATGAACCCGAAGCTAAATAAGCCCATTTAAAATCAGAATAGCCTAAGTTTGCTTTGTATTCAAACTCTGGAACACTTAAATAGCTATCGGTTGCATAGTGATGAGTTATGATAAACTCACCATTCTGATCATAATAAGAAACTAAGAAAGTGCTTTTTTGTTCTATCGTTAATCTAATACTTTTAGATTCTTCTGGCAGAAAAATATAATAAACTTTTCTTTGTCCAGGACTTATTTCTATTACAGTATTAGAAACTTGATTTTTCCCATCTTTATCTTCACATAAATCCCATCTCCTAGAAGAACTGATATAGTCTGCTAAACTGATAGATTTAGTATTATATGGAACTCTTAAATATAACTCATCCGAGAAATTTGATACATTTAAGATTTTTACCATTCCATTTGATATTGACAGATTCGAAGCGATGTAAGATTTGCTTTCTTGAGTAAAGTAATCTTTATCTTCTGAATAAAAAGGTACTTGTTCGCCACTGCCTCCATTTCCAGTTTTGTAAATCTGAGTCATTCCCATCATGCTAAAGGTAAGGACGCCATCCTTAACTGTGCCACTCATGAGTTCTTCTTCTTCGCCAAACACTTCAGAATAGAGGGTTATTTTATCTCCATTTAATTCAAATCTACCTCCCATTCCGTCATTGTCGGTCCACTTGTTTCCACTTTTAAGTTCAAACCAAGATTCTTCATTTTTGAATTCGCCATCATATTGATAATATTTTCCAGAAATGCCTCCTCCTTGACATCCCGCTATCGGAAAGATTAACAAAGTAGCGATCAGAAAGAAGAATAGTTTAATAAACTTTCTCTTAACTGATTTCTTCACGATTTTCTTCTCCTTTAATTTTAGAAATTGTAAAAACAACTATTATTATACCATATCGTGTATTGGAAATTAAAGGAATATTTTAGCGAATTATGTCGAATGTTGTACTATAGTAACAAAAAAATCAGAACTGTACTCTTCCCTGATTAGTTCATAATTAACCTAGCTCCTACTTGGTTATAAAGAGACAATGTTCTATAATTTATAATACTGAAGTTTAGTGAGGTTTTTATGAAAAATTACTGCTTGTTTCGCACTTTTATCGGATTAATCCCTCTTTAATTGCCATAGGTTTTGCATTAGGTTTTTAGTTGAGGGGATTTCTGCTTATCAAACACGAGCAATTCTTTTTGGAATTGCTTCTTTTTAGATGGATGTATAGGTCTATTAATCTGTATTTATATTATTAAAAAATCAAAAGGGTTAAGTTTTCCTTAGCCCTTTTCGCATAATAAAAGTTTATTTTAATTTTTGTTCCAAACGCATACTATTCTTTCTGATTAGTTTTGAAATAAAACTCCACTAATAAAGTTCAGGAAAAACAATAAATCATAATCAACCCAATCATCCAATATGCACAATAACAACAACATTAATTCAGTAATATGCATACCATCGATATTTACTCCTGGAACTTGTTCTTTTAATGTATTTAATGCTATCTTCAGTAATTTCACTTATATTTTTAGATTCTCTTGGCCTAGGTATAAAATACTGTTCCAATTTCTCCAACAGATTAAACAAATTTATTTATCCCCTAATAAAAATAGTGCTTTTCTATATTTCTCAATTCTTTTTTCATCTTCTTCAGTAATTTGATTAAGTCTTGTTAAATCAGAATTATGTTTTAAATCTTCAATTTTTACTCTTGTTGCTATGGTATTATTCTTCACTTTTTTTATATATTCAAAATAAGGTATGGCTTTAGAATGAGTAAGTACTTTAATCGCTTCAGTTACTTCAATAGGAAAGCCTATGTCTATTAAATCTTGAATTGTATAATTGCTATCTTCAACAACATCATGCAATAGTGCAACACATGTCGAATATTCATCATTCATTTGTTCAGCCAAGTGGAAAGGATGGAATACATAAGGCAATCCAGATTTATCTTTTTGTTTCTTATGTGCTTCATATGCTATGATTAAAGCTTTTTTAGTTAATTCTGTGTAGACCACTTTTATCTCCTTTCACTTACATAACTAAACATAAATATTTTTATTCCCTTTCTTGATGGGTAAATAATACTTGATAATTCAATCCCTGTTCTTTCATTATTGTAAAAAAGTTAACATTGTTATGAGAAACTAAGTATCTTATTAATTCCCTCCGTACATCAATACAATAGTGAGTGCAGCAAATATCAAAATAAATATAGCAAGTATTCTCATCATACAATTTGGGATCTCCTTCTTTACTTTTTGATCTTAGAATTTAATTTAAAATCTGTTTAATGTAGTAATGAAGTACAACATAAAATTGTAGAATCATCATTATGAATAATACAAATACACTTGAACTGATATTTAATACCATTAAGAGTAAAGCAACTAATATATTGAGTATCCATATAGCAACAAAATCAATAAACCAAAACTTATTCTTTTCTGTAACTAATTTATTGGATTCACCATTTGATTTACCAATAAAAGCAAAGCATATGCTTATAGAAGTAATCCCGAAGCCAAATATAGTCAATAACAAGGTGAATGGTAAGTTAGAGATTACTAATGGTACTTCAGGATTAACTTTTATAAGCCCAACCGTGGTTGCAATTAAAACTACTAATGATGGTACAACAGAAAAGACATATCTCCATTTATGCCCTTCGATTCTTTCTATCTCAACAAGTTCAGTTTGAAAGGGTAAAAGAACTAGTAAATATATTAGCCCTGTAAAAAAGTAATTTTCGCTGTATATCCTACAAGATATAGATAATATAAGTACATAATATAATTTATATAGATTTTTCCCCTCGATTTAAAATTTTAATTACACCCTTTTTCTTGATTTGCTCTATAGAACTTTCAACTACTCTTCCTATTGTTACTTGACCATTAGAATCGATTACAATTGAAGCTTTTTGAACTTTAACTCCAGTTGCCTCAATATCACCGCTTCCTTTAATAATAATATCTAATTTTTTACAATATCCATTTTTCAGATTAATATTACCATTTCCAGAAATACGTAAGTTTGCTTCACCTTCACCACTTATATTATGAAGTGTTATATCTCCAGATCCATTTATATTTGCGTTAGTTGAAACCAAATTTTTAACATCAATATCACCTGATCCATTTATTGATGCATCCAATTTATTAACATTTTCCCACTCTATATTTCCTGAACCATTAATTAATAAATTACCTGTTTCGGTATTTTTTGCTTTTATTAAACCAGATCCATTTATTGATGAGATGCATGATTCAAAATTATTCATCTTAATAATTCCTGATCCATTTATCATTAATTTGCCATTTTCAAAATAACTTATCTCAGATATCAACTCTCCACTACCATTTACTTTTACTAGCGCAGTTTTACCTGTTTCACATGGTAATTCAACAACTATACTATTTTTTTGATATGATGTATTATTATATCCCTCTTTATTATCAAATCTAATAATTAGTTTCTCTTCTTGAACTTTTATATCCAACATTTTAATAAATCGTGTTTCGCCATTTGCATGAACTCTACATTTATTATCTTTTGATTGAATAATCTCACACTTATTTAAAAGCACTTCAATATCCAAACTATCAATATAATCAAACTCATAGTTTTTTGATTCTTTTGAAAAATCAATATTACTATCTACATCATCTAAAACCAATAACCTTATCTCCCCTTGTCCAACATTAATAACTAAGTTATTAGATAATTCCGCTGTACTACCATCTTTAAATTTTATTCCGGAACCATCGATAGAATCTACAATTTTTGAAGAATAACAAGCTTTGTTTTGATATTGATGTACTAATTCCATACTCTCATAAATCTTAGGAAATGAAATATCATTTTTTAAATTATTCTTTTTAATACCAAATAAATAATCAATCTCCACATTAAAAATAGTAGCAATCGTTGGAATTAGTGTAATATCAGGATAACTTTGATCGTTTTCCCATTTTGATACTGCTTGTCCTGTAACTCCAAGTCGTTCAGCAAGCTCCCCTTGAGTCATATTTTTCTTAGTACGTAAGTCGTGAAGTCTTTTTCCAAATCCATCAAAACCAAACATAATTAACCTCCTATGTTTTTATTAATTATATCATTACTAATGTAAAAAACAAACAACCATTAGTTGAATTCTACTAATGGTGTATAATTTGAGGATATATTTAGATTTAATATGTAAAATTACTGACAAAATGGTGCCACTGGCCGGAGTTGTTAAAAATCAAAAGTGGGACAAAAACGTCAAATTCTAGGCGAAATTTAGCCTAAAAGTGGGGTTTTTAAGAAAAAAAGGCGATTGTAATTCTTATTTTCCTTTAAATTCTTAATATTTTTGATGTTTTTACGGTCTTTCCCACCAATTTCCCACTAAAGTCTATTAATAAGAGTTAGATTCAACAAAATATTTTCTAAGTAATATTGCATTATCTCTTCTTATGAAAATTTTTAAAAACATCTTATAAAACAAAAATAATTGAATTACAGAGTATAGCTCAGTTTAGTAGAGCGCTTGATTTGGAATCAAGAAGTCGTGGGTTCAAATCCTTCTACTCTGACCAAATAACTATTTTATATTAATAAATTTTAAAAATGTATGTTTTTCAATGACATCTACCTCTTCTTTTGTAATTTAGTGAACAAGTATATACTTATCTTCTTGTTTATAAATTAAGTTGGAGGAGGGTTAATTTTTGTTGTATTTATTTATATTATATTAGTATAAAATTTGAATTTATTGAAAGGAGGGCATATTATGACATCAACAATAAAAGAAAACTTTACTAATAATATTATGTTTTTAGAAATATATAAAAATTACATGCATTTCTATGACATCAATCAAGTAAAATTTTTGGGTTTTGCTATAGATGTAGTGACTAGTGAAAAAGTTTTTACTATTAGATCTATTAAATGTAATTATAAATATTTAAGTAGAATTTAAATTATAATTCTTTAAGAAGAGATTTCTCTCAAAAAAATTTATTATATTCCCACTAAAATAGCATAAATAACATTGTCATACCATTCATTATGACAATGTTTTTTTGTAATGTAATTCGTCAGGCAGTCCTCGTCTTGCCCACCCGTCCTTTTTGACTAGTCCGAGCTGACATCTGACTGACTGGTCCTTGACCTGGACAGACAAGACGTCATTGACTTGCAGAAGCGTGTCAGATTAATCTTACCTTTTTCTTCAGTTGCAACCAATTTATAACTCATTATCATTAAATCTATCATGATAATGATATGTGTCTCTAATAGACAAGTTTAGGTTAGACTTAATCTTGTATTATTTGTTTAAAATTAGTAATGTTAGAATTTAAGAGATTTTTAAATCAATATCAAGTTCGAACATATTGTTTACAGACATGATTTTTTCTACTTCATCGAATGGTAAATACTTTTTTCAATTTTTACTATGTTCCACGTTTTGTTAAACTCTTTTTCAAAATACTCATCAAATAAAATTTGTGATTGCCCATAAGATTTCTTGCGAATATCATCAGATTTGAAGATTATACCTATACTTTTTCCTTTTTCATCATAAACTAAATAACCAGACTTTATACGTCCACTCTCTGAATAGGTAAATACTCCTTTTCTTCCTTGACGATTTACAATTTTATTCTCAATGAAAATTTTCATACTATAAACCTTTCTTGTTATGCATCTTTGTTATATCTATAAATTTTAAAATATTTTTTATACCTATTTAATTTTGTTGTTTTATTATCATTTCACTATTAATATTTTATAATTTAAAATAAAATTTTAAACCTAAAATATAAATGCAAAGCAAACTTTGCAAATTATCTTGACAACTAATTTCTATTATGATATTCTATTATTGCAAAGTAAACTTTGCAATAATTACAAGGTGATATAATGAAGAATAAAATTGCAGAATTAAGAAAAGAACGTAAAATATCGCAAACTGATCTAGCAGATGCAGTATTCGTTTCAAGACAAACAATTACCTCTATTGAAATTGGAAAATACAATGCATCACTGGAACTAGCATATAAAATTGCTAAATATTTTGGTTTAACGATTGAGGAGGTATTTGATTTCAGTGAAGTTGAGGTGAAATATAATGACTGAAAAAGAAAAATTATATAAAACAAAAAAGAATATAAAAGTAATGTTATATTTAAGTATTTTCTATTTTATATTAACATTTTTTATATTTGTTGAATCATTTTTTATTAATAAAGAACAAAATTTATCTTTTGTAGGAGGTGTAGCTATTTTCTTATATGCACTTCTATCTATAACATTAGCTTTTATTGTAATCAATCTATATAGACTAAATAATCCAAAAACGATCAGAAGAAAAGCTATACGTGATTTTGATGAAAGATTATTAGAAATACATCATTCAGCCAATTCATCTACTTTTAGGGTTTTATTTATAATTAATTTAATAACAATGATAGTTTCTATTCCTCTAAACTCATTAGATTTATTTACATATTCCATTATTTTATTGTTTATTGTACCTATAATTCATACCTTAATTAAAGTAATTCTCAAAAAACGTTTGTAAGAAAGGAGGAACAAAATGAAATATGCAAGCAAAAAAGAGTTGTACGCAATATTCGCGATAGTTGCCATATTCTTAGTATTAGGAATTAGTAATGGGCATAAGCTTATAGAAAGTTTAAAACCATTATTCAACTTACCAAAAATTGCTTTTGCTGGATTTCTTTCTTTTGCATTTGTTGGAATAATAATGGCAATTGGAAATAAATTTGGTATATGGTTTGGTAAGCGTGGTGGTGCAATATTGTATTCAATTGTATTGATAATTGTTGGTTTAATTGTATTCTAAATCGAAGGGATTGAAATAAATTGTATATTCAACAATCTAATCCATAAAGACTAGTAAACATTGTTAGTGGTACTAGTCTTTTTTGTATGGACTTTTTTCTTTCATCAATACACACCATATTATTTCAGTTTCCATAGTTTTTCTATTCTTTGAATCTTATTTTCTCTTTCAAGTTCCCTGAGAAGTCCTACAATCCAAAATACTTGTTGTGAGGATGTTGCATTTTCATGAGTTCCCCAGTCCAATCCACATTCCCTAAAGATTTCTGCTTGCTTCATACCTTTGGAATATACACTACATTCTTGTTTTGATTTCATATAAGAAAAAACCAAATCTTTTATTTGAAGTCTTAATTCTGTACCATCTTTTAAAAAATCTTTCATATAAATTCTCCTATTTATTCCATAATACTTTTTAAATCAGCTAATTTAATTATATGTTTATACTCTCTTCCAATTTTATCAATAAAAACAAATGATAATTTTTTAGTGTTTTTAGATACTTTTTCTAAAATTGATTTTGCCATTTCTTTACCAATAACAAAAGTATATTGGTCGCCATATAATAACTTTACCGGAAGGTTTGTAAATGGAAACTTATCATATGGTGGATTAATTATTAAAGATTTATTTTTACTTAAATTTCTAATACCTACAAAGTCAATTGTAATAGGAATGTTTAAACTTTCATTAATTAAAAAAATTGTATAAAATATTTCTTTAGAGTTTTTTGGGTAAATTTGACCTATAATAAAATTAATCTTATATTTTGCTTTTGTATTAGCAGTAGAAATCCGAATTGCTATAAATGCTGAAAAGAATGTTGCAATAGCTAACAATAAGTTTGAAATTGTAATTAAGATATCTCCATTTTGCATAAATTATATCCTTTCTCTTTACAAAATTACACTAAATAATCAATAAATTATCATCATTTATTCCATTAAGTATTTATTTACAAAAACCACAACAAAATGATAACACATTTTTTAAAATATTGCACCGATTTATTAGTTCATTAATAATTATTACATTTATCTATTCTATCGGCTCAACATGTCGTGTCAAAGTCATCCTTGTCGACAGACAGTCCAATGACGACGTCTTATTTCAGTCTTTGATAGGTCAGGACAGTCTTGATGTATGTCGGACTTGTCTATTTAATTTTGAAAAAACTTTATATTACTCAAAATAATAGTTTATTTTAGTAAATATAATAGATTATAAAAAGCATGCAATAGCCGTTATCTAGCTTTAAACATTAGTTAGATAGTATTGTGCGTTTTGTAAAGACATTACTATATCATCAATATTACCATCAACTTTAGCATTTAAACAATTAACACTCACTTCCGCGATCACATGTACGAAATTAGTACTATACCAACTATTAGTTAAATCCTCATTTCTTTTCATTTTAACATAATTATATATTCTACTAAAGTCGTGTTTAAAGACTTTATATTTGTTTCTTATATCTTCTAATTTAACATTTTCATTATTAATAAATTCAGCTATTTGCAAAATCGCTTTTAATTCATTTAACTTATTTTCTAATATATCTTTTAATTCTTTAGCATCTAAACTTTTATAATCCATAATCCCCATAATCCTTCTCCCAATTATATAAATCTAATATCTTTTATATTTATTTATTCAAAATTTAATATTACTAATGCTTAAATATAGTTATTAATGATCTTTATTTTTATAAAAATCTTCAAAAAAGGAGTGAAATACCTTTTTTCAGCCTCTTCTCTTACCTTTTTTAGTTTTTTTTATTTTCAAGGTGTTATTTTTGAATCTAATAAATTAATAATCAGTTTTTCCATATAGAATATTTTTTATTTCTTGTTCTATTGCTTTATTATTTTTTAGATTTTGTGCCAAATCATTAGCACTATACCTTATTGTTGAACATCCGTATAATATAAGCGCAGCGTGAAATTTAACGTTTATATTAATTTTGTTATTCAAAATTATCTTATATGATAATTTACTAAAGTAATCATAATTATGAAATTTGCCATAACCAGTCGCGTCTACATAATTAGATTTAATAGATATAATTGTCTTTTCTTGTAAATTATACTCCAATTGTTCAAATATTAAATCAAAATTATTTAGTTTGTTTTCTATGATAAAGTAAGATACATTATTATTGTTAACTAAATCTATAATATATTTTTCTTCAGATTCGCCGCAAATTCCTATATGAATATTGTTTAAAATATTTATTTGATTAAAGCCATTTAATTTAATTTGAATCAACTGATTTATAGCTATTATTATCTCTTCATAATTATTATATCTATCTTTTTTTTCATACTGTAAACATTTATTTATTATCGGTAAAATGTAATTACTTTTACCAAATGTGCCATCGCCCATAATATAATCCATTATCTTGCCCACAGAATATATATCACTCTGAATATCAACATTTTTAAAATTTTTAAACCCTTCCGGAGAAATAAATGCGTGATTATTCTTTCTTCCAGAAGATGTAATCAAACTTCTTATAATGGAACTATCTTTGCCTAAACCAAAATCTGCAATTATCAGAGAATTATTTTTTATTAATAAATTTCCTAAATGTAAATCTCTATGAATAATTCCATTCAGGGCAGCATAATTTAACAATTCTAAAATCTCTAAAATAATTTTAATTTTTCTGTTTTCAGTTAATATATTATCATTTAAATATTCAAATAAATCACATTCACATCTATCCATTAAATAAGATAAATTAGCAGCATCAAAATCGTATACTCTAAGGAATCTACTATTTGAAGATAGTTTTTCCATCATTTGATACTCATATTCAAATCTCTTCTTATTTTCTTCAGTGAGACGTTCTCGTTTTAAAGTCTTTCGTACTAAAGTATCATTCAAAATTTCAACATAACAAAAATATCCATCCCTTGTTTCATTACTATTTATTATTCTTGAATATTCTTTGTCATCAATTATAGTAAGTTCATTTCTATTTAACATAGCTTTAATCTTTTGACAGAATTCATAACATACATTATCGTTAGTAATATTCTTATTATATAAATTATATATTGCTTCAATAAATTTAATTTTGGTATCAGAATTTACTCCTTTAAACTCATCAATCAAATTCATTTGATCATTATAATTAATGCCTACCTTTGTATAAATGTAATCTTCTAAGGAAAAATAATCGTGCCTAAAATGACTTTTTTCTAAATATTCATCTAATATTAAACCTTCATAGTAATAATTCGTCTTCGTAATCTTATTACTTGTAAAATTTTCAATTATGTAATCTAAAAATATTTGAAATGATTTTGAATCAATCATAAAATCTTCTCCTACTCTTGTGTAATTGTTTATCATATTATAAGATATATTTATATCTTAAAAAAGTAAGTAAATCCACATATTAAGTCAATTTAATTATAACATAAATAATAAAACTGTACTATATCTTTTTACGATATTCGACAGTCAGTCTCTAGTCGACATCTTCTGTCGTCTGTCATTAACCGGTCAGACAGACAAAAAGACATCGTCGTTCAATTGACAATGTCTTAATTTTGTCCTATCTATGTCGGAATATGAGGGTTTATCTTGGTCTCTCTTACCATCTTATTCAAGATCTTCCTTAGATATTTGCTTTGTATTCCTATAATGCTAGTATTGTTTATAATATATCATTAAAAGATTGAAGGAAATTATTTAGTTTATAAAATATAATTATTTAAATTCTTTATTTACATATTTATCATATAAACATAAATCATCATTAATTTTTATTATCATTAATACATACAGCATAAGAAAAATCATATAATCTTCCTCATGTTGTTCAGATTCTGTACCATGAAGATAACTATTTCTTAAATCTAACCCGTTCGTAAATGTGGATTTATTTAAATAGAAATTTAAATAATCTATTTCAGGCTTTGAAAATAATGTATCTCCATATATAATATAATCCTTTTTAAAGAGTATATCAAATTTGCATCTCGTTTCACCGGGATAATAATAATAAGAAATTACCTCGTTAAAATATAAGTCTTTTAATATTCTTATTATATCTTTGTCTATATATGATAAGTATCCTGTATTAGAAATATTTAAAATATCATTATCGCATAGATATTGTATAGAAATCTTTTGAAATTTTTCGTACTCCTTTATATTTACATTTCTTGATATTAATGCATTATCGAGATTTTTATATTCTTTACCTTTACCATTTTTTCTGAAATATCCAAGTAATGTTTGATCAGAGAATAATAAATACATGATTTGCTTACACTTTTCAGAATTATTGTTTAAATATACATACTTTCGTGAAATAGCACTTGGAATATCTGAAAATTGAATTGGGGATGAGAAGTTCAATAACTCTTGTGTTATTTTTTTATCCCTCACCCAAAGCCTATATTGTTTAAGGCTTTTTTCCATCTCTGGTGCTATCATTCTACATTTTTCTAAATAGGATGACTCTTCTGAAGGTATTTCTATTTGGAAATTTTTTATTTTAAATTCATTTTTTAAATAGTCTTTAAAAAACCATGATATTATTTCTTCGAAACGAATTTTTAAATTTAACAACAGCTTATAATATGATCCCATTTGCAGAATTGCAAATCTATTTGTCATATCAAAAGCAACACCTTTTATATAGTCATTTTTAGAATACATAAAAATTTTTTCAAATATGCCTAAATCTTCTCTTTTTGACGTATTAGAAAATCTAAAATTTTCATCAACATAATCAAAGAGATAGATAAAGTTATTAAGTAGTGTAGAGTAATCAGGGTTCTGTTCTATCCATTTTATACTATATTTAGCGATTAAAGTTAAACCATCTTTTTCCCGCTTGCTATATATTTTCCTTGCTTCAACCTGACTTTCAATAAAAATGATATTTATGCCAGTATAATACCCACTATTACTAGGGAAAAGTTTAGCCTCTAATTTTTCTGCCTTTTTTTTGCTTTATACTTAGTTATATCTGATAATGAAAATTCTTTTATTAAGAACTAATCTTATATAATTTAAACTTGCATTTTTACTATTAATATATTCTAAAATAATAGCTTCTTTATCTACTGTGGTTAATTCTTTAGGTAAATATAGATTATTTTCACTTTTAATAACGTATTTATCTAAAATTAATTCACCTGCCTTTGGATACTTTAATAACCTTTGTTTTATTTGCTCCCCGAAAAAGTTTACTAAATTTTTAAATTTAAGTATTGATCCAATATATACATTTTTAATTTATATAAAACATGAAAATGTCTCATTACTTATTGACTTATAAATCTTTTTAAATATCATCACTATTTATTTGAAAAATATAATAACCTTCTTCGGAATAAAGTTTAGTATTTTCCAACAGTTCTTTTGGATTAGCCAATTGTATAAAATCACTAGTTTCATCCATTGAAAAATTAAAAAGAGTAGATATCATTTGAGGATATTCAAAAGTAATTTCAATAGCATTCTCTCTATAACTTTGATCAGTACATCCATATAATACAATTTTATCTGGACCCATATGTCCATAATCAAAATCCATCCACCTATAATCATTCAAATATTTGTTTATTTTTGAAATTTCAGTTTGAACATCAATTTTTTTCATTTGAAATTGTTGTAAATATATTGAATTATTATTCATAACTCCAACCTTCATTCATTCTTATCTTTATATGTTATATAACTTTTATTTGTTTTAGTAAAATCTATTTGGAATTAGTATTTAAACGCTAACTTGGAATTTTACGAATAATAGTAATTCTTTACAATACAACCTAAATCTATGAGCACTATAATCCCTTGTTTTTCATATTTTCAAACAATAAGATATACTAAACTATTATTTTGTTAATTAATTCACTAAATTGGATAACATCCAGCGTTATTCTATCTTCTCTTATGAGTTTACCTTATTCACTAAAATGCTCAATGTGGTTTTTAGTTATTAAATAATAATTAAAATCTTTTTTAAATAATTTGATACAGTACCCTTCAAGTTCACCCGGTGCACCAAAGGTTACCGTGATTTGTAATTTTGAAAACTCATCTATAAATTCAACCAAACTATCTTCTTGTTCGATTGAAATTATGTGATCACTATCTGTTGGACTATTATAATATAATATTTCAACTTTAATTACATCCTGTTTTAATTCATTAGAGTCAAACATTAAATCTTTTGAACAACCTGACATAAACAAGATAAAACTTATAATTAATGTAAAAATAAAAATTTTTTTAAACATAGTTTTCCCCTTTTACTTGCACTACATATTAATAATTAATAGTTCTATAACTTGGAATTTGTCAAGCAATCGTGCAATTCCACAATTGGCAAAACAGTCATTTCCAAAAGGAAAAACATGCTTTACCATGCATGGGCCCTGGCTTATCTTCTAAATGATAACTTGTAAGATTAAATGTTGATAAATCTGAATTAACAACAAAAGTATTTGTATAGTATTCAAGTACAATTCTTTTTTCATCCTCAGTATATAAACATAAAAATTCTTTCTCATCTATTGTTTCAAAGGTATACTGTCCCTTAATGCTTTCATTCACATTTTTTGATCTATCAGAATATTCAAATTGGAATAATTCATATGTACCATCGTCATTCATTATTAAGGTTGATTGACCTTCCTCATAGATACTATAATAATATTGACCATATAATATTTTGCTATCTAAACATTTTGTATTAAATGTACGTTCTAAAAAATCTCCATCTCGATATTCAATTTTATAAAAATATATTTTATTCATCTCTAGTTCAATTTCTATTTGTATAAACCATGATCCTTCATATACTATTTTTTCGTTGGTGAGTTCTTGATTGTAATCATAATTTTTAATTACTATTTTAGTAAATCTTTCTTTCGAATGATAATTTGTTGTATATAAAAAGAATTGATATTTATTATTTGGTAAAAATTTATTTTTTTTAGTATAGGATTCATTAATCAAGTAAAGATTCTTATTGGTATCACTGGATTCACTCTTATTCCACTTATAATTTACTCCACCAATCATAGCTATGGAATTATCACTCCCAGTACCATATTCACCAATATCATAGCCAAATGCATAAGATACTATAGGAGGATGAAGATAAAACTCTGGAAGAGTACCTAGTACTTCCACACCACATAAATCATAAAAAAATGTTGAACATCTGTTAAAAGTTTCACTTGGTCCATCATTTATTCCAAAGGATACTTTTGATGAACCATCAATGTATTCAATTGAGATACTCCAGGAACCACCATCGATAATCCCATCTTTTTCATATTTATCTTTTAAATTGAATAACCCCATACTATAACAACCATTTATAAAAACTTTTTCTTCTTCCTCAGAAAAAGTTCTTTTCACTTCAAGTTCTGGTTCATGTTCTTGACTAGGTAAATAGCCATTTGTTAAATATTGATTATTTACAAAATCTAATACCATATTACTTCGATATCCACCATTAAAATCTATGGTGTGATAAGAAAGTTTTACTATTTCTTTTCTATCATATTCTTTTATTCTATTACAAGATGCAAGAATAATGCCAAAAAATGAGATTAATAAAATTAAAAAAAATTTTTTCATATTCATTCCTTCCTAGTAGTATAACAACTACCTACCCCAATTTTTTGGACACATATTATTACAGTGCATATTATTAATTTCTTATTTCGATAACTTACAATTTATCGAGCGATCATTTTATTAAAGTATATCATAATATTTTAAATAATACTACCATATTTTGTTATATTATATTCAGTTCCCATGTTTATTATCATGTCTATTCATTATAAATATCACTTCACGCATCATCCGCCAAGTCATCCAATCTTCATTAAGTCATTTGTCGACCTCTTCTGTCGTCAGTCATTGACAGATCGTGTATCAACATACAAAAAAACCTCAAATGGTTATTGTCCCACTTGAGAGAAGTTTTAGAAATATAATCATTTGGAATTAATAAGAGGTAGATATTGATCAATTGATAATGTCTTTTCTACTCCTTTATTGAACAAAGTTATTCGCCAGATATCATCTTGTAATATAGGTAAA
Organism: uncultured Acholeplasmatales bacterium; assembly: GCA_937877075.1. Taxonomy (GTDB): domain Bacteria; phylum Bacillota_I; class Bacilli_A; order ML615J-28; family CAG-698; genus DTU067. The sequence goes on from CALEGD010000065.1 coordinate 77,600, forward strand.
TAAAACATATGTCCAGTTTGAAGTGAAGCTTGAATATAACACTTTTTAAGTTCTTCTATCTTAGAAATATTCATGTTTTTGACAAAGGCAAATTCTGATGATTGATTCAAACTTTTTACCTCAAAGATGTGGATCCTTACAAACATATCCTTCATAATAAAATCGAGATACGAAGAATGTATACCATCTAAATGGTATTCAAATATAACAGTTGATTCTGGAACATAGTTCTTTCCCGAAAGAAATATTTCTTTTTTCACTTATGACTATATCTTTTTAAACTTCACCAAACGGATTGATTGAACCTACATTAGGATTGCTTTTTTTTATCAGTTTAGCAAAAGTATATTAGACGCCTATGCAATAGTTTGTTTTGCAACATCTTCTTTTTTCATAGATTTCAATCTCCATTTTATTGATATATAACATAACTGTGATATTATAACAAAACAAATTGGAAATATCAACCTTGTGAAATATATAACTGTTTATAATATTTTTTACACATAATCAATATTGGTTCTATATAATTATAAAGTCAATAAAGGATTTCATTCAATTAGAGATAATACCATTAAAATTATGGTAAAAATTTATGGTGAAAATTATTCCGTGGTGGGAAATACAATTATTAGAAAATCGGAAAAACGATTACAGGGCAATTTCAGAGCCTAAATAAGCCATGTCATATTTATTGGTCTCATTCTATACAGTCGAACCATTTTATGAGTAAATTATTGTTAAAACAAGCAAAAATGATCATTTTAAAGAATTTTTTCTTCCCATCAATTTCCCACTTTTTATGAAAATGACATTATCCGAATTATGAAAATAAATGAAAATTGATTATAGGGCGAATTTAACGCCTAAAATCGCATTTTAGAAAAATGCGATGAAAATATCATATAAATGGTGCCACTGGCCGGATTCGAACCGGCACGCCTTGGAAGGCGCTTGATTTTGAGTCAAGTTTGTCTACCAGTTTCAACACAGTGGCATGCTTAATTATTATACTATAAATCACTTGAAATATCAAGATTATTATTTAAAAACCAACTGTTTTTTGATATTGTAAATTCTAACAATCTCTCAAACTTTTTCTTCTATAGCAATAAACTCAAAAAATAAAAGTTGTAGGTTTTGTGGAAGAAAAATAATTATAGATTAGTTAAAAGTGATATGTTATAATTAGATTACAAATTAAAGACGGAATCTTTATTTGTGAAAAAAATAATGGAAGGATTAAGCTATGTTAGAAGTAAAGAATCTTACAAAAACGTACGTCCCAAAAAAAGGAGTTCCAGTCGTAGCGCTAAACGATGTGAGTTTAAAGATCGAAGATAAAGGTTTAGTCTTTATTCTTGGAAAATCCGGGAGTGGTAAGTCTACGCTTCTTAATCTACTTGGAGGTCTTGACAAGTATGATAAAGGGGATATTATCATTAAAGGCAAATCAACAAAAGATTTTACTCAAGGAGATTTTGACTCTTACCGTAACACTTATGTTGGTTTTATTTTTCAAGAATACAATATTCTTGATGATTTCTCTGTCGGTGCAAATATTGCTCTTGCAATTGAATTACAAGGAAGAAAAGCAAGTAATCAAGAAGTTAACCATATTTTAAATACCCTTGATCTCGAAGGTCATGGTATTAGAAGAACAAATGAGTTATCCGGCGGTCAAAAACAAAGGATTGCAATTGCCAGGGCTTTGGTAAAGAATCCGGATATTATTCTTGCGGATGAACCAACGGGAGCCTTAGACAGTAAAACTGGTATCCAAATTTTTGATATTCTTAAGAAACTTTCCAAAGAAAAACTAGTATTAGTTGTTTCTCATGACAGAGAGTTTGCGGAAAGATATGGTGATAGGGTTATTGAACTGGCTGATGGGAAAATCATCAGCGATATTACTAAAACAACCATTACAAACGGACAAAAAGAAACTAATGTTCAATATGTAGAAAAAGAAGGTTTGGTCGTCAGAGAAGGTTATAAATTAACCAGTAAAGATTTAGAAATGATCAACCTCTATCTTGAAAAAGAGAAAAGTCTTAATTTAATCACTAAAAGTGGAGAAGATTTCCATACTCAAAATGTATTTGTTGATACAGAAGATCGAGTTGATCTAAAACAGTATTCAAGTGCATTCACAATGATAAAATCACATCTCCCCTTTAAAATGGCTTTTAGAAT